>JAAYOD010000049.1 GCA_012520515.1 Clostridiales bacterium
ATTGACGACGACATTGATGACATAGACGAATTAGACGATAATTTTGATGACGATTTAGACGACTAATTATTTTGAATATTTTAATTGGCTTAAAAACGCAAAAAACATGATAGGGTTTTTTGCGTTTTTTTGGTTTTATTTGCTTTAATTGCCTTCTCTTGTTATTAAATAATAACAGAGTATATAATATTAAGTGTTTTGGCGGCAATTTTTTGGGCTAAAAGGTATTGTAATATTTACAATATTATGTTATTATAACTATACATAAAGCTATAAGTATGCACTTTTGCATTTTGATGGGAGGATATGTGTTAAAAAAAGCAAGCAGTATTAAGTTTACAGCAATAATGCTAATGCTAGTTGCTCTGGTTTTGGCTTGCTCATTTATTCCTGTCAAAGAGCCTGTTTATGCTGCTAATGACCTAAACTGGAATGTGAGAGTGACCACTGTAACCAGCGATGCCAATGGTGAAAATGTTTATACTGATTTGAATATGAGCGGTACCAAAATGACAGAAAAGGTCAACTTGGTATTTCTAATTTCTTACCATAACCCCGATTTGTTTATAAATAACGACTCTTTTTATTACTATGAGAGCGATAGAAAGCTTAATGAGCAAGAGCGTGAACAAATAGGCAATTGGGCCAATATGGGCAATTTGATTTCCAGAGATATAGTTTATGAAGGTCAAACCATAACCTATAAGACTTCGGCATATGACCCTCTTGTTGGCAATGAAAATCAATGCGATAAGCACATTTATTTTAAGCGTACATACACAGATGGAGATGGTCAAACTCAGCATGAGATTTATAATCATTCTTGGCATATAATTATTAATTTGCAAGTTCAAGAAGAAGACTTAGGCATAAGCAACATAAAGGCTGAGTACCAGGGAAGCTCTGGCTATTTTGTAGATTACAGGCAAGGCGACTGGATAAATAAAACACTAAGAGTTACTGTCACTACTAAGTGGATGGAGCGTCATAACATTCCTTACAATCCTGCTGATGAATTATTATTTTATTCCATCGACGGCAAACAGCAGTGGATACCTATGAGCAGCAATGTGCTGTTACTTTCAAACAGTTTGCAAGGCAGTGTTTACTTTAAGGTAACTAATGTAAGCCAGTCGCACTCTGTAGAGACTCAAGAAGCTTTACAAGTAAGCATTGATGTTGAAGAGCCAAAATTTAATGTGAGCGCAGTTACCACTGACATAAACAACAATCAAAGAGATTATGCGAACAAGTCTTGGGCAAGCGGTAATGTTTTGTTTCAAATATCTAGAAGCAACAATTGCCTTAGCCCTATAACATATTTTTATACCACAAGCGCTATGAATGGCGAGTATATGAGCTTTGATAGCAGCATTCCTTATATTTGTCGCAGTTCAGTAAAAGGTCTTAAGTTTAAGGCAAGGACGGCTGCCGGCACTGAATATACCAGTATGGAATGGGATGTCAATATTGATAGCGTTAAACCTGTGGTTTTACTGGAAGCTTTTACAGCGCACCCTAGTGAAGCAGGTTTGACAAAACCCCTTGTCACAAGCCGTATTCCCCTTTACATTGATAACGCAGAGGACTTTAACAGCGCTTTAGCTGAGCACGGTACGCTTTATTACTTTATAAACAACAACTATGTCAGCGTAACAAACTTTATTTCAGGCGTTACAAAATATTTTTATTCTGACAATGTTTACTATTCAAACGGTGAAGTAATTTTTAATATTTACAATAAAGGAGCAGGCGGCAATATTATTCCTAATACCAGCCCGCTGTTTTATGAATGGGCGGTAGACAACGGTCCAGACTCAGTATTCCAGCAAATGAGAACTTATGAAGATATACAAGGCGTTTTGTATGGATATCATAACGACGCAATAGCTTCGGGCATATCTACGCTAAGAAAATATCTTTTCCGCATTAGATCGCAAGCTGGTTTAGTTAGTGATGTAGTTAGCTTTGAAACAATGCTTGTAAATAGTTATTTTACCATAGAAGTAGAAGAAATAACTTATACCGCAAACACAAACGGCTGGGCAAGCTCGCCCATTCCTGTCTATGTGCAAGCGCTTTCTGACACTAAAGCAATAAAAGACTCCAACGACAATATCATAGGCTATACAGAGCCTACCACTCAGTACATATTCTATTATGCGCCTGTGGAAGTTGCAAACTTATTGTATTCTGCCATTGGCGAATGCGTGGAAAATGTAGCCGAAGGCGTAAGTAGATATCGTTTTTATCTAAGCGCAAGCGCAAATTCAGCTTTTATTGTGTACGCTGAAAATATGGCAGGTAAGGCCAGTCAAAACACCTACCAAAGTGAAGAAAAGATAATGATTGATACCACTAAGCCAGAAGTGTGGTATGAAGCGTTTATGATGGACGAATACGGCGCGCCCAATCAACCTACAACCATTGAAGTTCATAGCGGTGAATGGGTAAATGGCAGAGTGCATTTTACCCTCAAGGCAAAGATAGGCATAAGCAGTGTTTACGCATACCGCCTTTATTATGTGGAAGATGCCTATGGCAATCCTTTAAGAGATGAAAATGGCAAAATAATCTGGCTGGACACTTTTGAAGTAATGAAGCAAACTAGCGTTATTGAAGAAGCTGGCGCAAATGTCGCTTGCTATTATCAATCTATGGAGCTTCCCAACCAATACGCAAAGAAAATGACAGAATACTATGGTTTCCGCGTTTATACAGGAAGCGGGGTTTATACCGATGTAGAGTTTGTCATCAACATAGATACCACCGACATAATGCTGGATTCTATAATTATTTCTGATCAAGCAGGCGGACAGGGCGAACAAATTAATATCCTTGGCAACCAGCTAGATTTAACAGATAGTCCTGTAAGTAAAGATTTCTTTATTAATCTTGTAGCCGACGCAGAAAATGGACCTTTTAATTATTTAATCTATAACCAAACAACAGGACAGTTTGAAGAAGTAGATTCTGTAAATGGGCTTAACTTTATTCAAGCGGTTATCCCATTTAATAAAAGGGGTACAAACAGTATACAATTTAAGCTGAGAAGTAAAGCTAAAGGCGTTGATTATAAAAGCGGTGTTTATGAAATTCAATATAAAGAAAGCGGTATTTATGAAATTATTTATAGCTATAACACTTTAGAGATAGATATAGATTATTCCACTTCGGCAAGCGCAACGCCCGATATGGTATGGGAAAAGGGTAACTTAAATGTTACTGTTAAGTTGCAAATAGACGGTGAAGAGCTTTCGCTAGACGATAAAGAAGACTATACCTATTGGTATATGCTTATTGATTATATTGGATTTGTAAGCGAAAATGACGCTCTTAGAAATGGAACATGGATAGAGTGTTCAGCGCAAAATCAAGGAAGCTATGATATATTAAACCAATTTAATTTTATTATTCCATTTGAAAATGTTAGCTTTAATGGCTATGTTGCGCTGTCGGTATGCCATAAATCAGGTCATCGCTCATCTAAGTCAGGGTTTGTAGCAAACAGAATTTTAATAGATAACACAACGCCTGATGTAAGGGAAATAATAGTGCAAACTGCTGGAGAAAATCAAGATAGCCCCAGCCAAAGAATACATACTTATTTTAGCAAAGACTCTATAATTTTGCGTCCTGTTTCTGACCCTAATAGGTCAAAGATAAATTTCTATTATTATGAAGTGCCTTCGACTGGCATTATTCCTGAGCAAAATCCTGTCAGCCCAACTGATACTAAGCAATGGACTTTACTAGATACCGAAAAGGTGTTTGGAGCAATAGAAGGCAGTACATCGACTGCATATAGAGTATTGATTTATGCTGTTAATGAGCTTGGAGAAAGAGCAGGCGGAATATTTGATGAAGGCAATTATTATACCTTTGAATTTATAATAGATACTAGTCCGCTTGCTGGCGCGCTCTCCTATTCTCCTGCCGATGGCGGACTTAAAAATGATGCAACAGGCTTATGGTCTTACCAATGGAGAGATACAGCTGTCATTTACTTAAGCAGTAGGAATTCCAATACTCAAGTAAGTTTTTGGTACTCAATAGACGGTGGTCAATGGCAAGTATATAATCCTGATAACCGCTACTATAACGCAGGCGACACAGAGAGAATAGTTTTTGACTCCAACATTTTCCCCGATGGAGTTATGGGCACTTTTTCCTTTAAGGTGGTAAATAGAGCAGGGCAAGAGTATTATTACACCGAAAAAATTTATATCGCTATGGATAATACAGCGCCTGATTTTACAATTACACTAACAGTTAATGAAGCTGAATATAATGGCGGTTCTACTGACTTTACTGATACCACAGGAGAATGGAGCAGTGTTGATATTGTCATTAAGATTGACTTAACTGTAGCAAATGTCAGCGGTACAAAGTTTACTTATAAGATTTATTATTATAGAGATAACACTATGAAAACAGCGGTAGAAGGCTTGCCTTTGCCCAACGTCAATAGTTTTTCTTCTTACGCAATACTTTCCGACAGCACGCTTTTCCCAAATAGAAGCGGTGATGTGATATTGGAAATTACCGCTACCAATATGAGAAACGCCGATAAGTTTACCACTCACAGCGTGCGTATGAGAATTGATAAGACTGTGCCTACATTTGAGCTTAAAGGGCTAGCTAGCAGCAGCGATTCTTCTACGGGCGTTTATGTGGAGAGCGGACAATGGACTAACCACACTAAAGTTGTGGTATCTAGAGCAAACCCTGCTAGAAATGTTAGCGCAGTAAGATATTTCTTGACATATGAAGACTTGACTTCCACATCAAAAGAACAATATGAATGGGACGCAGCTAATAGCTCTAGAGAGTGCACGCAAACTTGCACTATTACAGTAAGGGCAATTAGTGAAGCAGGACTGGAAGCTACTGTGGTATTCCAAGTTAATATAGATACCATTCCGCCAGTTATTACATTTATGGGCGGCATTAATGTAGTGGAAGGTGAAAAGCACTACATTGACCTTAAGGTAGTGGTAAATGAAGAAAATATTAAAATATGCCAATACATAACTGTTAAAGGAGAGACGGCAGGATTCCCGCTTGACCCTAAGGGTTATATAATAAGCACAAGCAGTGTAGATAATAGCACAAGGTATGACCCAGACATAATTTCTGACAATATTGAAGACGCAGAATACCGTGGATATGTCAAAATTATTGTGGAAGACTATGCTGGGAACAGGGCAGAATTTAGCTTTTATATGCTTCCATTTAACCTTACTGTCAATAACATTACATTAAGTAATGAAGACGCAAGGACTTTGGAAAAATATGAAGAAGACTTGAACAAAGCCAGAATTTATATGGAAAGCAGCAGAGTTACTTATTTTGAAAATCTTATTCAAAGATTGAAAGATAGAGTAAACACTTTGCACCAAGAAATAAATGGATATAGAGCTTATCTTGAAAAGTTGTCCCAAAGGATAAGTTATGAGCTAAAGAGCGACTATGATGAAATGTTTAGTTACTTAGAGACTTATAACAACTATGAATTATTTGGGCAAGCTTGGATACAAAAGGCCATAGTAGGTGATGGAAGCAGCAAGTATTTTGCGTACTTTAACAACCTTAAAAATGCATTTGCTAAGCTTGACGCCCAAATGAAAAAGGTGCAAGCGGTGCAAGAAAATGCTGAAAAGCTACCTGCTATAAATGTTGTGGAATCGGCAGACTATAATGCTGTGCTTACAGTTTTTGATCAGTACAATAACTTAACAGCAGACCAAAAGGCTTGCTTTAAGACCACTTTATACACCAAGATTTTGGAGTTAAAGAGAAAGTGCGAAGTGCTTTTACTAACTGACCCTGATACTGGCATTTCCATAGATGGCAATTTTGCTCCCGGCGCAAAGATAAAGATAACTGAGTTTAAGAGCACAGACGAAACTTATATAAACTCTCAACAAGCTATAATGAGCGCTCTTACGGCAAATGACCCAAGAGCAATAGTAAGCATTAATAGAATTGGATTAACTGATGCGGCTAGCCAAACGTCGACAGGCAAAGTTACTGTGCAGTTGCCTATACCTGAAGACTGGCAACAATATATTACCTTTGCTGTCTATAAGGTGACGGAAGATGGCACAGTATCAGCTATTGAAAACATTGAAATTCAAGGTGACGGCAAGAGCGTAATCTTTACATCGGACGAATTATCTACATTTGTGCTTTGCGCTAAAGCCAACATTCAATCAACCAACATAAGAGATGATGTCTTTGGTACATTGCTAGGGCTTGAGATGGATGTAAGGATGATTAAAAACCTTGTCATTGTTGGAGCGTTCTTGTTTGGCGTAGTGATAGTTGTAGTTATTATAACCGGCATTAGGAGAAGAAAATTCCTAAACAGCTACAACAAAGCATACAGAGCAAGCCGTTATAGAAAGAAGATTCAAGAGATACCCTATGGCAATACTTTCCCACGCTCTAATCCATTGAAAAAAGATGAAAGGGTAAAAACGCCTAAGCATCCATATTAAAAGAAAAGATAAAATAGTCTTACTGCAAAAATAGCGTAGGGCTATTTTTTAATATTTTGGGAGAAAAAATGTGTTTTTTTTATAAAAAGAGATTGTTTAAACAGCAAGAAAAGCTTATGCAAAAGCTGTTGGAGTTGGAAAGAGAGAATAGAGAAAATAGAGAGATTATTACAAGCGCGTACAAGGTAGGCAATGCCGCTCTGGTAAGCGGTATTTCAGCTACTAATGAAGCTGTGCTTAGCAATGTGAAAGACATAACATCTAGTACAGAGATTAGGATAAATCAAATTAAAGAAGATATAAATAAGAACTTAGTCGATATCAGGCAAAACACAGAGAAAGCTTTAAAAGATGTTAGAGATGATAATGAAAGACAGCTTAAAGAAATAAGGACTGTGGTAGATGAAAAACTTACTAAGTCTTTAGATGAAAGAATAGCTAAGTCTTTTCTTGCTATAAGCGAAAGGCTTGATGCGGTTAATAAAGGCCTTGGCGAAATGCAGGTATTGTCTAGCGGAGTTGCTGACCTTAAAAATGTGCTTGCCAATGTAAAGACAAGGGGCGTGCTTGGCGAAGTTAGCCTTATAAATATTTTGGAAAATATCCTTACTAATGAACAATATCATAAGCAATTTAGATTAAAGAAAAATTCTAATGAGTGCGTGGATTTTGCCATAGTTTTGCCAGGAAAAAATAAAAAAGAAAGGGTGTATTTGCCGATTGACGCAAAGTTCCCGATAGAAGATTATCAAAGAATAATAGCGTCCAGCGAATCAGGCGATATAAACGCACTTAGCCAAGCTACAAAAAAATTAGAACAAGTCATAAAAACTCAAGCAAAGAGTATAAAAGATAAGTATATTTTGCCGCCTATAACTGTGGATTTTGCTATTATGTATTTGCCTATTGAAGGACTGTATGCTGAAGTTGTAAAAAACCCAGGGCTGCTTGAAGAATTGCAAAATAAATATAAGGTAGTGCCTGCTGGACCTACCACTATAACAGCGCTGCTTAATAGCTTGCAGATAGGTTTCCGCACGCTTGCTATTCAAAAGTCTAGTAAAGAAGTATTTGACTTGCTGGCAAAATTTAGAGTTGATTTTAACAAGTTTGTAGATAATATAGAGCGCGCCCAAACGCAAGTGCAAAGCGCGGGCAAGTCGCTTAGCGAAGCTACCAAGCGCACAGGCATAATTCTTAAAAAGTTAGATAAAGTAGAAGGAATTAATATCTTAGAAGATGAGATAAAAGGTATTGCTGAATAAACTATTAAATTAACAAAAGAACCCCGCAAAAATTATACTTTTTGCGGGGCTCTTTTTTAGAAAAAAGATAAACTAGTCCTCTAAGATTGCTTCTTGGGGGCAGGTATCAGCGCAAGCTCCACAGCTTATGCACTCATCTGCGTTGATGACAAATCTGTCTTCGCCAGCAGAGATAGCAGAAACTGGGCAGGAGTCTTCGCAAACACCGCAAGAAATACATTTATCATTAATAACATAAGCCATAAGTAATTTTCTCCTTTTTTATATAAATCTTTTATATTATATTAACAAAATTGTCGTAATTTGTCAATGCATTATGAGTGATTGCTGTTTGCTTTACAATTATGGCGGCATTTGCTATACTGGAAAAAATAAATGAGTATTTATGGGAGAATATATATTTAATGTTTGATATAATAATAAACCCCAATTCGGGAAAAGATAAGGCAAAAAATGCTTTGCAAATAGTGGAAACTATGCTAAATGACAAGCAAATTCCATATAAAGTACATATAACAAATTACACAAAACACGCCACTGATATAGTTAGAGAACTTAATCAAAAACCTGAAACCAAGCTTATTATTCTTGGCGGCGACGGCACTTTTAATGAAGTTTTAAATGGCATAACGGATTTTGAAAAGATAGCGATAGGATTTATTCCTTGCGGCACGGGCAATGACTATGTAAGGGCGGCAAGTATCCCTACTGATACCAAAAAAGCGTTGGAAATAATATTAAAAGGCAATATTGGATACACAGATTTTTTGCAGGTGGGAGATAAGCGCTGTCTAAACTGCGCTGGGGCAGGTATGGATGTCGATGTTTTGGAAAGGTGCAGAACAATGAAGCTTTTCCGTGGCAAGCTAAAGTACTATGCCAGCTTAATAGATGTGCTTCTTCACTTGCGCTTTCATAAAATGAAGGTAACAATTGATGGCAAGACAGAGGAAAAAAGCGTATTTATGATAGCGGTAGCAAATGGCACTTGCTTTGGCGGCGGCATGAGAATAAGTCCTCATAGTGATGTCAACGACGGCAAGCTTAATCTAGTTATTATAAATGAAATAAAACCGCGTAAAGTGCTAGGGATACTGCTAAAGTTTTTAAGGGGCGGCAAGCATATTTTAGAGCCTTGCACTGAAAGCTATTTTTTAGACCAAGTAAAGATAGAGCTTTTAAGCGATGGCAAAACTCAAATTGATGGGGAAGTATATAGTAATAAAGTGCTAGATTGCAAAATTGTTCACAATACGCTGAGAGCATTTAAATAATATAAAGGTATAATACATATATATTGCTATCCTTATATAAATAAATTTTAGTTTAAGGGTAGCATTTTTTATAGGGAAGCTAAAGAAGTGGATTACAAAATAGTGGTAAGTTGCGCTTTTGGCATAGAAAGCGTAATGAAAAAAGAGTTAAGGCTTTTGGGATTAAAAACCCAAAGTTTGTAGAAGGCAGTTGCGCCCTTTGTGGTAATAGCTTGGATATTGCCCGCCTTAATATGTTTTTAAGAACGGCAGATAGAGTTTATATAGAAGTAGGTTCTTTTACTGCATGCACCTTTGACCAGCTTTTTGATGGTATATTAGCTGTGCCATGGGAGAATTATTTGGATGTTGACGGCAAGTTTATGGTCAATGGAAAGAGCAAGAAAAGCGCTTTGTTTGCTATTAGCAGTTGTCAAAGCATAATAAAAAAAGCAATTATTAGCAGGCTTAGTAAACATACAAATCATAAAGTGTTTCCAGAAACGGGTGCGCCGTTTTATATAGAGTTTGCTATAAAGGATGATAAAGTAACTGTACTTATAAATACTTCGGGCGTTGGCTTGCATAAAAGGGGGTATCGTGACCTTGTAGCAAAAGCGCCCCTTAGAGAAACGCTTGCAAGCGCACTGCTGCTTCTTAGCGATTTTAGCAGTGACAGCGTTTTTATAGACCCTTTTTGCGGCTCTGGCACATTGGTTATTGAAGCTGCTCGCATTGCCCTTAATATAGCTAGCGGTATAGATAGAGAGTTTGATTATCAAAAATGGCAATGTTTTGACTCGGGCGTTTATAATTTTGGCAAAAAGTGAAGCATTGGATACAGAAAAAAGGCAGTTAAAGCTTAGGTTTAGCGGATATGATATAAGCCCTGAAGCAATTAAGCTTGCGCTTTATCACGCTAAAAAAGCAAAAGTTTTAGATAATGTTCATTTGCAGGTAAGAGATGTTAGTTGCCTTTCTTCAAAATATGCAAAAGGCACTATTGTTACCAATCCCCCTTATGGCGAAAGACTGCTTGATATTGATAAAGCAAATGAACTGTATACTATATTAGGTAATAAATATAGAGAACTCAATATTGGTCAATATTTGTGCTTACAAGCGCGCCGCAATTTGAAAAATTCTTTGGCAAGCGTTGTGATAAAAACCGCAAACTATATAACGCTAATAAAAAATGTCATTATTATTGTTATTTTAAGCAATAATTTATTTTGAGGCAAAGAATGTTATGTTTTTTGCTAAGATATCTGAATAGCTAAAACTATTTATTTCTCCTGTTTGACTTCTAATGGTAAAAATTTGGGGATAGGCGTTTTCGATTTGTCCATCAATAAACTCTATTTTGTTTCTGCCGCGATTTACTTTTAGCCTAATTGGCGTGCCTATAAGTTTTTTAACTTGTAGTTTAGTAAGGTTTATGTTGGGGGGAATACTTCTCATTTTACTCTCCTTTTTAGGCTGATTACTCAAATTATGCCCAAATTTTAAAATTTAAGTCATAAACTAATTTTCTTAGTAATAATCTTTAATATGAGATTTATTATAGGGGGCAGTTTATGACAGATAACAGGTTGATGATAGGCGCCAACACAAAGGAGAATATTCCGGAGTATTTATTCACCGAAACAGGCGAACTCAATATTAGCGACGCAAATAAAATACTTAGCGTTACAGCGGAAGCTGTGATTAATAGTGTAGATGCGCTTAATAATGAGTTGCGTGTCAATGTCACTACCACATTCAAAGTCATATATGATGGAGAAGATGGAGTAAATAGCTATGCTGTTAAGGTGGATAGCAATCGCGCAATAATGATAGAGGGCGTTACCACACAAACTAGAGCAATAGTGTATGCGGCAGTGCTTGACTGCGAATATGCAGGCGCAAATAGCATAAAGGCAAAGTGTACGGTGCAGTTAAATGGTTGGTACGCAAGAGAAAATACTCTTAATTTTCTCAATACCGAATTAGATGATATCTTTTGTAAGACTTCCTTGCTAAAGGTGGAAAATGTAGAGATTTTGCCAGAGAGCAAGTTATCAATTACATACACCAATGAAGCAAGACTGCCTATAAGTAAGATGCTTGACTGTGCGGCCAATGTCTATGTAAATAATGTCTTTGCAAACAGCGGCAGTTTCCAAGTGGAAGGAGAGATTGCGCTAAGAATGATTTTCCTTAGCGATAACGGCGAATTTATGAATCAGACTTTCACCAATCCATTCTCTGCTGAAATTGCCGATGAAGTTGTGCAACCTGAATCTAGCATAGATGTATATGCGCAAGTAAACAGCATAGAAGTTACGCTGTCGGCGCAAGATAATCGCGGATTTATAAGCGATATAAATATAACGCTGCATTCTAGCGTTAGCAATTCTCAAGAACTAGAGGGCATAGTGGACGCGTACAGCACAACAAATACGCTAAGTGTAGTGGAGAAAAAACACAACTTAGACAGCTTGTTCTGCTTAAGAACAGTTAGAGATAAAGTTTCCACAAACGCTAAGATTGCTAACGGAATAAATGATGTAGAATGCGTAACAGGCGCTATGGTTAATGCCTCTAGCAACATAACTAACGGTGTCTTGCAAGTTGAAGGTGTGATAACTTCTACTGTTATATATCAAAATGAAGAAGGGCATTTGGATAGCATAAATGTAGAGTTGCCTTTCCAAACAATGGTGGCAAAGGACATAGATTGCGACACAGAGCTTGCGACAAATGTAATTGTAACTAGTATGTTTGCGCGTATTCGCACAACTAGTGAGATAGAAGTCAGCGCTGAAATTATGATTAGCGTAAAAGGCAAAAGGTCGGCATCTGTAAACCTTGTAAGCGACATAGAAATTGGCCCTGAAAAAGAAGTAGACGATGTTGCTATTAGCTTGTATATCGTTAAGCCTAACCAATCGATATGGGAAGTAGCAAAAGACCTAAACACCAGTGAAGCAGTAATAATAACCCAAAACCCCGAACTGAAGCTGCCCGTCAAAGCCGGCGACAAGGTTGTGCTTTACAAAGAGATAAACTTTGAGATTTAACTAATAGGATAAAGATTTAAATAGAGAAAAAATAATTGCAGTAAAAAAATTTGCTGCAATTATTTTTATGTTTTTTAAGGTCTTTAACTTTATGGTCTTTCAATAGCTTCGGTAGGACAGCTTTCCATAGCTTCTTGAGCAAGATTGGCAACTTCGCCAGTCGCTTCGTTGTAAGCTACTGCAATGCCTTCTTCGTCATAGCAAAAGACATCGGGACATATGCTTATGCAAAGCCCGCAACTTATACATTTCCCCTTTATAACAATATAATTCATAATGACCTCCATACTTTTTGTTTAAGTATAGCATAGTCAAATTTATATAGACAATACGCTTAAGGGGATTTTTTGTCGCATTTGTTGGAATTTTTACAGTATTGACAGCTTGCGCAATTTTTACATTTTGTAGCTTTTTTGATATAGCTTATTGCAAGAACAAACCAAAAAGAAAGGATAAATATTATAATATAATCAAGTAGTTTCATTTAAGCTGTCTTTTTTATTACAATAGCGCGCCCATTTTATAAACGATAAAGCCTGCTATCCAAGCAATAAGGCATTGAGCTAGCACAATTAGCAAGGTTTTGCTTGTGGAATTTAGTTCTTTGCGCATGGTTGCTACTGCTGCAACACATGGTGTATACAGCAAGGTAAACACTAAAAAACTTGCCGCGCTTGCTGTTGTAAAAGCGCCGCTTTGCAAAATTGACGCGCCAAAAAGCACATTTAGACTGCTTACTACTGCTTCTTTTGCGCTAAAGCCTACAATAAGCGATGTGCTTATACGCCAATCATTAAATCCAAGCGGTCTAAAAATTGGCGCAATTACTTTGCCTATAAGAGCAAGCAAGCTATCGTCGTTATGGTCTACAATATTTAGTTTATAATCAAAAGTTTGCAAAAACCATATTATGATGGTTACCGTAAAGATGACGGTAAAAGCTTTTAATATAAATTCTCTTGCTTTTTCCCACATCAATAAGAGCACGCTTTTTACAGACGGAAAGCGGTAGTTTGGAAGTTCCATAATAAATGAAACAGGCTTGCCCTTAAAGACAGTTTTTTTCATAATAAGAGCTACTGCAATGCCTATTATTATGGCAAGGATATAAAGAGTTATCATAACTAACGCGCGATGCTTTGGGAAAAAAGCCGCAGTAAACATAGCAAAGACGGGAATTTTTGCTGAACAGCTAACATATGGAGTAAGTAGAATTGTCATCTTTCTATCCCTTGATGATGACAGCGTTCTTGTTGCCATAATAGCTGGCACAGAACAGCCAAAGCCAATGAGAAGGGGCACAATGCTTTTGCCTGATAGCCCTATTTTTCTTAAAAGCTTATCCATAAAAAAAGCCACTCTTGCCATATAGCCTGAGTCTTCTAAGATAGATAAAAAGAAAAATAGCGTTATTATGATAGGTAAAAATGACAGCACACTGCCAACACCGCAAATTGCGCCGTTTAGTATAAGGCTTTTTACTATAGGATTTAGTCCATAAGCAGTAAAACCTTTGTCACATATCTTTATAACTTCATTTATGCCCATAGCCAATATGTCGCTAAAAAATTTTCCAACCACTTCAAAAGTCAAGTAGAAAATTGTAAACATTATCAATAAAAAAATAGGAATTGCTGCAAATTTATGAGTTAGAATTTTATCTATTTTTAAACTTAGCTTGCGCTCTTTGCTCTCGCTGCCTTTAACAACAGCATCAGCGCATATATTTTCTATAAAAGCATAGCGCATATCAGCAAGCGCTGCATTGCGGTCTAGCTTAAGCTCATTTTCCATAGCCTTAATTGCAGACTCTACTAAATTTAACTGGGCTTTGCTAAGGTCAAGCATTGTAATTATTGGATTGTCATTTTCTATTACCTTAGTTGCGGCAAACCTTGGCGATATTTTTACTTTTTGAGCGTTAGCGCTTACTATACCTGTTACCTTTTGTACTAAGCGGTGCATAGCGCCATTTTTAACAAAGTCAAGTTTTTTTGGATATAAGTTATTTTGAACTGTTGATGTTATAGCATTGACAAGATTATCTAAACCTTCTTTGTTTATTGCGCTTATAGGCACAACGGGCACGCCTAAACGATGTGATAGTTTTTTTTCATCAATGCTGCCACCGTTATTTCTAACTTCATCCATCATATTTAGCGCAATTACAATAGGATATCCAAGTTCAATAAGCTGTAAGGAAAGGTATAAATTTCTTTCAATGTTGGTGGCGTCAACGATATTAATTATGCCATCGGGTTTATGGCGCAAAATAAAATCTCTTGTGATTAGTTCTTCACTAGAGAAAGGCCGCAAAGAGTATATGCCAGGCAAATCCACAAGCAAAGTGTCTTTAACGCCCTTTATTTCCCCTGTTTTTTGTTCCACAGTGACGCCTGGAAAATTACCGACATGCTGATTTGCACCAGTGAGTTGATTAAAAAGAGTAGTTTTGCCGCTATTTTGATTGCCCACAAGCGCTAGTATCATTTGGCAATCTCCCTAACTTCTATTTGCTTAGCTTCATCTAGCCTTAAGGTAAGCTCATAGCCTCTTATATGTATTTCCATTGGGTCGCCAAGCGGAGCTAATTTTACCACTTCTACTTTAGTGTTTGGTATAATTCCCATGTCCAGCAATCTAAGTCGCAACTCACCTTGCCCGTTTACTTTGGTAATTATGCCAAATGCTCCAATTTTTAATTTGTCTAGCGTCATCTCTCTCCTTGTATCATCGTTATATAATAAGATATGCGCATAGCCATAGCATTAAAACTTATTGATTAGATATAACTAATATGGTATAATTTCTTATAATAAAAGCTATTTTTATTACGACTTTTTATAAGGGTTTACACATAATAAAACAAAGGAGAAAAGATTTTGATATTTCTTGTGCTAATTTATTTAGCGTTTATTAGCTTAGGACTGCCCGATTCAATTTTAGGCTCTGCTTGGCCTGTTATGCATACCGAACTTGGCGTAAAACTAGCAAGTGCTGGTTTTGTATCTATGACAGTGTCATTAGGGACCATAGTTTCCAGTATGTTTTCCCACCGTGTAATCATTCGTTTTGGAACGGGAAAAATAACAGTGGTAAGTGTTGCTATGACAGCTTTTGCCCTTCTTGGCTTTTATTTTTCAAAGTCTTTTGTGTTTTTAATAATTTTAGCAGTTCCTTTAGGGCTTGGCGCAGGAGCAGTTGATGCTGGGTTAAATGAATTTGTTGCCGAAAACTACAAGGCAAAGCATATGAACTGGCTACACTGTTTCTGGGGCGTAGGAGCCATGCTTGGCCCTGTTATAATGTCAGCTATGCTAAAGTGGGATTTTGGGTGGCGGAGCGGATACTTAGCTATCTCTATTGTACAATTTGTACTGCTTGCTTTGCTTATCTTTTCCCTTCCTATGTGGAAAAAGAAAGAACGGCCTAAAACTGTTCAACTACAACAGCAGAAGACAGGACTTTTTGAGTCTTTAAAGGTTAAGGGCGCTGCTTTTGCAATGTTTACCTTCTTTTTCTATACCACAATAGAAGCTTCAGTAGGACTATGGGGAGCAAGCTATTTAGTAAACGCTAAAAACTATGCGCCTGAAAATGCTGCTGGCTGGATTTCTTTATTCTTTCTTGGCATTACGCTAGGGCGCGCTATAAGCGGTTTTGTTTCTATAAAACTTAGTAATGAAATGATGATAAGAATAGGAATAATTATGCTGGTGTTTGGTTTGGTGATAATGGCATTGCCGCTGCCTAGTTATTTTGCCCTTATTGCAATAGTTATTGTGGGACTTGGATTGGCTCCTATATTTCCTTCTATGCTTCACCAAACGCCTATATATTTTGGTGAAAAACATTCGCAGGCTGCAACGGGGCTTCAAATGGCGTTTGCTTATACAGGCTCTACCTTTATGCCGCCAATTTTAGGGCAATTGTTGTCGCGGACTGCCTTTAGCATAATGCCTTATGTGTTGCTTATATTCGCCGTTGGCCTATTTGTCTTTACCACTATTTTGACGCGTAAAAATTTTGGTAATATTACTGCCAAAGAATAGCAATTTTAGCCTTTTTGTATAAGGTAAGGTATATTGACATGGGCATTAGATTATGATAAGGTTTAATTAAAATCGTATTTATAAAAGCTAATTTATAGTAAAGGAGTATTCAAATGGACTTAACAGATACTTGTAAGAATATTAGAGAAGACACCGTACGCTGTATAGCTTCCATTGGGGTTGGGCACATAGGCGGGTGTTTGTCTATGGTGGAGATTTTGGCAACTCTTTATTTTAAAGAAATGAATATAGACCCAAACAATCCTAAAATGGAAGGGAGAGATAGGCTGATTGTGTCAAAAGGCCATGCAGGGCCTGCCGTATATGCAACACTTGCTAACCGCGGATACTTTAGCAAAGACTTGCTGCTTACCCTAAATCAAAGCGGAACAGCGCTTCCCAGTCATTGCGATATGAATAGAACTGTTGGCATTGATATGACAACAGGGAGTTTAGGACAAGGTTTTAGCTGTGCTGTAGGAGCTGCTCTTGGAAGTAAGATTAAAAAAGACGGCGCCTATGTATATGCCATAATAGGCGACGGCGAAAGTCAAGAAGGGCAGATTTGGGAAGCTGCAATGTTTGCCGCCTCTAAAAAACTCAATAACCTTATTGCGTTTACTGATTATAACGGTATGCAAATTGATGGCATGACAGAAGATGTCAATGGGCTTGAACCACTTGCTGACAAGTGGAAAGGGTTTGGCTGGAACACATATGAAGTTGATGGACACGACCTTGACCAGCTAGCTACAGCAATAAAAAATGCTAAGGCGCAAGATAAGCCCACTATGATAATAGCAAAAACTATAAAGGGCAAAGGTGTTTCTTTTGTGGAAGAGAAAGGCTTTGCAAACCACAATATGCCATTTAAGGAAGAAGATTTAGCTAAGGCAATAAAAGAGATAAGGGGGTAAGTTTATGAGTAAAATAGAAATGAGAGCTGTTTACGCAGAAGAACTTAAAAAACTTATGCAAAAAGACCAGAATGTTGTGGTTATTGATGCCGACCTTGCTAAAGCAAACGGTACTTGGGCGTTAAGAAATGATTTTCCAGACAGAGCAATAGATGTTGGCGTTGCAGAACAAAATATGATGGGAATTGCCGCAGGACTTGCAAGCTATGGATTTAAGCCATATATAAATTCTTTTGCGCCTTTTTCCACAAGGCGCATTTGCGACCAAATTACATTATCTGGTTGCTATGCTAAGCAAAATGTTAAGATAATAGGTTCTGACCCAGGTATTTCTGCTGAGCTTAATGGCGGAACGCATATGGGATTGGAAGATATTGGCGTCATTAGAAGCATACCCGACATCGTTATTTTTGAACCTGTTGATACTATACAGTTTAGAAAAGCGATGCCTGTTATTTATGACTATGATGGCGTGGTTTATATAAGAATGTTCCGCAAGATAATTGAAGATGTCTTTACTGAAGATTATGAGTTTGACTTATTTAAGGCAGACAAAATAAAAGATGGTAAAGATGTCAGCATATTTGCCTCTGGCATTATGGTGCAAGAGTCTATTAGGGCGCTAGAAATACTAAAAAACGAAGGTGTAGATGCAGAACTTATCAATATTCATACAATTAAGCCTATTGATAAAGATGCTATTTTACAGTCTGTTGCTAAAACAAAGTGCGCAGTAACTTGTGAAAACCACAACATAATAGGCGGTCTGTTTAGCGCAGTTAGCGAAGTGCTTATACAAAATGCGCCAACGCCTGTACTTCCTATTGGCATAAATGATACCTTTGGCGAAGTTGGCAAAATGCCATATTTGAAAAACTTGTATAAGCTAAATGCCCAAGATATTGTAAATAAGTGTTTAGAAGTTATTAAACTTAAGTAATAATTCAATAAAGAATTTAAGTAAATTGCATTGTCGGCAAATGTCTATCAATTAGGTATTTGCCGATTTTTCTTTAATAAAGCATTCACTACATTTTATTTATTTTCATATTATGAATTAATGATTATTGGGGGGTAAAGCAATGTTTAACAATGATTCATACATAAAAAGGTACAATGCAAAAGATTATGGACCAGAACCATTTGTAACAAATATAAGGCAAGCAATGCTACATAATCCATATTTTAGGTCGGCGCTTTGGACAGGAGAGCATTTGCAACTAACTTTGATGAGCATTCCTGTCGGCGGGGAAATAGGTTTAGAGCGCCATGACCATACAGACCAATTTTTACGCCTTGAGCAAGGCTATGGGCAAGTGATGATGGGGCAAACTCCCGACAGATTAAACTATCAAGCTAATGTAACTGCTGGTTATGCCATATTTATTCCTGCTGGCACTTATCACAATCTTGTAAATATGGGCAACATTCCAATAAAACTATATTCTATATACGCTCCACCCGAGCACGCTAGGGGCACAGTTCATCAAACAAAAGCAATTGCCGACGCAGCTGAACACCACTAAGTTTAGCGAGAAGCAAAAATTTTTGCTGTGGGCTAGAAAAAAGCAACTTGATCTTTTATCAGGTTGCTTTTTTATTAAAGTTTTTAAAGGTATTTTTAATACTTTAAGTAGCCTTTACCCATTTGGCGTACAGGGTAATGTCCTTTGTTACCCTGTCCCGTCCGTTTATCCAAGCAACGGTATAGCCAATATCTTTATACCAGCCTGCAAATGTATAACCGTCACGAGTAGGAGTAGGTGCTTGATAATGAGAGAAGCGAACTGTAGTAGCATAATCAACGATAGGAATATAATCACTTTCAGGCTTCTCTAAAAAAGACAAACCGAGAACTTCTTTATAACAATAATCGAGAGTAACGGAAGGCTTGAAAACATAAGCAGAAACAAGCAAAGCTACCGATAAAAATATGAAGAATATTAAAATAAAAACAATTAGACGCTTTAGACCTTTGGACATAATCGTTACCCCCCCCACAACTGATTATTTCCAAATAACATATTTTAATAACAAAGTCAAATGAGGTAATAAATGAGCTTAAGTTTTTTGCAAAAAAGCAATACGAACATAATTCCCACTAATCAAGGTAGCAAAACAAACTACTTAGCAAAGAAATTTGGTTTAGGTGCATTAGGCACATTAGAAGGTATAACAGACTTTGTAAGTATATCGCTTGCAAAGCTACAAGGCAAAGACGATTTAGCTAAGAGATTAGCAGGTAATAACATAACAGGCACACTAACGCAAGAAATAGACACAGCATTTAACCCAAGCGGAGCAATGAAAGTAGCAGGGGATATATCTAGTGGAATAGGTCAAGGAGTTACATACATAGGAGCAGGCATATTAACAGGCGGTAGTGCGTTAGGCGGTGCGGTGGTAGGCGGTGTAAGTGCAGCAGGCGGAGCATTAAGCGGAGCATACCAAAAGACAGGACAAGTAGGCGGTAAAGAGTTTGGATATGCAACACTAGTAGGAGCAACGGAAGGAATACTAAAAGGTGTTTTATCGCCAGTTGCAGGAAAGATAGCGACAAGGCTAACTACAAGCGTAGGGAAGTCCACAGCTAAGGGAATAATAAAGACGGTAGCAAAGGAAGGTGCTAGTGAGTTTTTAGAAGAAGCCATAGCAGAGTATGCAAACCCATTTTATGAGAAGTGGAGCGGAGTAGATAAGAATGCACAAACTTCACTAAGTGCGCCAAGTGAACAGTTTGAGGGAAAGACAAGACTAGCAGACATTTTATATGCAGGTGCGTTAGGTTTTGCAAGTGGCGGTATCCTTTCGGGTACTTCAATGGTTATTAACAACACAAGGGCAGTAGCGGTAGGCAATAAGATAGTAAAAAACAATAGCGCTAATGGACTTATTGAAAGCGCAACGGCTATGCAAGAATATAATTTAACAAACAAGGTACAAGTTGAAGATAAAGCGGTTAGTGCGTTTAATAAGAAACTAGACAAGCAAAACAAAGAACTTTACGACGGACTTTCAAGGTCTTTAGAGCAATATAACAAGCAAAAGAACAAAGAAAGCACAATCGCTAAAATGTACTTAGGCAATATGGCAGGTGCTATCTCATACATAGCAAGAAACAACGGAGTAATGGAAAGCTATACCGAAGTAGTAGAGAATGCGGATATTTACCGAGATTACATAAACAAAAAAGGTGTAGAGTACACAAGCCAAGACATTATAGAAAATAAAGACGGAGTAGCCGAGCAGTTGGCAATTTTGCATTTTACAGGCAAAATGTTTGCCGAACAAGGTATAGACGGAGTAACAACAACGGATAAAGCCAGTTTAAGCGATAGCCAAATAGCAATAGCAAGAGATAACGCAACAGATGAGCAAGCATCTAAATTTAAGGCGGATTATGGCATTGACTTAAAGACAGCAAGCACAAGCGAAATAAGAAATGTTTTAGGAGATTTTAATAAGAGCATACCAGCAAATGCAAGCGAATTAACCTTAAAAGACGGAGTAGCTAAGTTTGACACAGGGAAACACCTTATAACTGTCAAGCCTAACGGCGATAAATACGATTTAACGGCAGTTTCTAAGAGTGGCAAGACAAAGACCATAACAGTAACTGAAAGCCAATTAAATGAGTTTTTACAAGCCAACCAAAAGCAAGCAGTAGAAACAACGCAAGGCATTGATAGTGCAGAAGTAGAAAGCTTAGGTAAAGAGTGGGTAGCAGGGTATAGCGAACTGTCACTAAATAAGCGGACTAGAATAAACGAAGCTATACGGAGTGGCAAGCAGTTTAACATTAGCGACAATGTGTTAAAGGGTACTTGCTACATCATCGCCAATAGAAACAATCTATCCATTGAGTTTAGCGACAAGATAACGCAAAACGGAGTATGGCATAAAGACGGCAAGAATACTTATGCTGTTATTAATGCCAATATGGAAGCTGATACAATAAGGCATACCGTTATCCACGAAACATTCCACGACTTGAACACAAGGAAAGACTTTAAGGAACTTGTAAACGAAGCTTACGCAAAGAGTCTAGAAAACAATAAAGCAGAAGTAGACGAAAGAACGGCACAGTATAAAGAACAATTCCCCGATATGACCGAACAGGCTATAAAGGAAGAAATAGCCGCTGATTATTTTGGCAAGGAATTAAGCGGAGAAGAAACCTTTAGCGAAACCTTTAGCTATAAATACAAATCACTATGGCAAAGAGTAAAGCTACACATTACCAACCTTGCAAGCAAGCTAAGGGGCAAAGATAGTTATACGCATAGTGAAGTTAGTGAAGTAGGAGAGCTGTTTGATAGTTTGATTAAGAGTGACAATGCTATAACATTAAAAGACGGTGTGAAATATAGCCTAGACGACTTTTCTAAACAAGTAGACCAAGTTATTAATGGAACTTTTGATAAGGAAAATAGCCATATATTAGTAAGGAATAACACACCAAAAATATTCATTGAAACTGCTGGAATGAAGAACTTGCCAATTATTATAAGTTTTGATAAATTGAGCATAGCTATGTTTAATAATGGAAAACTTTCAAACCATTACCATAACTTAGGAGCAGCAACAATTAAACAAATTCCAACAGCTTTAGAAAGTCCTTTATACATATTTGAATCTACTAATCCAAAAAGAATAGAAGCCGTTATTCAATTAAAAGATTACAAAGGAAGAGATATCTTTACGGTAATAGAATTTGACGGGTCGGGAAGAGTTAACGGAAAATTTATAACAGCAAACATATTAGTTACTGCTTTCGGTGCTCAAACAAAATACATACAAGATAGAGTTAATAATTCAAAAATATTATATGAGGCTATAAAAATAGGCTCAACCCCGCAAGTTAACCCAAGGGGACAATTCCCGAGCGTTATTAACGAGTCTAAGCCCAATATTATTATATCCAACTCTACAGAAAATAGCAACACTTTTGAGAAAAAA
>JAAYOD010000050.1 GCA_012520515.1 Clostridiales bacterium
AATGAAGATTATGATAATTTAATGAGTTTTGTTAGCTGTGCATTAAGAGGTCTATTTAATTACATAATTGAAAATACCTATAATAATGTACTTCAAGATGAGCTAGAGAGCGCGCAATTAAAATTTGACTTAATCTTAGAACTTGTGTCTAAAGACTTTGACTTGCGAGGAGTAATTGCTAAAATTAAAGATGTATTTAATGAGTATGCGTTATTTACAAGTCAGGAAGAAAGTGAAAATAACGCAACTATTTATAAAGCAAAAGTGTTTGTGCATATCTTTGGTCAAGCGCCCGACAGCACATATAGTGACGCCATAGAGAAGGTAACTTCAGACACAGAATTTTATGATATGCTAAACGTGTTTTTAGATATATACGACGATATCAAAACGCTGGCAGGCTGTGATTATGATAGTAATCCCAATGAACAGGCGCTAAACAATGTAAATGAGTTTATAGATACTTATCTAAGTTAAAGCAGTCAGGATATAATTTTACCTAAGGAGCGCTTTAAGTGGTAATTTTATCGGCAACAAATATACAAAAATTTTATGGTAGCCAAGATACAAAAACTGCCGTAATAGACAAAATCAGCCTTGACATAAATCAAGGCGATTTTGTAGCTATAACTGGCCAATCAGGCTCTGGAAAAAGCACACTGTTATATTTGCTTAGCGGACTAGAGCAAGCCGATAGCGGACAAGTTATGTTTGAAGGTAAAGAACTAGGCAAGTTAAAAGATAGTTATTTGGCGCGTCTTAGACGAACAGAAATTAGTTTTTGTTACCAATACCACAATCTCATTCATAACCTTTCTATTTTAGATAACATTCTTTTGCCTAAAAAAATTGACGGCAAAATAACCAAAAGCGATAAAGAATTTTTGCAAAACTTAATAGAGATAAGCGACATAAAAGATACGCTTTACAAACTTCCTAGTCAAGTTTCGGGCGGACAACAGCAAAGAGCGGCAATAGTAAGAGCCCTTTTTACAAAGCCAAAGGTTATTTTTTTAGACGAACCTACTGGTAGCTTAGACAGCGCTAATGCTATAAAAGTAATGGAGCTATTAAAAGACATTAACACAACTTATAAAACAGCTATTGTTATGGCTACACATTCTGAAAAATTATCCCAATACGCAAAGAGAATAATAAACATAAAAGATGGGCGGATAGAAAATGCTTAAGCTGGCATACAAAAATTTTGCTGATAACAAATTCCGCACACTTGCTATAATTTTAACCATTGCAATAGCTGTAAGCATACTTTTTTTGGCTTTTTGTTATCAAAACATCGTAAAAACACAATTTTCCAAAGCGGTAAAAATAGAAGCTGAAAATGCCGATATTCGCATAGAATACTCAGCCGATGCAGACTCTAGAATAATAAACACTACTCACCTTTCCCCTTTGTTAGACAAAACAGCTATGGCAGTGGGCGTACTGGACCTTTATGGCAAAAGCTATATAAACAATAGCGTACAATATGTAAATTTGCGGGGTATTAAAGAACAAAGTTTCTATAAACTCAACAATCTAACAATAGTAAAAAGCGTAAACAGACCATTAAAAAGCGATGAGATTATTATAGACTCTAAGACAAGCGCTTTGTTAAACCTAAATTTAGATAGTATGGTGGAAATTACAGTTGGTTCTCTTACGCAAAGGTTTTTTGTAGCTACTATTGTGGAAACCCACCCTTGTTTTAACACTGACGGCGCTATTGTTATTTATTGTATGGAAAACACTGCTAGCAAGTTTGTAGGCGGTCACTTTGGCAATTTGTACAACAAGATTTTTATAAAGACGGCAAAAAATGTTGATAGGGACAATTTTATTTTAGAGATTAAAGACATTGATGAGTATAAATACTATAAGGTTCTAAAAGAAAATGACAAATCAGTAATTTTAGATAAGGCTTATAATGCATCATTGCCTATGATTATTGCTCTTTTGTCTTGCGCCGTTTTTGCGCTATTTATTGTTTACCTTATAGTAAATATAAGCTTAAAACGACGCACTCTCACTATTTCCCGCCTAAAATCTATTGGCGCAAGCAATCTTTATATTACAGCAGTGTTTTTATTAGAAAGCTTTATGTATGTACTTTTAGGCGCGCTAATAGGCAGTATACTCTGCTTTATTTTCATTAAAAGTAATTTTCTTAACCTTGCAAGCGTGAGCTTAAAAGATAGCTACTATATAAAAATGTTAGCATTATCAATACTAACGGCAACAGTTTTATTTATTTTAACAATTCTGGCTACTATATTAAAATTTAGCAAAGTTGCTGTCGTTGCGCAATACAAAGAGTCCAAAAACACTTTACGAAAAGACAATAGGTTCTTTGCCATAATATCTTTACTTGCGTTTATTGTGTCAATCTCTCTAGTACTGCCTAAATATCTTGACTCAACAAGGGGCATTATTGCTTTTGCGCTGTGTGTGATAAGCGTATTTTTGCTACTGCCATACTTGGCAAGCTTTTTCTTTGACATAACTAAAAATAGTCTTAACAAAAGTTCAGTTTATGTTGTAGCAAATAATTTAGCGCGTGAAAAACTTAGCACTAATAATATGCGTATTATCTTTTTTGCCATTGTTATTTGCACAGTGCTCGCAAGCTCTGCTTATCATACTCAAAATATTAAAAACAGCTTAATTGACGACATTAATTGTGACATAGTCATTGCCAATGTTAAAAGCGATACTAAAAAAACTCTTAACGAAATATCGTCAAATACTGAGTTATATAATATTCAGGCAATAAACATTAAAGACGGGTTTGTAAAAATAGATGGCAAACAAAAGGAAATTACTTTGCTTTCTCTAACACCAAGTCAGCTAGAAAATGTAGGTAAAATTACTTATATAACGCCAAAAGATAGCCTAAAGACAAATATAGATAAAGGCATTGCCTTAAACTATTCTTATCATAAGGTCTATAAACTGGATATTGGCGATAAGATTTCTCTTTCTTTATACGGAAAAAACTGTGTTGTGGAAATTACAGCATTTTTTAACTCCTATCAGTTTGGCGGAAAGCTAGGTATTGTGAGCAATGAATTCTTAAGCAAAAGTTTTGATATTCCCATTTATGATACCGTCATAGCAAAGACAACTGACAATGTAGATGCTACCATTACAAAGTTAAGAGCGGACTTTGGCGATACTAATATCGTTGTATTAAATTTTGAGTCGTTGTATTTATCTTACCTAGAAATTTTAACAATTACTGTTATGCTCGCTAAGTTGTTTACTATTGTGATTATAGCCGTTTGCATTCTTAGTGTTATATTCAATATCATAAATGCTAGGGAAGAAAAGAAACTAGAAATTTATAAGATATATTCGCTTGGCTTTAGCAAAAAACAAATAATGCTAATGGAACTTTGCCAAAACCTTGTTACAGTTATTTTTGCCCTTGTTGCCACCATTATTGTTTTACCAATACTAAGTAGCGCGCTTACCAACGCTTTTGCTTTAGGGTATTTGTATATTGCAAAACCGCTATCTTATATTGCTTGTATAATAATAGGCGCAAGCTTTTTGCTTGTGCTGACGCTAAATTCATTGACTTCTTATTTTATTGTCAATAACAAGAACTTAACAAAAACTCTCAAACAAGACTAAACTCTTTCTTGTTTTTTGGTAGTAGGCGCAGTTATGATATTGCCATGGATATCAAATCTTGAACCATGGCAAGGGCAATCCCATGTGCGCGCGTCAGGATTAAATTTTAATTGACAGCCTAAATGAGCGCAATAAGGACTAATAGCGTGAATTTTTTCGTCTTCATCTTTATATACAGCTGTTTTTACCCCTTTATAAAATACTACTTTTCCTTGGCCTGCCTTGATATTTTTAACGCACCTAAAAGGCGGAACAAGGGGCATTAGCACAAGATTTTTTAATGTGCAAAGCAGATTTTTGAAAAAACTCCAGTTGCATTGTCCTTTCCTTAAGGGGTCACATAGTTTTTTATATTTGTTTGGGATATCGTTTATCATGTCGCTGATAAGAATTGATGAAGCCATAGCTTTTGCCATTCCTAGTTTACCAAAGCCTGTTATGACATAAATATCTTTAGACCGCTTACTATAATAACCTACATAAGGCAAGTCGTCAAAAGTCACGCAGTCGTTAGCTGACCATTGATGCGTAAGAGTGCCGTCGTCTGTTAAGTGTTTGCCTTTTTCATAAAGTCTATCGAAACTTTGATATTTGTATGGTCTGCCTGACCTGTGGTCATAACCGCCCACAATAACGCTATCTATATGGTTACGGAAAGTAAGTCCGCTCTCATCGGCATTTAAATAACTGCCTTTTATGTCTTGCGCTTTGTCTATGGCGACTGCATAAGAATGCGATTTGTACATTCTTAAAAAATACCAGCCAGGGAAGTTGACAAAAGGAAAATTTGTAGCCACAATTATTTTGTTTGCTCTAAACTCATTTTTCGACGTATAGAGTGTCTTAGTTTTAAAATCTATATCAAGAACTCTAACACCTTCTATTATTTCAAAATTGACAGACAATCCGTTAAGAAACTTAATGGGGTCAAATATCGCTTGATTTTTTAACTTAAAAGCCATTGTGGCTTCCCCTACTGGCAAATTGGGGTTTTCTATAAATTCTACATCGGCGCCAATGTCTTTTAGTGAGTTGAACTCATCAATCAGTTCTTGTTGCTTATGCTGTGTGTAAAAGTAGCTGTCCACCTTAACAAAGTCACACTCTATCTTATATTCATTTATTAAATTTTCATATTCTTGTATAGCTTCTTGTTGAAAGAAATAAAAATCCTTGGTGGTCTCAAATGATTTGGTTATCATTTTGCCATATATAAAGCTTTCCATGCAGTCTATATGCGCTGTCGTCTTAGATGTCACTCCGCCTAGCACCTTATTAGCTTCAATAAGCGTTACTTGTTTGCCCGATTGGCTTAGCCTAAATGCCGTCAAAAATCCAGCTATTCCGCCACCAATTACCACGATATCTTTATCGCCCTCAATATTGCCATTTTTTCTTTCTTTAGCTTTTGCCCATATACTTTTCATAGTTTTATTATTTGCAGCAAGCTTAAAATTATGTACAAAGTAACATTTTATTTTTTTACTTAATATTATGAGAAGATACATAGCAAAAAAGGAGAACAGTTCATTATGCAAATTTATGTCGTAGCGCCAGGCGATTCACTTTATAATATCGCCAGGGCTTACAATACATCAGTAAATGCCATAGTAGAATCCAATCAACTGCCTTTCCCCAATCAATTAGTAGTAGGACAAGCTTTAGTCATTCCTATTGTGGGCAACTTTTATACTGTGGTGAGAGGAGATAGCCTTTGGAGTATAGCAAGACGCATTAATATGAATTACTTAGAGCTTGCTCAAATTAATAATATAAACCCAAACAGCACTATCTATCCAGGTTTAAGATTATACATACCTCCTAGACAAAAAACTAGCATTGTGTCAAATGCCTATGCCGAACCGCTTGGCGGACAAGCAAGCCAGGCGCTACTTGACGACACCAAAAATGCCGCCCCCGCGCTTACATATATTGCGCCATTTAGCTACCAAATTCGCAATGATGGCAGTTTGCAACCGCTAAATATAAATGGCTTTACTCAAATAGCCCAGCAGTATAACAATAGTTTAATGATGGTAATTACCAACATTCAAGACGGACAGTTTGACGGAGAACTTGCAAGACAAGTGCTAGAAAGCATAGCTGTGCAAAATTTGCTTTTAGATAATATCATTGCCGAAGCAAATCGCATAGGGCTGTTTTCCGACATACACTTTGACTTTGAGTTTATCCCAGGTAATTTGCGTGACCTTTACACCAATTTTATTAGGCTTGCAGTGGAAAGATTGCATGCAGAGGGATACTTAGTGTCTGTGGCGCTTGCGCCTAAAACTAGCGACCAGCAAGCAGGGCAATGGTACGAAGCTCATGACTACAACGCACTTGGCAACCTTGTGGATTTTGTAGTTATAATGACTTACGAATGGGGATATTCTAGCGGCCCGCCACTTCCTGTGTCGCCAATAAACTTAGTGGAACAAGTGCTAAGGTATGCCATAACAGAAATGCCTGCTCAAAAAATACTGATGGGACAAAATCTCTATGGGTACGACTGGCGTCTTCCTTATGTGCAAGGACAGCAAATTGCAAGAGCTATAAGCCCACAGTTTGCCATCTCTCTTGCAAGGCAGTATAATGCCGCTATTTTATATGACAATGTAGCGCAAGCTCCATACTTTTATTACACTGACAACAATGGTATACGCCACATTGTTTGGTTTGAAGACGCAAGGAGCATTCAAGCTAAATTTGACTTAATAAAACGCTTAAACCTAAGGGGTATAAGTTACTGGAAACTAGGCTTGCCTTTCCCGCAAAACTGGTTACTGTTAGCAGACAACTTTAACATTACAAAATATTAAGAGTATAAACACCGCCTAAAAGTGCAAAAATTTATATCAAAACATAGGGGGTGTTTATATGAAATTAATAGACAGCAAAACATACAAAAATTTAGCTAAAGCCTATGCCGGAGAGTGTCAAGCGCGCACACGGTATAGGTTTTTGCATTATGCCGCTACACAGCAAGGCTATAAAGCCATAGCCAACATTATTAAGGAAATAATTTTGCAAGAGTTTCACCATGCCAGAATGCTCTATACCTTTATTCAAACGGCAAGCGATGAACCTATTGCAAATATCAACATAAGCAGCGGCTATCCCTTTAGACAAAAATGGGATTTTTTAGAGAATTTTAAATTTTCAGCGCAAGATGAAAACCTAGAGGCAACTAAAATATACCCAGAATACGCTAAAATTGCCCAAGAGGAAGGATTTAAAGATATTGCAGGATTGTTTAATAACTTAGCCCAAGTAGAGAGTTGCCACCAATCTATCTTTGAACAAATTTATGCCCAGCTTAGCGACGGCTCTCTTTACAAAAAGCCAAACAAAGTAAAATGGAAATGTTTAGATTGCGGATATGAAGCTGAATCTAAGCAAGCGTGGAAACAGTGCCCGCTGTGCCAAGCTGAGCAAGGAGCAGTAGCTATCAAAATCCAACAAGATTAATTTAGCTAGCTAATTTTATTGACTTGCCTTACTCTTTTGCGATAAAATTATTATTATGTACAATAACTAATTAATATAAAGAGAGAGGTATTATGTCTTATATATCAGATGTTATCGCTATGACAGAAGCTAACAACCCAGGTCAAAGCGAATTTATGCAAACAGTAAGAGAAGTTTTAGAATCGCTGCAACCAGCTATTGAGAAAAATGAAGATTTGTATCGTAGCCACGCCATTTTGGAAAGAATGGTAGAGCCAGACCGCCAAATTATGTTTAGAGTGGTTTGGGAAGACGACAATGGCAAAACTCATGTCAACCGCGGCTATCGTATACAATTTAATAATGCCATAGGGCCTTACAAAGGCGGAATAAGATTTCATCCATCTGTAAACCTTAGCGTTATGAAGTTTTTGGCATTTGAGCAAACATTCAAAAATAGCTTAACAAGTTTACCTATGGGCGGAGCAAAAGGCGGAGCTGACTTTAACCCAATAGGCAAGTCCGACTCTGAAATATTCCGTTTTTGCCAAAGCTTTATGATGGAGCTTTACAGACACATAGGTCCAAATATGGATGTTCCCGCAGGCGACATAGGAGTAGGCGCAAAAGAAGTAGGATATATGTTCGGCGTTTACAAAAAAATTCGCGGTGACTATGAAAACGGTGTATTAACAGGCAAAGGACTATCCTTTGGCGGTAGCTTAATTCGTCCCGAAGCTACTGGATTTGGCTCTGTTTATTTCCTAAATGAAATACTAAAGCACCAAGGGGACACTATAAAAGGCAAAACTTTTGCAATATCTGGTTTTGGCAATGTAGCTTGGGGTTCTTGCAAAAAAATAACAGAACTTGGCGGAAAAGTTTTGACCATTTCTGGACCAGACGGCTATATCTATGACCCGGACGGTGTTTCAGGCGAAAAAATCGATTATTTGCTTGAAATGCGCAACAGCAAAAACCAACGCACACAAGATTATTCCGATAAATTTGGAGTTCAATTTTTCCCTGGCAAAAAACCTTGGGGCAATGTTAAAGCTGATATCTATATGCCTTGCGCTTGCCAAAATGAAATTAACCTTGACGATGCAAAACGCACAGTAGAACTAGGATGCGTTAAATACCTAAATGAAGTTTCAAATATGCCCACTTCTAACGAAGCTTTAGCTTATTTTAAAGAGCACGGCATAATAGTCGCCCCCTCAAAAGCTTCAAATGCTGGAGGAGTTGCTACATCGGGGTTAGAAATGTCGCAAAACTCAGCTAGACTTTCTTGGAGCAGAGAGCAAGTTGATACCACACTTAAAGAAATTATGAAAAACATTCATAATCAAATCGTGGAAGCTTTAAATGAATATGGACTAGGATATGACCTTGTAGCAGGCGCAAACCTTGCCGGCTTTAAAAAAGTAGCAGACGCTATGATAGCTCAAGGCAGAATTTAGTTCTGTTGCAAAATTCTATATAACAAAAAGGCACACCGAATTTATTTGCGGCATGCCTTTTTTTGTTGTGTTAATAACTAAATTACTTCAAAGAAATATATTTTTCCGTCGTTTTACCTGTGCTGATGGTAAAGATATCTCTATCGAAAAAGTCTTGCGCTTTTTTTACGCCATAGTCTTTGAAGTTAAATTGTGGATATGCCTGATAAATTTTTGACACAAGCGCTGATAAAGCATAGGGCTTGCCGTCAGTATTTTCTAGTATCCTTATAGATAAATCTTCTATATTCTCCTTGCGATATTTTTTACTTCTTTCTTCTACGCTTTCTTCTTCATTATAAGTTACAGGCTCTGCTTTAACTGTTGTTTTCTTAACGCTTCTTAATCTTTCTTTTTCTTTATAGCTAGTTAATTTATCTAGCTGGAAAAATCTATCGCAAGCATTTACAAACGCAACAGGCGTCTTTTTTTCGCCTGCGCCTATAATAAACATATTGGATTCTTTAAGTCTTTTGGCAAGACCAGTAAAATCGCTATCGCTAGACATTAAGCAAAAGGCATCGACATCGCCAGAATACAAGATATCCATAGCATCTATAATAACTCTAAAATCAGTGGCGTTTTTGCCTGTTGTGTAGGTAAATTGTTGTACGGGCGTTATGGCAAATTCATTCACCATTTTTTTCCAACCGCTAGCGTTTGGCACGGTGAAATCTCCATACATTCTCTTATAAGTAACTTTTCCTAGCGAAATTAATTCATTGTAAAGCGCGCTCATATATTTGCTAGAGACATTGTCTGTATCGATAAGCAGCGCTATGGTATAATTTTTTTCTTCCATAATAACCTCTTTTTATAGCTTGATTTAAGCATAACACATCGTTTGGGGTAAAAACTAAATTTTTACTTTCTGATATACCCGCCTTTTAGTACTTTTACATCGGTTACGGTTATCATACAGTTGGGAATACTATTATTGATAAGTTTAACGGTTTTGCGTATTCTCTTTCTTTTTAAATGAATAGAAAGTATTTTTCTTGCGCCTTCACGCCCTTCGGCGTCTATGGTAGTTACGGCAAGGTTGTTGGCGCGTAAAGCGGCAATTAGGGCAGCAGGGTCTTCTGAAGTGATGATTTGGATAGTGCTAAGTCCAAGAGCTATTTGGTCTTCTAGCCAACTTCCTAAATATGTGCCAAGAGCAAAAGCGGCAGCAAAGACAAGAGCTTTTAATGGCGCTTGGGTAAAACCAACTATTACAGTTCCTGTAATAAATATCCACAAAATAACTTCTACCAAAGCTATTATTGAGCCTTTAATTCTTTCCCCTTTATTGACAAGAACTATTCTGACTGTAGCAAAGGTTACTTCGGTGATTTTACCAAAGAAAATAATGAAGTATACCCATATGCTATTGCTCTGTAAAAATTCTAGCATAAAACCCCTTTAAGAATTTGTGTTATCCTTACCATATTTTACCACATAAGCGATATCTATATCAACATTATTATGGACTATTATAGCCTAAAGTAACATTAAAAATTTGGATTAAAGCTCTTTTTTAGCAGTTTGGCGACATAAATCATTATTAATTCTTGTATTTTTGTATTTTTATGATATAATGTAATCTATCACACAAAGGCGGTAACTTGTATGAAGAGCAAACCAAGAATAAGCATACTTTTACTAGTGATTTTGGCGCTAGTATTTGCAATATCCCTTGTTTTTCTATTTTTTGGCAGACAATTGGCTAAAGAATTCCATGTAATTGGCATTCGTGTTGCCACACTGTTTGTCACTTTTGCTACTTTTGCATCAACTAGCTTTTTCAGCTACCTAATTTTTAACCACAACAAAGTTATGAGAGAAACAAACTCTGACGCCAATAAACGCGCTGAATTGTTTCGTGAAATGCAGTTTTCTTCTGCTAATTATGCCATAGTAGACTTTTTTGACGGCATGACCATCGATAAAGAATCTACACGCTATATAGATAAATACATAAAAAAAGGTAATTTGCGTTTTCATATGATAGAACAATCTATCGATGAACAAGATGTGATAAATAACCCTGATTCCTATTGTTATTTAACAATAAAAATTCCTTATAGAGTGGTGGACAGCAAGCCCGTTGCCAGCATAATTTTTGACAGACTCACATTTGAGCGCAACAACATTAAGTACCGCTTCCAAACACCAAAGAGTGAAGGAGAGTCTTTTGCCTTTTTGCTCTACAACGAATGCACTCAAACAAACAACGCTATTATAAATCTTATTATTAAAAAAGACAGCGATTTCTTCTCATTTGATGAGATAAACGAATTTACAAAAATTAAAATCAGACTTAGGATAAACAGCTTGCTAGGCGTTGAAGTAAAAGGCATTTCTGAACTGTACTTTACCAATCCAGAAAGAAGCGATTTTGATGGCGGAAACACCTACAAAATTAACTCCTCAATGTTCTTACTAGGAGATATGCCAAAGCTAAGCGATTTTACTCACTACAAGAGCCAAGAAAAGTAATTAAAAAAACGGCGGAAAATCGCCGTTTTTTAATTAAAGACTAGGTGCACTAAAGAGAGCTGATTGTCATCGGCGCACTTTTGTTCTAGGCTGTAACCTATTTGCCTAAAACGTTCTTCAAAGTTTTGGGGCGATGTCGTTTGGTACATTCGTCCAGCCATTTCACTTACGCCGCACCAAGCGCCCTTGGTGGAAGCATATCCATCTCTTAAAAGCACCTGGGCGTTACCAGCAATCACCACTTTTACCAAGCAGTTTGGCTCTACGCCATCTTCATAAATAACACCTATGGCGTCTTGAGAAAAAGCAGGAGCTACGCTAACGGCATTATCTGCCATAGACGATATACACACAATAGTACCTTTGACACTTTTTTCTTGAGTGTCATTGAAAAAATATTGATATATTCCGCCCTCTGGCGTAAACCACACATTGCCGCCCGATGTGCTTTTTACAAAAAGGTCATAACTTATTAATCCAGTCATAATTATACCACAATATACGGAACTGCCGCTCTTTGAGCTGGCGTCAAGGATAGGTAATCGGACTCTGAAATTAATTGATTTACCCAAGCGGGTATTTCCAATAATCCATTCCAATACCAAAAGGAATTTGTACCTGTTATGTATGCGTAATCAGCAATCATTCCTGTAGGGAATGCGCACATAAGGGCATTTACGGTAGGAAACTGTCCCCTGTACGGGCCAAAGACACCAGGCGGCAACTGTCTAGCTGGAATTAGCCCCCCACTATCTAAAGTAGCAATGCCGTTTGCCGCGCCCATCTTTGCTCTTAATAATTCATAACTTACTGCGCTTGCCATATGTCCCCCCTTTTTATGGTAATACAATCCACAAAATGCAGGGATTGTTCCTTTTTGCAAAGGGCAGATTTCTGTATCTTCTTTCCCTTATAACAACCACTTTCATAAATAACCCCCGTCCGAAAGCTTATTTCCTAACTCATAATATGGTTTTGACAAAAAAATGTTACAAAAAATTTAGTGAAAAGCTTACTTATTTTTTACCCATAACTTTAACCAAAACTGCTTTTTGTGCGTGTAAACGATTTTCTGACTGCTCAAAAATAATGGGAGCATACTTTTCAAAAACATCTGCTGTTATCTCTTCTCCTTTATGAGCAGGCAAACAGTGTAAAACTATGGCGTCATTATTAGCTAAAGATAATAATTCTTTATTAATTTGAAAATTGGCAAAAGCCTTTAATCTTTGCTCTCTTTGGTTTTCCTGTCCCATGCTTGCCCAAACATCAGTATACAGCACATCGCTGGAGTTTACCGCTCTTTTTATATCGTCAATAACTTCAAGTTTTTCTTGTCTAAAACCCCATTCTATAAGGCATTTATCTGGCTGATATTCCTTAGGACAGCAAATAGCTATCTTCATTCCTACCTTAATGCAACCTACTATTAAGGAATTTGCCATGTTATTGCCGTCGCCTATGTAACATAACTTTAAGTCTTTAAAACTTTTCTTAATCTCTCTAATTGTCATAAGGTCTGCAAGCACTTGACATGGATGACTATAATCAGTAAGCCCGTTTATGATAGGAATAGTTCCGCTCTTTGCCAAATTTTCTACATCGCTTTGCTTAAAGGTGCGAATCATAATGCCGTCTACAAATCGGCTTAATACCCTTGCTGTATCCTCAATAGATTCTCCCCTGCCTATTTGTGTATCGCTATCGGTAAGAAAAATCGCATTGCCGCCTAATTGATACATTCCCACTTCAAAAGATACTCTTGTCCTTGTAGAAGCTTTGGAAAAAATCATACCTAGCGTCTTTCCGCTTAAAATTTTATGCTCTATGCCGTTTTTTTGCTCAAACTTTAATTGGTCGGCAATGTTCAATATTTCAATTATTTGCTCTTTTGACAAATCCATTAACTTTAACAAGTGTTTCATTTTATTGTCTTTCCTTTATCTTAAACAAACATTGTTCCTATGCCTTTATCAGAGAGTATCTCTACAAGTATAGCGTGCGACTGTCCGCCATCTAGTATAAATACCTTTTGAACGCCACGTCTTATAGCTTCTACACAACAAGCGGCTTTAGCTATCATGTCGCCGCTCATTACCTTTTCTTTAATAAGCTGGGGTACTTCGCTCACGCTAATTTGAGTAACTAAACTTTCATTGTCATTTTTGTCTTTCAAAATGCCTTTTGTGTCACCCATTACAATAAGGCTAATAGCTTTTAATTCTCCCGATATCCTTGCTGCCACTGTGTCAGCATTTATATTATAGATATTGCCTTGACTATCACAGCCAAGAGAGCCGATAACAGGAATAAGACCTGCGTCAAGCGCGCTTATAATTTGCTTTGTGTCTACGCTCTCAATATCGCCCTGAAACCCAAGCTTGCAACTTAGCGGTTTTGCCTTTATCATATGACCATCTATTCCGCAAAGTCCAATTGCGTTTGCGCCTGATATTTGTATAAGGTTTACAAGGTCTTTATTAACTTTGCCAGCTAGCGCCATTTGCACTACACTAATGGCATCATTATCTAATTTTTGTATGCCGTCTACAACTTGACACTCTATATTCATTTTGTCCAGCATTTTAGCAGTTTCTATTTCTGCGCCATGTACCAAAACAACCTTAATGCCAATTTGTTTTAGCAAAACCAAGTCTTTAATAACGCGTCTTTGACTCTCTTGGCTAGTCATAGCTTTACCGCCATATTTTATCACTACTATTTGATTATAGTATTTTTGAATATAAGGTAGCGCTTCAACTAAAATCCCTGCTTTTTCTTCATTGCTTATTTTCATATTCTCACACCATCTTATCTAAAAAGTCTTTGACTATCTTAATTTGCTCTAACACAGATGATTTGCTTGTCGCGCCAAAGGAATTTCGCTTTTCAACACAAGTTTTCATATCTATAGCTTCATACAAGTCGCTTGCAAAGAGCTGGCTAAAACTCTTATAGCTTTCAATGGGCAGGTTATTAAGCGTATAATTTTTCTCTATGCAATAGGCTACAATTTGTCCAGTAATTTTATACGCGTCTCTAAAAGGCATACCTTTTTTTGTAAGATAATCGGCTACATCAGTTGCATTAATAAATCCCCTTTCGGCAGCTTTGGCCATAGCCTCTTTATTTACTTTTATGCTACAAAGCATAGGCGCAAAAACTGTCAAACAAGCACTAACTGTCTTGACGCTGTCAAAAACACACTCTTTATCTTCTTGCATATCTTTGTTATAAGCAAGAGGCAATCCTTTCATAACGGTGAGTATTGCCATAAGGTTGCCATAAACTCTTCCTGTTTTACCGCGCACAAGTTCGGCAATATCGGCATTCTTTTTTTGTGGCATAATACTTGAACCAGTAGCATACCCGTCATCAAGCTCAATGAATTTAAACTCCCAACTGCTCCATAAAATAATCTCTTCACAAAAGCGTGACAAATGCATCATAATAATTGATAGGCAAGAATTTAGCTCTATTACAAAATCCCTATCGGAAACGGCGTCCATACTATTAAAAGCGATTTGCTCAAAGTTAAGCTTTTGGGCTACCAAACTTCTATCTATGGGATATGTAGTTCCAGCAAATGCACAACTTCCAAGTGGTAAAACATCAGTCCTTTTATAACAATCTTTAAGCCTTTCTATATCCCTAATAAACATACTAGAATATGCCATTAGGTGATGGGCAAAGGTGGTAGGCTGCGCTCTTTGAAGATGAGTATATCCAGGCATTATGGTCGTGGTATACTCTTTGGCAAGTTCAACAAGCTCACTAAGAAGGTATTTTACCTTTTGGTAAATAGCTTTTATATCCTGCTTTAATGTAAGACGCAAGTCAAGCGCCACTTGGTCATTGCGGCTTCTTGCAGTGTGCAATTTTTTGCCAGCGTCGCCTATTCTTTTTATCAGTTCATTTTCTACAAATGTATGAATGTCTTCTTGCGTATAATCAATGGCGAGTTTACCAGACTTTATATCTAATAAAATATCAGAAAGTCCACTTGTGATTTTACTTTGGTCAAGCATTGAGATTATGCCTGTTTCTCCCAGCATACTAGCGTGAGCCAAACTTCCTATTATGTCTTGCTCTATCATACGGCTGTCAAATTTAATGGAAGAATTAAAGTCGGCAACTATGCTATCTAGCTCTTTTGCAAATCGCCCTGCCCATAACATTGTCATGATTTTACTCCTTTTCTTGAATAGCTTTTTCCATAAGCGCCTTTACTGTTATGGGAAGTCCAAACAAATTAATAAAGCCTTGGCTGTCTTTTTGGTTATAAACCTCATCAGCGTCAAATGTGGCGAACTCTTCATTATAAAGTGAATACTTTGAGCTAACACCTGCGTTTATAATGTTGCCTTTATATAGCTTTAGCTTAACTTCTCCGCTAACTGTTTCTTGCGTTTTATCCACAAAGCAAGATAAGGCTTCTCTTAACGGCGTAAACCACTTGCCATAATAAACAAGCTGAGCAAATTGCTGAGCCACCAAGTTTTTATAATGCATGGTGTCACGGTCTAAGCAAATTGTTTCAAGCACCTTATGGGCATGATATAATATTGTGCCGCCAGGTGTTTCATATACACCGCGTGATTTCATTCCAACAAGGCGGTTTTCCACTATATCAACAAGCCCTATGCCATTTTCTCCGCCTAATTTATTTAATGCGCTCACTAGCTCTACTCCTGTCATTTTTTTACCGTCAAGCGCAACGGGAATGCCTTTTTCAAAGCTAATGGTTACATAGGTAGCTTTATCAGGCGCAGTAAAGGGCGAAACTCCCATTTCCAAAAAGCCTTTTTTATCATATTGCGGCTCATTTTTTGGGTCTTCTAAGTCTAGACCCTCATGAGATAGATGCCACAAATTTTTGTCTTTGGAATAATTTGTTTCTCTGTTTATTTTAAGAGGAACATTGTGCGCTATTGCATAATCAATTGCTTCATCTCTTGACTTGATATTCCAAATGCGCCATGGCGCAATTATTTTCATATGGGGCGCAAATGCCTTTATGGTAAGCTCAAAACGCACTTGGTCATTGCCTTTTCCAGTGCAACCATGACAGATAGCATCAGCGCCTTCACTAATCGCTATTTCTGCAATCCTTTTGGCAATAACAGGACGAGCAAAAGCCGTGCCTAGCAAATAATCATCTTCATACTTTGCTCCAGCCTTTAATGTTGGGAATACATAATCGTGAATAAATTCTTCTTTCAAATCAGCAACATAGAGTTTACTAGCTCCGCTTTTTATGGCCTTTTCCTCCAGCCCATCTAATTCTGTACCCTGTCCCACATCACCGCTAACTGCAATGATTTCGGGGTTGTTATAGTTTTCCTTAAGCCAAGGAATTATTATCGATGTATCAAGTCCGCCAGAATACGCAAGTACTATTTTTTTAATGCTTTCCATAAAATGCCTCCAAAATTCAAATATCTTTAGAATAAATATACGCCAAATGCATTTATAAGTCAACTATTTTATACATATTTTATTTATATTTATGTGCTTTATGCAATTTTTATACATTTATGCGGAATATTATGCAAAAGATACTAATTAAAAAACAGCGAAAGTAATTTTCGCTGTCTAGAAAAAATCAATAAAAAAATAAATTTATTTATAAAGTTTATACGCTTTTAGCGTATTATACAAGAGCATAGTAACAGTCATAGGCCCTACGCCGCCAGGAACAGGCGTAATATAAGAACAAATTTCCTTAACGCTGTCATAATCCACATCGCCATAAAGTTTGCCTTCTACTCTATTTATGCCAATATCTATTACAATTGCGCCTTGCTTTACCATATCAACAGTTATAAAATTAGCCTTGCCTACTGCTGCGCATAAAATATCAGCCTTAGAAGCAATCTCTTTTATGTCTTTTGTCTTGCTGTGGCATATAGTAACTGTGGCGTCTTTAGCAAGTAAAAGCTGCGCTAAAGGCTTGCCAACTAGGTTTGACCTGCCAACTATTACTGCATGCTTGCCTTTTACATCAATGTTATAATACTCTAAAATTTTCATTACGCCAAAGGGTGTACACGCTATTAGTTCTGGATTGCCTGTCCACAGCTTGCCCTTTTGCACATAATGACAACCATCTACATCTTTTTTAGGGTCAATGGCGTTTAGAATAGTAGTTTCATCAAGTGTTTTTGGCAAAGGCAGTTGTACAATTATGCCATTAATTTTATCATCTTTATTTAACTTGTCTAATAAAGCTAAAACTTCATCTTGACTAACATCGGCTTCTAGCTTATAAAGATAAGACTTTATTCCAACTTCATTTGATGCTTTTATCTTGTTATTGACATAAACTAAGCTTGCTGGGTCATTGCCTACCAGCACCACGCAAAGTCCAACTTCTTTACCGTCTTTGTTAATGGCTTGAACTTCTTTTTTAATCTCTTCTCTTGTGCCTTTTGCTACCAGTTTACCGTCTAATATCATTATTATCTACCATATTCTTGGGGGTTACCTTGCTTTGTTATGACATCGTGTGCGCCGCCTTCTACAATGCTTGTAGCAGACACCAAAGTAAGTTTGCTGTTTTTATGCATATCAGGAATATTTATTACACCTAGATTGCACATTGTTGATTTTATTTTATATAGAGTTTTGGCAACATTATCTCTCAAGTTTCCTGCATAGGGAACATAAGAATCCACGCCCTCTTCAAATGAAAGTTTTGAGGAGCCTCCAAGGTCATACCTTTGCCAATTTCTTGCGCGGCTAGAGCCTTCTCCCCAGTACTCTTTATAGTAAGAGCCATTTATTAAAATCTTGTTTGTGGGACTTTCGTCAAAGCGGGCAAAATACCTGCCTAGCATAACAAAGTCAGCGCCCATAGCAAGAGCCAGCGTCATATGATAGTCATGCACAATTCCGCCATCGGAACAAATTGGAATATAAATGCCTGTATTTTTATAATACTCATTTCTTGCCTTAGCTACTTCAATAAGCGCTGTCGCTTGTCCACGGCCTATGCCCTTTTGTTCTCTAGTAATGCATATTGAGCCGCCGCCAACTCCCACCTTAATAAAGTCAGCGCCTGCTTCAGCTAAGAATAAAAATCCATCTTTATCTACCACATTGCCAGCGCCCACCTTTACATTGTCGCCATATTTTTCTCTTATAAAATCAATAGTTTTCTTTTGCCAAACAGAATACCCGTCTGAACTGTCTATACAAAGCACATCAGCTCCACCTTCCACAAGGGCGGGCACTCTTTCTTGATAGTCCAGCGTATTTATGCCTGCGCCTACAAGATACCTTTTCTTATCGTCGCTAAGTTCTAGGGGATTTTCTTTATGGGCAGCATAGTCTTTTCTAAACACCAAATAGCAAAGCTCACCTTTTTTATTTACAATTGGCAAGGAATTTAGCTTATGCTCCCAAATTATGTCATTGGCCTCACTAAGAAGAATACCTTCCTTTGCAGTAATCAGCTTGTCAAGCGGTGTCATAAATTCCTTAACTTTTAAGTCAGGACTCATTCTGCTAGGGCGATAATCTCTACTTGTTACTATGCCTAAAAGTTTGCCGTTATTTTTACCATTGTCCGTTACTGCTATGGTATTATGGCCTGTCTTTTTAACTAGCGCAAAAACATCGGCTAAAATATTTTCAGGAGTAAGGTTAGAGTCACTCACTACAAATCCTGCTTTATGGCTTTTTACTTTTTTTACCATTTTTACTTCGTTTTCAATAGACTGTGAGCCATAAATAAAAGATAGTCCGCCCTCTTTTGCCAAAGCTATCGCCAAGGTGTCATTACTTACCGATTGCATAACAGCTGAAACAAGTGGTATATTTAAGCTAATGCTTGGCTCTTCGCCTTTTTTATACTTTACAAGCGGTGTCTTTAAGCTAACATTTGCAGGTACGCACTCTTCAGATGTGTAGCCAGGAATTAGTAAATATTCACTAAATGTTCTTGACGGTTCGTTAAAATATGTTGCCATTTTATCTCCTTTACTTAAAATATTCAGTTGCTGATTCAAACAGCTTCATGTCATAGTTGCCTGTGACATTTTTATATAAATCTATATCAATTCTTTCACAATGTCCCATTTTACCTAGAACTTTTCCATCTGGAGAAGTAATTCCTTCAATTGCCCAATCAGAGCTAGTTGGATTATGCCTTATATCATAGCTTTCATTCCCATCTAAATCCACATAAGTTGTAGCAATCTGTCCATTTTTCTCTAATTTTTTAAGCCACGCGTCATTTGCCAAAAATCTGCCTTCACTAGTGGATATTGCCATATTGTATACTTCTCCTGTCTTTGCCTTAGACAGCCATGGCGACTTATTGGAAACTACTTTTGTTCTTACAATCTTAGATTGATGTCTGCCTATTGCGTTAAAGGTTAGCATTGGACTATTTTCATCAATATCTTCTATTTCTCCATACGGTACAAGACCTAGCTTAATAAGCGCATGAAAACCGTCGCCTATTCCGCCCATCAGTCCATCTCTTTGCTTTAGTAGCTCATTTGTTTGGTAGGCAATCTCACTATCTCTGAAAAATGCCGTTATAAACTTTGCTGCGCCGTCGGGCTGAGCGCCTGCCGAAAGCCCGCTAGGCAAAAACACTATTTGGCAATCTTGTAGTTTTTTTGCAAAATTCTTTATAGACTCTGTCAATCTTGCGGCATTTAAGTTGTTTACAATAACTACATCTGTCTTTGCGCCCGCTTTTTGCCAAGCCTTTATAGCTTCATATTCGCCCGTTGTACCTGGGAAAATAGGTATTAGCACCTTTGGCTTAGCTATGGCAAACTTTGGTTTTACCCTGTCTACTGCGCTATATGGCGCAATTTCTATTTTCTCTTTAGAATAAGGTATATTGCAAGGAAATACTTTTTCTAGCTTATCTTGATATATCTTAATAAGGCTATTAAGTTCCAAACAAGATGATTTATATGTAATCGTTTGTTCTTTTGTGGTTACGCCAAGCTCAATGCCTATATCTAAATCTTGGGCTAGTTCTAAGATAAAAGCGCCATAGTTATAATCAAAAATTTCTCCAAGCGCAATATTGTCGTTATATCTAAAGCCTATTTTATTGCCTGAGCTCATTTTAAAAATTGCTTCGGCTATTCCTCCAAAGGCTGGCGTATAGCAAGATAAAACCTTGCCCTCTTTTATAAGCTTATTAATCTTATGGTATATTGTAATTAAAGATTGTGCTTTTGGCAAGTGATTTTTATCATATTCAGGCTTAATTAGCACAACTTTATTGCCTGATTTTTTAAATTCATTGGAAATAATATCTTTACTGCTTGCCGTTGTTATCGCAAATGACACTAGTGTAGGCGGCACATTTAAGTTTTCAAAGCTGCCGCTCATTGAATCTTTGCCGCCCACAGCAGCAATGCCAAGCTCTTTTTGCGCTTTATACGCACCAAGCAGCGCTGCAAGAGGCTTACCCCACTTTTTAGCATCTTTTTCCAACCTTTCAAAATACTCTTGAAAAGTAAGATACACTTCATCAAAACTTGCTCCGCAAGCTATTAATTTTGACACCGATTCTATCACAGCTAAATACGCTCCATGGTAGGGACTTTTTTCACTAATAAAAGGATTATAGCCATATGCCAAAACAGAACAAGTATCAGTAAACTTGTTTTCTACGGCAATTTTGTTTACCATAGCTTGTACAGGCGTAAGCTGATACTTTCCGCCAAAGGGCATAAGCACAGCGCCCGCGCCTGCGGTAGAGTCAAAACGCTCTGCCAAACCTTGCTGTGAGCATACATTTAGATTATCTACCAAAGATTTATACCCGTCAGTAAAGCTAACAACAGGTTCTTTTACATAATCTTTATAATCTTGCACCACGATATCAATATGCTTTTCTGCCCCGTTAGAGTTTAAAAATTCTCTGTCTATATCTACAATATTATTGCCTTTCCATTTCATTACAAGGCGCTTTTTTTTCGTAACTTTGGCAACTATGGTAGCTTCCAAATTTTCTTCTTGCGCATACTCAACAAACTTTTTAGCTTGCTTTGCATCTACAACTACTGCCATTCGCTCTTGCGATTCGCTTATGGCAAGCTCTGTACCATCAAGACCTGGGTATTTTACAGGCACTTTATCAAGGTCCCCTTCTATACCGTCGGCAAGTTCGCCAATGGCAACTGATACTCCGCCTGCGCCAAAGTCATTACAGCGTTTTATTAG
>JAAYOD010000051.1 GCA_012520515.1 Clostridiales bacterium
CCTTTAGCTCAGTTGGTAGAGCAATTGACTCTTAATCAATGGGTCCAGGGTTCGAGTCCCTGAAGGCGCACCAAAAACAGCTGATTTAAGCAGTTTTACTAAAGAAAAATAAGCATTTCGGAAATAGGAGTGCTTATTTTTTCGTGCTTTATCCCGTTATGCATTATTAATGATACTTCAGCAAATGATACTGAAAATTAAATAACAGAATGAATTATTAAAACATATAAAAGCTTTTTGCTGATTAAATTTTGGTGATGTTAGAAGTGTTGCCCCATAGTTTTTCTAGATTGTAAAAGTCGCGCGCTTCGTCGTTAAAGATATGCACTATTACTGAGGCATAGTCAAGAACTACCCATCTAGCTTCTCTTACGCCTTCTTTTCTAATAGCAAAAACTTCTTTTTCTTCCATTTTTTCTTCTAAATGTTCCGTAAGAGCTTTTACTTGGGCGTTAGATTTGCCAGTAGCTATTATAAAATAATCAGCTATGGTGGTTTGGTCTGTTACATTGATTACCGTAAGGTCTACGGCTTTTTTCTCTTGTAAATAATTAATTATGTTGTCTTTTAGTTGGCTAGGCGTCATGTTTTCTCCTTTATACTAAGGTTTAGTATCCTACTTATTAGTGTAATACTTAAGACAGCTGTTAGTCAATGGGTAAATTGGTTTTTTATCTTTCGCTAGCTTTTGCATAGAGCGTTTTACGCACAAGTAAAATCCTTTTTCAAAGTCCTTGTCAAGCTCTTGACGCAATTCTTCTACGCCATCAAAATCTCTTGACGGCTCTAGCATATCGGCAACATAGACAAGCTTATCTAACTTACTCATATTGGGCTTACCCGAAGTATGACACTTAATTGCGTTTATGATTTCACTATCTGTTATACCATATTGACTTTGAGCATATTCTGCTCCAACATATTGATGGCTAACAGCCAACGGCACACCTGGAGTTTCCATTTTTATGTGCTTTGCGCAATCGTGTAAAATGCAAGCTAAAAACACCTTTTGATAACTTAACTTTAGCTTAGTAATATATTTCATAGCAAAAAGTGTAGTGGATACACTATGCTCAAAAGTATCTTTAGGAATGGAATTTTTGAGTTTGTCAATAATGGCGGAAAATTCATTATACATCTTTCGTTTTTTTATTATTGAATAAATCTCTTTATCTATGTTTTGGGGCTCTAAACCAAGCTCTAAGGTAGCCTTAATTATACTGCTTGACACTTCTTCCCCTGTGATATTCAATAACAAAATTTTTGCGTTATAATCTTTTTTTGCTCTTTCTATTGCAGCCAAATGGTCATTGTATCCTTGCCTTTTTACAACGGCAAGAATAGCACTCTTAGCTATAAGTTCTGGCTTTATCCAAGTATGAAAATGCTCTATACTATCTCCGCCTATTACAAAATAAAAGCTATCGCTAGGGTATTTTTCTTTTAAAACAGGCAGTACTTCGCTAGTGGGATTTGAAGTGTTTCGCTCTCTTTCTATGGTGTCTATTATGACATAGTCCATACCTTTTACTCCCGCCTTAACCATAGCCAATCTGTCTTCAAATTTAGACAACGGACTAGATTTATGCGGTGGACTAAAACTTGGCACAACAATTACCTTGTCTACATTTAGTTCATCTTTGCATGCTTTTATTATTTTTTTATGCTGGGAGTGAAAAGGGTCAAACGCTCCGCCAAAAACTGCTATATCCATACTATTATTATCCTTATTGATATCAACTTATTATACTCTATTTGTATCTCATTTTCAAGTTTAACTATTAGCTTTACAGCCGATAATATAGTTATGACAAAATTTGATAAAATCATTATAAGTATATCAGTATTTGCTTTTACCTTTATATGGATAAGTTATTTCAGCGATAACATAGCAGTTGCTATCTTTACGGCGTTGCTTATCACCATACTTATCTTGACCATTGGTTTGCATATTCTTAACCGCAAAAAAAACACCAGCCGAATAAACGCGCATGAAATGGAAAATATGCTTGCTTTGTATGGCAATGATTATCAGGTTTCTTTACTAAATAAGGCTATTCCAAAATATTTTGACCCAACCCCCATAGAAAATGGTGTGCTTTTTACGCAAAATTTGCAAAAACAAGCTGTCTTTATCAATTACAAGTATTCCACTACCACACCAGAAGACTTGGCTAGATTTTATCGTTTAGCTAAAAAAAATGAAGCTTCAAAAATTTATATTTTGTCTAGGCCTTGCCCTAGAAATGTTCTAGTGCTTGCAGCTAGCTTGGATATAGAATTTTCCTTTGTGACATCAAGACAGTTTCATAAACACCTTTATAAACAAAACTTATTGATGGAAAAAATAAAACCCATAAAAACAAAGCGTCAAAGACGCCAATTTAGCGATGTTTTATGGGAAATATTTCAAAAAAGAAGGGCTAAATACTTTTTTATGTCGGCCATTACCTTTGGGCTTTTTTTGTTGATTACGCCCTTTAAGTTGTATTATCTAATAATGCTAAGCATAGTCCTTTGTCTAGGTGTTATTTGCCTATTTAGGCCAGCTTAGTCAAGTTCAATATGTTTTATATCTTTTGTGCTTTTTCTGTAAAGCACTATCTTGCTACCCACACAACTTATAGGCTCTGCGCCTAAGGCGTTTGCTAGCTCTCCAATTACTTCTTTAGCCTTTAGCTGACTATTGTTTAGCACGCTAATTTTAATAAGCTCTCTTGCTTCAAGCGCGTTACTTAGCTCATTAACAAGGGAGTCGCTAAGTCCATTTTTGCCAATTTGAAAAATAGCGTCTATCTTTTGTCCTAATCCACTTAATTTTTTTCTTTGTTTCGAAGTTATCATATTTTCTCCTTAAATTTAATCCATAAATTCAAATTCTAAATCCACCACAATTACTGTATCGCCGTCTTGCGCTCCCATTTTTCGCAAGCTATCAATTATGCCATGGTCGCGCATCTTTTTCTGAAACCAGTTAAAAGAATCTATATCATCAAGATAGGTTTTTCTAGCTAATTCATCTACAAAACCGCCCGTAATATGATATACTCCATCAATAACTTCAATCTCATAGTCTTGATTATCCACTTCTTCATAAACAAAGGGCTCAAATTCTATGGGCGCAAGCGGTGGCAAATCTTTAAGCTTGTTTGCCATAATGCCAATTAGCTCTTTAACGCCACTTACAGTAGCTGCGCTAACTTTTATTACTTCACGCCCTATATAGTCTTCCAAACGCTTAATGTTATCGCTGTTTTCATCTAATATATCGCATTTGTTAGCAATGACAATTTCAGGTAATTCAAATAATTTTTGACTATAATTTTCTAGCTCTTTTCTTATAGCTTTATAGTCTTCCACAGGGTCTCTGCCTTCTACGCCTGAAATATCCACCACATGAGCAATAAGTCTTACTCTTTCAATATGGCGCAAAAACTCATATCCTAGACCTGCTCCGTCGGCAGCACCTTCAATAAGTCCTGGAATATCTGCTACTATAAAATTGTTTTCAAAGTATTTAACAACTCCCAAATTAGGAGATAGCGTAGTAAAATGATAATTTGCTATCTTAGGCTTTGCTTGACTTATCACGCTTAATAATGTGCTTTTGCCCACATTAGGAAAACCGATAAGCCCGATATCCGCAATGGTCTTTAGCTCTAACTTTAACTTTCTCTCTACTGTTTTTTCGCCGTTTTCAGCAAAGGCAGGGCTTCTTCTAGTTGGCGTGCAATATCTAGCGTTGCCATTGCCACCTATACCGCCTTTGAAAAGTAAAATCTTTTCCCCATAGTTAAAAACATCGGCTAAAATTCCGCCCGACTCAGCGTCCTTTATTATTGTCCCTCTTGGCACTTTAATAATGATATCTTTACCGCTCTTGCCAGTTTTGTTATTATTGCCGCCAGGTTCGCCGTTTTCCGCTCTAAAATGCCTGGCGTACTTAAAATCTATAAGCGTGCTTGCTGACGGGTCGGCTTCAAAATAAATGTCACCGCCTTTACCGCCATTACCGCCATCTGGCCCGCCAAGCGGTTGGTATTTTGCTCTAAGAAAGCTAACTCGACCGTCGCCGCCGTTGCCTGCTTTGACATAGATAGTCGCTGTATCTACAAACATATAAGTTTTCTCCTTTGGTTATCACGCTAATTATAGCATGCCTATTTTATCATTGTTTATTTTTTTAGCTGCCTTTAAAAAGCATTTGCAATCTTCTTTTATAAGACAGTTTTGGCAATTTGGTTTTCGACTTTGGCAAATATACCTGCCGTGAAAAATCATATAGTGATGAAATTCATTCCATAATTCTTTGGGCAACAAACGCTTCAAATCTTCTTCTACCTTGTCCACGCTTGTGCCTTTGCTAAATCCTATTCTTAAGCTCACTCTATTAACATGGGTATCAACAGGCATTGCAGGAATGCCAAAAGCTACCGACATAACTACACTGGCTGTTTTTCTGCCCACTCCAGGAAGACAAGTTAGTTTTTCAAAATCTTTTGGTACTTCTCCGCCGTATTTTTCCCAAACTATTTTGGACATAGCAATAATATTTTTGGATTTTGCATTAAAAAAACCACAACTACGAATGTAAGAAGATAATTCTTCCACATCAAGATAGGCAAACTGCTTTGGCGTATTATACACCTTAAAGAGTTTGTCTGTAATAATATTAACCCTTTTATCAGTGCATTGCGCGCTTAGTATAACGGCGACAAGCAGTTCAAATGGCGTTGTGAAATTTAACTCACAACGCGCTGAAGGGTGCATTATTTTTAATTTTTCAAATACTTTTCTAGCCTTTTCTTTTGTCATTTTCTCCTATTTCACATTCTTCTAAAGAAATTAATTATTTTTTTAATAAAAAGCGGACAATTTATGCAAATAATTTTCATACTCTATACTCCATTTTTGCCATTATATGTCACTTGTCAATAATTTGTTCCTCTTAATTTCTCAATTGTCTTTTTTGGGTTTTTAGAATTATATACTGTACTGCCAGCAACTAGAATGCTTGCCCCCGCTTCGACAACTTTAGAGGCGTTTTCTTCTGTTATTCCGCCATCAACTTCAATAGGTATATCAAGATTTTGCTCGTCTAAAAGCTGTTTGACATACTTAATTCTATCTAAGCAATAATCTATAAACTTTTGTCCGCCAAGACCTGCAAATACGCTCATAACAAGTATTATGTCACAGTACTTAAACAGGTGAGAATATTTATCAATATCTACATCAGGATTAAATACAATACCGCATTTGACACCTAAACTCTTTATTTTTTGCAAAGTAGCTAACGCGTCTTGACTAGCTTCTGGATGAAAGGTAACAATATCTGCGCCGCACTCAACAAATTCTTCAACATATCTTTCTGGTTTTGTTATCATAAGGTGAACATCAAGCGTTTTATCTGTAATTTTTCTTAGCGCCTTTATCATGGGCATTCCAAATGTCAAATTCTTAACATATACGCCGTCCATAACATCACAGTGCACAATGTCGCCGCCCCATTTTTCCAAATCCTTAACTGCCTTGCCCATATTGGCAAAATCACCGCTTAAAATGCTTGGCGCAATAAATACCTTATTCATATTTCTTCCTCCAATTTTCTTTAAGTTCATCAAAAAGTCCTAAATATCTTTGATACCTTTCTTGATTTATTTCTTTGCTCTTAACTGCCTTTTTAACAGCGCAATCAGGTTCACTAGTATGAGTGCAGTTAGGGTATCGGCATAAGTGTTGCAATTTTACAAAGCTGTCATAATAGTACATTAGCTCGTCATATTTTATGTCCACTGTCTCCAAAATGGAAAAACCGCAAGTATCTATTACTTTTATTTCATCACACTCAAAAATCTCTACATGTCTTGTGGTGTTTTTTCCCCTTTCTATTTTCCTGCTTAATTCCCCCACTTCACAATCTTTTTGACAAATCACATTTAGTATAGAAGTCTTTCCTACTGCGCTTTGCCCAGCAAAGCAAGCTAGTTGTCCTTTTATCATATTTTTAAGTTCATCTACGCCTTGTCCGCTTAGTGTTGATAATACGGCTATTTCTATCTCACCTTTATATGGATATATCCATTCTTTAATCTCTTTTTCTGACAATAGGTCGCTTTTATTTATACAAATTATCGGTCTTATATTTTGAATGTGGCAGTTAAGAATGAGTTTTTCAATCAGTATCCAATCAGGTTGCGGTACTTGCGCCACCACAATTAAAAGTGTATCTATATTGGCAACATAAGGGCGCACAAGCTGATTTTTTCGCTCATAAACTTTTTCGATTATGTTATCATTAACTTCTACATAATCGCCTACAAAAACATTAATTTTGTTTTTTACTCTTTTCCTTATGGTGCAAACAAGTATCTCATTATCGGTTTTTACCGTATACCTGCTTGCAACAGCCTTGATAACTTGACCTTTTATAAAGACCCCTCCTTTAAATATTTATTGCGTAGTTGTCCGCACGCTCCTTCAATGTCATTCCCCATAGAACGCCTTAATGTAGCGCTTATATTTTGAGCGGCAAGCGTATCTAAAAACTCTTTAGTTGTATCTTTGCTTACGCCGCGCAACCCCCTTTCTTTGACAAAGTTTAAGTTAATTAAATTTACATGGCAAGGAAAACCTTTAAGCCTTTTTGCCAGCTTTAATGCACTTTCTATATCGCTGTTTTGTCCATCTATAAGACTATATTCAAATATAACTCTTCTGCCTGTCTTTTCAAAATAATACTTGGCTGCTTCTATCACTCTTGGAATATTGTATTTATTGTTTATAGGCATAAGTTTGCTTCTGGTCTTGTCGTCAGGCGCGTGTAGCGATATTGTAAGCGTAACTGACAAATTCATATCAGCAAGTTCTATTATTTTATCAACAAGGCCAGCTGTTGACAATGAGATGTTACGCAAGCTTATATTAATGCCTTTTTCATCAGACACTGCCTTTAGAAACTTTACCACATTGTCAAAGTTATCAAGCGGTTCTCCACTGCCCATTAATACAATATTAGTAATTTTTCGCTCTTTTAGCGTGCCGCCTTTAAGGGCGTTTACGCTAAGCACCTGTCCTAGCATTTCACCGCTAGTTAAGTTTCTTATAAGACCATTTAAGCTTGATGCGCAAAATGCACAATTTAGCCTGCACCCCACTTGAGTCGATACGCAAAGCGTATTGCCGTAGCTATGGGGCATAAAAACGCCTTCTATCACATTGCCGTCATTTAGCCTATACAAGTACTTTTCTGTGCCGTCTTTGCTAGCAAAAGTTTCTATAATCGTAACTGCTGTGGCAAAATAACTTTCTTTAAGCTTGTGGCGTAAATCTTTAGGTAGATTAGACATATTGTCATAATCTTTATTTTGCTGAGCGGCAATATAAACTTGTTCTGCCCTAAAGCTTGGATACCCCCACGCTTTTATTATATTATTAAGCTCATCATAGCTCAAGTCCTGCAAGCTTAAATTCTTCTCATGTGGCATAAATAAAAGCCCCCCATTCCTTTACCGTCAGGCAAAAATTGTATAGTTCCGTCATTTTGATAAGGCAATTCTATCTTTTCCAATCTAAAATCATTATTTTGCTGCAAAAATTTCTCTACATTATCGCCATTTTCCATACTAAAAATAGTACAAGTAGAATAGACAAGCAGTCCGCCTTTTTTTACATAATTTTTGACATTGTTAAGAATTGTTAACTGCAAACTAGCTAAGTTTAAAATATCTTGATATGTTCTGTTAAAAATTACATCTCTTCTTGTTTCCAAAACGCCAAGACCGCTACAAGGTGCATCTACAAGAACTATATCAAAATGCTCTTGCCACTTTTCATAGTATTTAGTAGCATCTCTTTTGCAAATATTATCTAGCTTTGTATTCATACGCTTTGCGTAATCAGAAATAAGCTTTACTCTATGCTCATGAATATCACAAGAAGTGACTTTTGCCCCCCTTTCAGCTAGAAAAACAGATTTGCCGCCAGGAGCGGCGCAAGTGTCCAACAATTTTTCGCCGCAACCGATAGGTATGCTTTGAGCAATAAGAGAACTGCCATAGCTCATATAAGTAGCTTTGCCTAAAAAACTAAGCAACGATATCTCTTTATTGTTTTTTACAAAATACCCAGTCTGAGTTTTTATTGCGGTAGGCTCTGCTTCAAGAACAGTCTTATCGCCGCATTTAGCTATAATATGCACTCTATCATAGCTCTTTGCGTTAATAATCTCTTCAAAGTTATTCGGATAATCTTTGCGAAATAATCCCACAAGAAAACTTGGAAGATTATATTTTACTTCCATATATTCTTTATTGTTTTTTTTAGGCAGTTGATAATTTTTTTCATCTATTTTCTTAGTTATTGCCGCTAAAAATGGCTTTAGGGCAGACTTGCCTAAGCTTTGAGCAAGCTCACTAATTCCGTTTAGCACCACATTATAGGGCGTATTAAGATATAACAAGCAATAACTTGCTATAAGCAACATCACCCTTATATTTAATTTTGGCTTTTTCTCTGCCAAACTATCTATAATGTAATTTAATTCATAGTGTTTTTCCAAAACTCCATAAACTATTTTTGCCACTCCTGCATGAGAATTTTTTTTCATCAAGAGATTTAAGTATGTGTTATCTTTATATACCTTAATTAAAATATCATAAGCTTGTCTTAGTGTAGATTTAGTCACCTAAAATTTCTCCTGCTTGTAATCTTTTGCCCAGCAAAAAACTTTTTATATCCATTGCCTTGGCATTTTCTCCTTGCACTGTTAGCACATCTAAACAACCTTGTCCACAGCTTACTATCAAACCTTTCTTGGGTTCTGCCACCATAATTTCGCCTACAATGCCTGTATTTTCACACTCAAGGGCATTTGCTCTAAGAATTTTTAATTTGCCAAACTTACAAGTTGTAAATGCGCTAGGCCATGGAGTCATGCCTCTTATAAAGTTCTTAAGCTCTTTACTTGACTTTGCCCAATCAATTTTTCCGTCTTCTTTTTTCAACATTCTACAATAAGTAGCTTGACTTTCTATTTGCGGCGTAAAGATAGCATTGCCCTGCTCTATTAAATCTAGCGCTTCAACAACAGCTTCTGCGCCTAACACGCTTAACTTTTGCAAGGTTTCATAAGTATTCTCATAACCATCTAAAGCTATTTCTTTTTGCAAAATTATATCGCCTGTGTCTACGCCAAGTTCCGTTTGCATAATGGTCACGCCCACTCTTTCTTGTCCCTCTAAAAGCGCCCATTGCACAGGCGACGCTCCCCTATATTTTGGAAGTAAGGACGCATGGACATTTATTATGCCTTTAGGGCAGATATCTAGAATATTCTGCTTTAATATCTGTCCATAGGCGGCTGTTACCATAATATCAGCGTTTAGCTTCTTTAACTCATCTTGCCCTTGCAAGCTGATATTTTCGTACTGCAAAATAGGCACGTCAAGACCTAAAGCATACTCTTTTACTTTGCTAAAATTTATTTTGTTACCCCTTGCGTTTTTTCGGTCAGGCTGTGTAACAACTGCCATTACCTCATGGTTAGACTGCACTATACCTTGTAGCACCCTAACGCTAAACTCAGGCGTCCCTAAAAAAATTACTCTCATTTTTCCTTGTATTCCTTTGTGTAAAACAAAATTCCGTCCAAGTGGTCTAATTCGTGACATACAGCTCTAGCAGGAAGCCCTTCTAGCGTTTTAGTAAACATTTTGCCATTTCTGTCAAAGGCTTTTACCGTTAATTTCATAGGCCTTAAAACTTGGCAGTTTTTATTGCTGTCAACGCTAAGGCAACCCTCTAGGTCTATTTGCTGCCCTTGTGAGCTAATAATTTCTGGATTGACAAGTTCTAAGTAAATATCATCAACTTCTACTACCGCAACTCTCCTTAGTATTCCCACTTGGGGAGCAGCTAGCCCAACTCCGTCAGCGTCATGCATAGTATCTCGCAAGTCGTCAAGCAGCGTTGCTAGTCTTTCATCAAAGCTTGTAACTGGTCGGCTTTTTTTTAATAAAACTGGCTCTCCATCCATAAAAATCTTTCTTATTGCCATTATTTTCTCCTTATTATGATATTCTATGTCATTTGCGTTGGATTGATTTCCACAAAGGTCACTACATTTTTTTCACTTATTTTTGCAGCTATCTCATAAAGCTTTTTAAGCGCTTCATTATCGCCATCTTTTTCTATCCACACAACTACTTGAAAACGATACTCTGAGCGCAATTTTTTTAGCGGAGCGCGCATAGCTTTTACTCTGAAGATTTCCTTTTGCTCAGGCTTTAATTCTCGCATAAGGTTATAACACTTACGGGCTGCAATTAAAGCTTTTTCTTCATCTTTACTTCTTATTAGTATGCGCACAATTTTGCTATACGGCGGGAACTTTGTAGTTTCTCTTATATTGCTTTCCTTATCAAAAAAGCCTAAATAGTCATAGTTTTTAGCAAACCTGAAAACATAGTGGTGTGGATTATAGGTTTGTATAACCACTTTGCCCGCCTTTTTTTCTCTGCCCGCGCGACCAGCTACCTGCGTTATTATTTGATAGGTGTTTTCATTACTTCTAAAGTCGCTAAAATAAAGGCTAAGGTCGGCATCAAGCACGCCAACTAGGGTGACATCTTTAAAGTCATGACCTTTTACTATCATTTGAGTTCCCACTAGCACCTGCGCTTCCTTTCTACCAAATGCCGAAAGTATCTCCGCGTAAGAATCCTTTGATGAAGTGGTGTCAAAGTCCATTCTTAGCACCTTTACTTCAGGAAATAATTTTTGCACTTCTTCCACTACCCTTTCTGTGCCTATACGACCTTTAGCTAAATGGGCGCTATGACATTTGGGGCACTCTGTCAGCATATAGTATTGCTGTCCGCAATAGTGGCATTTTAACTGGTTATCGTCCTTGTGATAAGTAAGACTTATGTCACAGCTTTGGCAAACAGGGATATATCCGCACTGCCTGCACCTTACAAAAGATGAAAATCCCCGCCTGTTAATAAACAGCATAACTTGATTGCCGCTCTTTATGGTATGCTCTAGTTCAAGTAAAAGTTTTCTTGAAAAAATATTATTGTTCCCTGCCCTAACTTCCTGTCGCATATCAATAATTTCCATGTCGGGCATTTCTCTATGGTTCACTCTTTTATTAAGCGTAATTAGCGTATACTCTTTATCTTTTGCTTTTTGGTATGTACCAAGGCTAGGCGTTGCGCTGCCCAAAATAAGTTTGCAGTTATTATATTTTGTCCTATACTTTGCTATATCTTCTGTAAAATATCTTGGATTGCTTTCGCTAATATAACTAGTGTCATGCTCTTCATCAATAATTATTGCGCCTACATTTTGCAATGGCGCAAAAATTGCGCTCCTTGCTCCAAGCGCTATCACAGCTTCGCCTTTTAGCAGTCTTAGCCATTCGTCAAAACGCTCTCCATCGCTAAGCGCACTGTGCATAAGTCCCACTCTGTTTCCAAATCTTTCTCTAAAAACGCTTAGCATTTGCGGCGTAAGACTTATTTCTGGCACTAGCATTATTGCTGTTTTTCCTTGCTTAATAATTTCGCTAATAACCGCCATATAAACTTCTGTTTTGCCGCTGCCTGTTACGCCGTGCAGTAAAAAGACGCCGTCATTATTCATAATGGTATCTACGGCATTTTTTTGCTGGGCAGTAAGAGTAATTTCCTTACTTTTGCCTACCATGCCTTTATGCGGTGTGCGCGCTATTTTTATGTATTCTCTTTTCGCAATACCTTTCTCAATTAAAGCCTTGACGCTAGAGGGATTAAACTGAGAGTTAAGCACACTTTCATATTCGCCGCCACTTTTTAGCTTATTTATTAATTCAAGCTGTGTTTGGGCATTTTTCCTTATCAGTTTTACCCCTTCTTCAGCTGGCATACACAGCGTTATAAAACCTCTTTTTAGCTCTTTAACTTTACCGCCGCGCAACTTAGAAGGTATGCATAGCCGCAAAATATCCACTATACGAAGATTGTTATTTTTGTTTAGCTCTTTGGCTAGGGAAAGCATTTCGGGACTAATTGCCACAAAATCATCTAACCTTTCAATAATTTCTTTAGTCTTAACCTTGGAAGTTTCTTTGGTATTAAATACGAAACCCTCTAGCACTCTATTGCCAAAGGGAACTTTCACCCTACAACCTACGGGGAACTCTTTATCTGAGGAATAGTCAAAAACTCTATCCACCTCGCCATTGCTTATATCCACAATGACTTCATAAATCATAGGCTTAAAACCCCGTCCAAAATAACATCGGCTAAATTTTCTTTGCTCATAATAGGCAAGCTATCTATTTGCCCATTTGCATAAATGATAGTGGCGATATTAGTATCGACCATAAAGCCTGCGCCTTTTTTAGTTACATCGTTAGCAACTATCATATCAGCATTTTTACTTTTTAGTTTTTCTGCTGCATTTTCTAATAAATCATTGGTTTCCGCCGCAAAAACCACTAAAATTTTGTCACCTTTTTTAAGTCCTACTTCTTTAGCGATATCGGGATTTTTAACAAGATCTAAAAGTAGTGTTTCACTCTTAATCTTTTGACTATATTTTTTGTTTACTCTATAATCTGACGGCGCTGCCGCTTTTATTATAATATCAGCTTGGTCAAGGTTGTCCATAACAGCGTTATTCATATCCTTTGTGGACTTAACTCTAATGACTTTAGCATTTTTCGGCGGAGTAACGGACATGTTTGCAGCGACCAAAATAACATCTCCGCCCCTAGCTAACACCCTGTTTGCTAGGGCTACTCCCATTTTTCCTGACGAATAATTGCTTATATATCTTACTCCGTCTATATCTTCAATGGTCGCTCCTGCTGTAATTAGCACAGTTTTATTACGGAAGTCAGGATTGGGCGTCAGTATGCTGTCTACAAATTCAATAATTTGTTTAGGCTCGCTCATTCTGCCTTTACCGATATCTCCACAAGCTAAATATCCTGAGTCAGGCTCTAAGATATGCACTCCCCTGTCTTTAAGCAATTCTAAATTTTTTAAGTTTGCCTTATCTGTATACATTCCTGTATTCATAGCTGGGCAAATAACTTTTATTGCTTTACTTGCCAAAAAGGTAGTAGACAGCATATCGTCAGCTATACCTTGAGCAAATTTAGCAATAACATTGGCGGTAGCTGGGCAAACTAAAAATAGGTCTGCTTCTTTGGCAAGGCTGACATGCTCTACATCAAAATGTTCTTTTTCGGCAAACATATCCACCACTACAGGATTGCCTGAAAGAGTCTCAAAAGTGAGTTTGCTTACAAATTCCGTAGCGTTTTTGGTAAGAATAACCTTAACAGCGTAACCAAGCTGTTTAAGTTTGGACACAACCTCACAACATTTGTAGGCAGCAATGCCACCGCTAACGCCAACCACAACGGTTTTTTTCATTAGTCACCCATTTCAATAATTATTTTATTGTTATAAATTTCTTCAGCGGCTTGACTAATAGGTTTCTTTTTGGGTTGGCCCTCGTCATTTTTAGCCATGGCTGTAATTTCCTTAGCTCTTTTTGCAAGAGCTACAACCAACGCATAACGGCAAGGCGCTTTTTTGATAAGCTTATCAATAGGGGGATTCACCATGCTGTCATTATCTCTAAATGTCATAATCTACTCTCCTTAACAATTATTTTTTGTTTAGTATTTCCTTAATCAAATGTCTATTATATTTAACTTTACATCTTTCGCCTTCAATAATATTAACTACCTTTTCTACGCAGTCGTTGAGATTATCGTTTACCACAATATAGTCATAATAGTATGCGCACATCATCTCATGAATACTGGTATTAAATCGCAACTCTCTATTACTGTTGCCCTCTGACGCTCTGCCTTCCAGCCTTGCTCTTAATTCTGCCATGCTAGGCGGCGCTATAAATATGCTAACCACTCTTTTTTTTAGCATTCTCTTTACATTGCTTGCGCCTGTTGTCTCTATCTCCAGCACTACATCTTTACATTCCTCAATCATCTTTTCAACTTCTGATTTTACAGTTCCGTATCTGTTGCCGTATTTGGAAACATATTCTAACAAACCATCTTCTTCTATAAGTTTATCAAACTGTTCATCTGTTATAAAATGATAATTAACTCCGTCTATTTCATTAGCCCTCGGTGCGCGATTGGTAGCGCTGACGCTAAAATGCAAGTCCTTAACCTTCTTAAAAACTTCAGCTAGCACCGTTCCTTTCCCTGCGCCGCTAGGCCCGCTTATAACATACAAAATTCCTTTTCTTTGCATGAAACTCCTATTTTATTAGTTTATTCAATATTTTGAATTTGTTCTTTAATTTTTTTAATTTCATTTTTTGCAGCAAGCACATATCTTGTAAGCTCTAAGTCATTGCTTTTACTGCCTATTGTGTTTGTTTCTCGCAATAGTTCTTGCGCAAGGAAATCAAGCGCTTCGCCCTTTACTCCCTTTTTCTTCATAATGGCACATCCATGCTCAATGTGTCCTGCTAGCCTTGCTATCTCTTCATCTATATTGCTTCTGTCCACAAAAAACGCCACTTCGTTATAAAATCTAGCTTCGTCTATTGCCACATCATTTAATGCTTCCGTTATTCTCTCTGTCAACCTTTCAGCATATGCATTTGCCACCATTGGCGCTCTTTCTTTTATGGATTTTAGAATATTTTCTAAATTATCAAAACGCGCTGCAACATCGCTATAGAGCATTTGCCCTTCATGCTTTCTCATTTCTTGCAAGTTCTCACAAGCAATTCTAGCTGCTTTTAGCACCAACTCTAGCACAATTTCTTCATCATCTTCTATATTTTCCGCCTTTAATACATCAGGCATACGCAATACATGGCTAACTGTCATATCGTTAACAAAGCCCTTTTGCTCTAACTCCTTTGCCACTTGCATATATTGCAGAGCTAGCTCAGTATCGCAACTAACTTTTTCTTTGTTTTGCCTATTGTCTTCATAGTTAACATAAACTTCGATATGACCGCGATAAAAGTATTCAGACAGGGTCTTTCTCAGCATATCATCACAAAACGAAAACCCTCTAGGCGTCTTTATAATTAAATCAAGTGTGCGGTGATTAACCGCTTTCATTTCAATAGTGACCTTTCTTTCGTAACCTTCGGCAACTCCCTTGCCGTAACCTGTCATACTGTGCACTTAAAAAATACCAAACCTCGTATATATTTAATAATAAGTATAACATACTTAATACAATATTGACAAGTTTTATTAATACTAAAAGCTTATATGAATTGATGATAAAAAGCTTATACCATGATAAAATCACTGCCAAGCGCATTAATAAATTGTCCTTCGTCCCAAATCTCTATTTCTAGTTTCTGTGCTTTTGCCAACTTGCTACCAGCGTCTTTTCCTGCAATCACTAGGTTCACAGACTTTGAGACAGTATCATTTACCTTACCGCCTTGCTCTTCAATAATTTTAGCAGCTTGACTTCTCTTAAAAGTGCTTAAGCTGCCAGTGAGAACCACCACTTTTCCGCTAAAAATTCCTTCTTTTTTCTCTTCTACTTTTATAGTAACGCCTGCTTCAAGTAGCTTATTTATTAGGTCAATATTTTTATCATCAGCAAAAAAGCCCACTACATTATCGGCCATAATTTGTCCAAAATCATCTAATGCTAATAAAGTTTGGGTATTAGCTTCCATAAGCTTTTCCAAACTTTGAAAAGTATCAGCTAGCTGCCTTGCTGTTTTTCTGCCAATAGACGGTATCCCTAAGCTAAAAATAAATCTATCTAGCGTAACATTTTTACTTTTTTCTATATTGCTTAAAAGATTGCTTGCCTTTTTTTCCTTAAACCCTTCCAATGTCAACAATTGCTCCATAGTAAGATAATAAAGCTGATAAGGGTATTTTATATGCATTTCGTTGTATAGCTGTTCCGCTGTCTTTTCGCTTAAGCCTTCGATATCCATACAAGACTTTTGCGCAAAATGGTCCAGATAACTAATGATGGTAGGAGCGCAAAAATCAGGATTGGTGCAGTACAAAAAGGCGCCCTCTTCTCTAACGACAGAACCGCAAGCAGGACAGTTGGTTGGCTTTAATATTTCCATGCTATCTTCGTTATGGGAAGCTACGGCAGTAATCTCAGGAATAACATCGTTGCTCCGTCTTATAAACACTCTAGAATTTATCTTAATATCTTTCCTTTGGATATCAGAATAGTTGTTTAAGGTTGCCTGTTTTACTGTTACGCCCATTAATTCAACAGGTTCTAAAACAGCCAGCGGATTAATTTTTGAAGTGCGTGAAACTTGCCACTTTACACCTTTTACAATAGTGGTAGTTTCTTGCGCCGTAAACTTATAAGCTAACGCCCACCTAGGAAATTTATCAGTATATCCTAGTTTTTCACGCAAGCTCATATCGTCAATTTTTAATACTGCGCCATCTATCATAAAGTCCAAAGTTTCTCTATGCTCTTCTATTTTGTTAAGCTCTACCATTGCATTATCAACATCGGAAACTATGACAAATTTATCGTCTACCAAAAAGCCATTTTCTCGCAAAAATTGATTAACTTCACATTGTGTTTTAAACAAATTTTCTTCTACATATCCCACATTATACGCCAAAAAATCAAGCTTTCTTGAAGCGGTAATTTTAGGGTTTAGATTGCGAATTGCGCCAGCTGCGCCGTTGCGCGGGTTTTTTAGCGGTGTCTTTGCTGTTTCATTATATTTTTCAAACACACTAAGGCGCATTATGCCTTCCCCAAGTATCTCTATCTCGCCTTTATAATGTATAGTTAGCGGAACACTTCTTATCGTTTTAACTTGAGCTGTTATCTCTTCTCCAGTTATTCCATCTCCTCTTGTCGCTGCAGAAACAAGCTCTCCATTCTTGTAGGTAAGTGATACTGTTAGACCGTCAAACTTATGCTCCAAAGTAAACTTGGGCATATATCCTACTGCTTTAATTACTCTTTGAAAAAAGTTTTCTAGCTGTGTGCGATTTTGCGCTTTGTCTAAAGAATAAAGCCTTAATTTATGCTTGTGCTTATTAAAACCTTTTTGCACCGCTCCACCCACTCTATGAGTGGGAGAATTCGGCAAAACTATGCCGCTCATTTGCTCTAGTGCTACCAGCTCATAATAAAGAGCATCATATTCCATATCTGATATGCTGGGGTTATCCAGTTCATAGTACTCTTTATCGTACTTATTTATTAGCTTAACAAGTTCTTTCATTCTATCCATAATTACACCAAAGTAAGCGGTGCGCTTGCCACCGCGAATTTTTTAATTCCCAAATCCTTAAACGCCACTGTTGCCGTTTTGCCAAGCCCGCTTCCTTCCGTTACAATTATTGTACCTATGCCATACTTTTTATGCCTAACTTTAACTCCAGCGGCAAATTGTGTAGTATCTGCTGACTTTACGGTAGGTTTGTTATCTATTTTCACATTTGGCACAAAGTCTATTTTTTTTATGGTATGTGTTTTTGGTATAGCATCTGAAAAATCGTCATAGTCATTTGTTTGGTATTGAGAACCAAATTTTTCAAGCAACGCTTTTACTGCGTCTTGCTTTCCTTTGCATTCAGCTATAAACCTAGACGGCGTTGCTCTCTCTTGACGCCCAAATCTCATGCGCGTACCGTTAACACAGGATATATAAAGCCTTTCTTTAGCTCTAGTTATAGCAACATACATTACTCGCCTTTCTTCTTCTAGTCCATTAGGTTCAGTAAAGCACCTAGACGATGGTACTATTTGCTCTTCGCAAGCTACTATAAAGACCACTCTAAACTCTAGTCCCTTTGCCGCGTGCATTGTGGCAATTGTTATAAAATCATTATCGTCATCTTCTTTGTCTGTGTTGTTTAGCGTAAAGTTATGCAAAAATTCTTCTAGTGTAGAGCCATCTTTGTCAAAATTCTCTTTGATGTGAGTTAAAAACTCTTGCACATTCTCCCAACGATTATAATCTTCTTCTTTGCCAGACAGCGTATAATGTTGCTCTAAATTGAGCTTTTTTACCATATTGATTACAAAATCACTAAATTTTTGTGTATGCAAATCAGCGGCAAAGCCATTAATTAAATTGACAAATGCGCTTACTTTATTCTTTACGCTAGAGGAAAATTCGTCAATTGTTCTTATGTTTGATATAACTTCAAATAAAGATATACCTTTTTGGTTGGCATAATTAATTATTCTTTCTATGGTGGTATTGCCTATTCCTCTTGTTGGGAAGTTTATTATTCTTAAAAGAGCTTCTGAATCTTTAGGGTTGGCAAGCACTCTCAAATATGCAATAATATCTTGTATTTCTTTGCGGTCAAAGAATCTAAAACCGCCAAATACCTTGTATGATAAATTTGCTCTAGGCAAGTTTATCTCATGCAATCTAGTGATTGAGTTTTGTCTGACAAGGATAGCAAAATCATTATTTTTGTAGTTGTAAAGTCTTTTTAATTGCATAATGGTGCTAATTACGCTATCTACTTCGCGATATTCGTCTTGGTGATAAAGATATTCCACCCTTACTCCACCCTTTTTTTCTGTGGTAAGAACTTTATCCACTCTAGATACATTGTTTTTAATAAGGTTATTAGCGCAATTAAGTATATTTTCTGTGGAGCGATAGTTTTGCAAAAGCTTATATGTTTTAACATTGTCAAAATGTTTATCAAATTCCAGAATATTAGAAACATTTGCTCCACGCCAACTATATATACTTTGGTCGTCATCCCCTACCACAAAGATATTGCCCCATTTTCCGCTAAGCAACTTTACAATTTCAAATTGCACTTGGTTGGTATCTTGAAATTCGTCTACATGAATATAGCGAAAACGGTTTTGATAGTATTCAAGCACATCAAAATTTGTTTGAAACAGCTCAAGGCATTTAACTAATAAATCATCAAAGTCCATGGCATTGTTTTCTTTCAAAAGTTCTTCATAGCGGTCGAAAATTTCGCATATCTCCATTGCATCTTTATAGCGTCTTATCTTAGAAAAATATTGGCTAGAATTAAGGTTGTCATTTTTTGCTGTAGAAATATGATAAAGGTACTTATCGACTTTCTTTTCATTTATTCGCTTTTCTCTCAATACCCTTTTCATAATTCTTTGACTTGCTGATGTGTCAAAGATACTAAAACCGCTTGTATATCCTATTTTTTCTGCGTGTCTATACAATATTTTGGTGCAAAGCGCATGGAAAGTAGACACCCACACATCGCTGCTGCCTATCATAGCTTGCAACCTTTCTTTCATTTCAGATGTGGCTTTATTGGTAAAAGTTATTGCTAAAATATTATATGGATACACATTTTTTTCTTGAACAAGGTACACCACTCTATGTGTTAGCACCCGTGTTTTACCGCTGCCAGCCCCTGCAAAAACAACCACAGCGCCCTCAGTGTCCATGGCTGCCTTTCTTTGCGTTTCGTTGAGGCAATTTAAATCTAACATTTATATATATTCCTTTGGTATGTATAGCTCTTTAAAAATGTTTATTGCATAGGTGTCGGTCATGCTTGCAATAAAATCAGTGACAAATATAGTAGCGTTATCGCTAAATACATAGTTTTTAGGCACTTCGCCAGGATACTTTAGAAAATGCCTAAATAGTGTAGATATCATTCTGTCTGCCTTTAAGTTTAGCATTTCTCCCTGAGTGGAATTATAGACATAATCAAACATAAACTCTCTTAGCTTATTCATATAGTAAGAGCCTTCTTTGCTTAGCATAATATCAGGCTTTTGGTAAGAGTTTTTTATCATATCGCTAACTAGAGTATTTATTCTTTCTCCTTGCGTTCTACCTAAAAACTCAACACAATCTTTAGGCAGGTCTTCATCCTTTAATACCCCTGCTCTAATGGCATCATTTATATCGTGATTAATGTAAGCTATTCTGTCAGCACAAGACACAATTTTTGCTTCTAAAGTAGATGGGTTGCCCTTAGAGGTATGGTTAAGTATGCCATCTCTAACCTCAAAAGTAAGGTTAAGTCCTTTGCCTTCGTTTTCTAAAAACTCTACCACTCTTAGACTTTGCTCATTGTGATAAAAATGCCCTGTTAATGAATTTAATACCCTTTCGCCTGCGTGTCCAAAAGGCGTATGTCCTAAATCGTGCCCAAGAGCAATAGCTTCTGTAAGGTCTTCATTAAGACATAACGCTCTTGCTATGGTACGGGCTATTTGCGTTACTTCCAAAGTATGAGTAAGTCTTGTTCTATAATGGTCGCCATTGGCGCTTAAAAACACCTGTGTTTTGTGCTTTAATCTTCTAAAAGCTTTACAATGAATAATCCTGTCACGGTCGCGTTGAAATTCAGTACGATAAGGACACGGCTCGATAGCGACCGCCCTGCCCTTCGTATTTTCACTTTTAGTTGCGTACTTTGACAAGAAAATTCTTTCAAACTCTAGTTGTTCAGACTTCATTTTTCTCCACAAATCATTTAAAAATATTAATTATATTATACCTCAGATACCCCTTTTTTGCAAGCGCCTTAATAATATGCTAAAGCAAAAAAAGAGCCGACAAAAATTTGTCGGCTCTTACTTTAACTAAAACTTGAAGTTTAATTTTTTACTTTTGCTTTATTGCCGCATGAGCTGCTGCAAGGATAGCAATTGGTACGCGGAAAGGTGAGCAAGAAACATAATCTAATCCTATTTCGTTGCAGAATTCTACCGTTGCTGGGTCGCCGCCATGCTCGCCGCAAATACCGCATTTTAAGTCAGCTTTTGTTGCTCTGCCGTCGGCTATTGCCATCTTCATAAGCTTGCCTACGCCGATTTGGTCAACTTTTTGGAATGGGTCTTGTTCAAATATCTTTTTAGCATAATAATCTTCCAAGAACTTAGCAGCGTCATCACGGCTAAAGCCATATGTCATTTGTGTTAGGTCGTTTGTTCCAAAGCTAAAGAAGTCTGCTTCTTTTGCAATTTCGTCAGCAGTTAGAGCTGCTCTTGGGATTTCAATCATAGTTCCTACATGGTACTCAATCTTTTCTCCTCTTTCAGCCATAACAGCTTCTGCAGTTTCTACTACGATATCTTTTACATACTTCAATTCTTTAACATCGCCAACTAAAGGAATCATAATTTCTGGTATTACAGTTGCGCCTTTTGCTTTTCTGTTAAGAGCAGCCTCAATAACAGCCTTAGTTTGCATTGCTGCAATTTCAGGATATGTTATGGAAAGACGGCAACCACGATGTCCTAACATAGGGTTAACTTCGTGAAGTTCTTCGATAATTGCATTAAGTTTGTCAAAGCTCATATTCATTTGCTCTGCAAGCACCTTAATGTCTTCCTTTTTGCTAGGCAAGAACTCATGTAGAGGCGGGTCTAAGAAACGAATGGTAACAGGATATTCGCCCATCGCTTCATATAGCTCTTCAAAGTCTTTTCTTTGCATAGGAAGTAATTTTGCCAAAGCTTTTTCTCTTTGCTCAGCGTTTTCAGCAACTATCATTTCTCTAACAGCTAGTATTCTGTCTTCAGCAAAGAACATATGCTCAGTACGGCAAAGCCCTATTCCTTCCGCGCCAAACTTTCTAGCTGTTTTTGCTTCGTGCGGAGCGTCAGCATTTGTTCTAACCTTTAGCGTTCTAACTTCGTCAGCCCATTTCATAATGGTCTCAAAATATCCTGAAATTTCTGCCTCAGTGGTAGGTATCTTACCCTCGTAAACATTACCAGTTGAGCCATCTAGTGATAAATAGTCATCAGAGGTATAAACTTTGTCGCCAACGGTCAATGTTTTGGCTTCTTCGTCAATAATTAGCGCAGAGCAACCTGCCACACAGCATCTACCCATTCCGCGCGCAACAACTGCCGCGTGAGAAGTGCCGCCGCCGCGACCTGTTAGTATACCCTTAGCTACATTCATTCCTTCAATATCTTCTGCTGAAGTCTCTAGTCTTACCAATAGAACAGGTTCAGTTTGCGCCCTTTCCATTGCTTCTTCTGCCGTGAACGCAATCTTACCGCAGGCAGCGCCAGGACTTGCTGCAAGACCAGTTGCAATAGGTTTTGCTACCTTTAATGCCTTTTGCTCAAAGGTGGGGTGCAAAAGTTCGTCAAGCTGTTTTGGGTCTATCTTTAATAGCGCTTCTTCTTTGGTAACAAGCCCTTCTTCCACTAGCTCACAAGCAATGCGGATAGCTGCGTTGGCTGTTCTTTTGCCGTTACGGGTTTGTAGCATATAAAGTTTGCCTTCTTCAATGGTAAACTCCATATCTTGCATATCCTTAAAGTATTGTTCTAATTTGTTGCTATAGCTTACAAATTCGTCATAAACAGCTTTGTTTGTTTCTTTTAGGTGGTCTATTGTTAAAGGAGTACGGATACCTGCAACAACATCTTCGCCTTGAGAATTCATAAGGTATTCTCCATAGAGCTTCTTTTCGCCAGTTGAGGGGTCGCGAGTAAACGCAACACCTGTTCCGCTGGTTTCTCCCATGTTACCAAATACCATTGCTTGAACATTGACAGCAGTACCCCAACTGCTTGGAATATCATTCATTCTGCGATACGCAATAGCTCTTGGGTTGTCCCAGCTCCTAAATACTGCTTCAATAGCTCCAACAAGTTGCTCTTTGGGGTCTTGAGGGAATTCTTCACCTTTTTCTCTCTTGTAATAGTCTTTGAATATCTTGATAAGTTCCATCAAATCTTCTGCTGTGAACTCCGTATCTAGAGAAATGCCTCTCTTTTCTTTTTCTTGGTCAATAACAACTTCAAAGAAACCTTTACCTAGTCCGCAAACAACATCGCTGTACATTTGTATAAATCTGCGATAGCAGTCATAAGCAAATCTGGGATTATTGGTCTTTTTTGCAAGACCCTTAACGCTAATATCGGTAAGTCCAAGGTTTAAGATAGTATCCATCATACCCGGCATACTAGCTCTTGAACCGCTTCTAACGCTTACCAAGAAAGGATTTTCTTCATCTCCGAATTTCTTTCCTGTTTCTTTCTCTAACGCAGCTAAACTTTCAAAAACTTGAGCAATAATATCTTTATCTATTACCTTGCCGTCCTCGTAATACTTGGTACAAGCCTCTGTGGTGATGATAAAACCTTGAGGCACTGGCATACCAAGGCTTGTCATCATAGCTAGGTTTGCGCCTTTTCCGCCAAACTTTTCCCTGTTGCCGTCTGCTTCTCTGAATAAATAAACAAATTTAGTCATCAAAATTTCTCCTTTTATTTTATTTTTGTGATAAAAAAATTAAATCATTGACATTATACTAAAATATTCCATTTTTTACAAGCAAAAAACTACTACCTTAACAATAAAATAATTTATAATTAATAACTATTTATGAGCTATATCGTTTTTAATATTTGCGGGATAACTCTAAGGTTAATATTAACAGCGTTTTTTAATAATAAATTTAACAATTGTATGCCTTTTTTTACATTGTTTTCACTATAAGCTATATCATCGATGTTAGCATTATTTTTAACCAATTTGTTAATAAGCTCATAAATATCTACATCATATTTGGTTATTTCTTTATATTCTATACCCAAATCAGACATTGTTATGGCCATAAATTTTAGCGCATAAAGCAAGGCATAATTATTGCCGTAATTTATATCCTTTAAGGCATTTAGAAGAAGGGTTATTTCGCTATTTATATCGTCTTGCTCTCTTGCTATTTTTTCAAACAATTCTATACAAAGAATACCTGCTGAATACTTAGCGGTATCTGTCCACAAATTAAAAAAACTTTCTTTGCAATCGACACCGCGCAAAATATATCCTGTCTTTGCTTGGGTTAGGTGAAAATCTCCAAAAGTTAAAAGGTTGACGTATCCTTTCAGCTTTGCTTTTTCTCCCCTTGCCCCTTTAGCGTTTACACAGATAAGCCCCTTGTCTAGAGCTGCTATAGTAAGTAGTCTATCCTTTTCTTTATAGTCAACTACTCTTATTATTATACCTTTAACTGTGAGCATACAAACCTCTAAAAAACATATCTTTATTATACTTTGTAAAAATTATATAAGCAAGGTGAAAGCATTTAAAAAGTAGAAGAATCGAGAAGAGCGCAAATAAAAATTTAACGGTTCTCGATTCTCTACTCAGGGTAATTACCTAGAAGTTGGATTGCAAGCTACTTAAACATATTCTTGGTCTTATCGTTTTTCAAAGCATTATACAGCATATAATATCCTGTGTTACCGCTTTTCTCAAACATTTTCCAAAATACTTCACTTGTATCTTTCTCTTTCATAGATAAAATACCTCTCTTTATACTTGCAAGCTACTAATCATCTAAAACACTCAGATTACTCTTTCGCTTACAATAATAGAATAGGCAAAATTAATTTTTTTATTCAAATAATATTTACAAAATATGGATATAAAAAAATAGGCCTTGTTTTACAACTTAATTATCATACCCTAATTCTTTCAAAACTAGGCTATTTTCTCTCCATTCTGTTCTAACCTTAACAAAAAGTGTCAAAAAAACTTTGCTTCCAGTGATATTCTCTAAGTCCTGTCTAGCGTAAGTGCCTATATTCTTTATCATACTGCCCCCTTTTCCTAAAATAATTGGTTTGTGGGCAGCTTTTTCGCAAATAATATCTGCATCTATATCAATGATATCTCCGCTTTCTCTCATTTGGTACTTGGTTATGTCTACACCTATGCCGTAGGGGACTTCCATATTTAATAACCTTAACGCCTTTTCACGAATAATTTCGCTAGCTATAAAACGCATATTTTTATCGGTGTACTGGTCTTTATCATAATATTTTATATGGTCGGTAAGCAGTTTTTTTATTTCTTCCTTTAGTGGCTCTATATTTCTGCCACGCAAAGCGCTAATTGGCACTACTGCTTGCAATTTTGCAAAGTTTTTAAGCTCTGTTAATATTCCAAACACCTTTTCTTTAGTTACGCGGTCAACTTTATTTACAACAGCAATTACTTTAATATCGGCGTCTAGGTAAATTGCGATGTTTTCCTTGTCCTTTTGGTCAAACTGCTTTTCAGCGTCAATCAAATATAATAAACAATCTATACCGTCAAGAGCAGAGTTTGCCGCTCTCATCATATATTTTCCTAGCGAATTCTTAGGCTTATGAAGACCGGGCGTATCAATAAAAATAATTTGATAAGACGGTTCGTTATAAATGCCCAATATCTTATTTCTAGTAGTTTGGGGTTTCCAGCTAACTATAGCTACTTTTTCACCCACAAGGGTATTTATAAGAGTGGATTTACCAGCGTTTGGTTTGCCCATAATGGCAACAAAACCTGACTTAAAATCAGTTGCTGCCATTTGACTTTTGTTATCGCTTTTCTCTCTTTCTAAATTAGCTTCTTTCATAATTTCTTCAGTTATTTTCTCCATTTTTTCGCTATCGGCGCCTAGGTTATGGTCGTAGCCGAGCAAATGTAGTAGTCCATGGCAGGTAAGAAATCCAATTTCCCTTTCTATACTGTGCCCATACTCTATCGCTTGCTCTAAAGCTTTATCAAGGCAGATAAATATTTCTCCTAGCATAAGGCTATTATCTTGAGGATTTATTTCTGTTAAGTATTTGCTAGTATCTATGGGAAAACGCAAATTTTGTATATTTTGAAAACTCAAAACATCGGTAACCTTGTCTATATTTCTTGTTCGCTTATTAAGTATGCGAATTTCTTCATTGTCTACTAGATTAATCTCTACATCTATGTCTTTATAGTTTGATTGATGTTTTTCTATTGTAATCTTAACTACTTTTTCTATAATATCTCTATATTCATCACCGTATGTTTTTATCATAAGTCCCCTACTTAGAATATTTTATGCGCTGGTGATAAAGGCTGGGTATAGTTTCTACAAGCGTATCTTCTATATCCTTTATATCCTTTAAGGTAAGCGGACACTCATCAAATTGATTATGGCGCACCTTATCTTGTATAAGACCGTGAATAAAGGAGCGGAAGTTTTCAATATCTTGGTCAATGCCTTGCGCTCTAGTAGCAGCTTCCACAGTATCAGCTATCATAATTATTGCCGCCACCTTTGTTTGCGGTTTTGGACCTTGATAACAAAATTCTTCTTGCTCTAGCTCTTCGTCAGTAATGTTTCTTACTTTATGATAAAAATACTTTACCGCCGTCGTTCCATGGTGTTCTCTTGCCGTGTCGGCAATTATGCTTGGGAATTTATTTTGTTTTAACAAGTCGTATCCATGGTCTGTATGGTCCGTTATCATCTTAATGCTGACTTCAGGAATAAAGTCGTCATGCGGATTATAACCTTTTTGGTTTTCAGTAAAACAAATGGGATTTTTAATCTTTCCAAGGTCATGATAATATGCGCAAGCTTTAGCAAGGGCAGGGTTTTCACCTATTTTGATAGCGCACGCTTCAGCTATATTGCCAACGGCAAGTGAATGATTGTATGTGCCTGGGGCTTCGGTAGCTAGTTTTCTTAATAATGGGTATTCTGCAGAGCATAACTCTTCTAGCCTGAAGTTTGTATACAGGCGGAAGATACTTTCAAACATTGGCAAAAGCACCATAAAGAAAGCTACGCTGAGCACTATGGAGACAAACGCCCATAAGCTGTTTACAAGAATATCAAAAGCTGTAAAATCAACATTTATAAGAGTGCACAGTATAGCGACTGGAATTGCCACAAAAAGTCCAATTATGAGCGATTTTATAAAAAAGCTCATTCTTGTATAGGTGTGACGCATTACAATTACAAATATACAGCCGCTAATCGAACTAGTTATTACCGCTGAAAGCAAACCCGAAATATCAGAACCTGGCGATATTGTTAGATACAAAAAGAAAAAAGCTAGGTTTATAAGCACATTGCCAAATAAAGCTAGCTGTCTTTCAATGAGCATTCCTATAAGGAGTCCTGACATTACCAAAGGCATTGTGTATACAGAAATAAATGCTCCAAATATAATGGCGAAAAAATAAGTTAAGGTAATGACCAGCATAATTACAAGTAGCTGTTTTCTGCTGTCCATTTTGTCCGCGTGCCTTACATGCATATAACTCTCTAATGAAAAAAGCACGAAAAACAATATTCCGCTCGCCACAAAAAATCTGTAATAGTTGGAAAATGTTGCGCTAAGTCTTTCTTGATTTACGCCGCTTTCCAACAACCCCAGCAAAAATGGCAAAGCCAAAGCAAATAAGACCATAAAAAAAATGTTTAGATAATGCCTTTTTCTTTTTACGGCCATGCTATTGGGAATAGAATATTTCATAAACCCCCTCTTATGTAATTTTTGTTTCTATCTCATAGTATATAACTAATTTAATCTTTTTGTCTAGCATTTTTGTTGTATGCCAATTTCTTATCACCATACAATCGCTTGGCAACTCTTCAAATAATTTGTTAGTATGCTTTTCTACAATAGCTTGTTCATTTTCTTCAAAATTCATTTCTTTTTCAACATTTTTAGTTTCGTAGTAAGTATAAATTGTGTAAGGAATAGCTATAACACTGTTAAGATAACAAGTTTGTTTTTCTACTTCATACTGCTTGAATTCTGGCTTATAATCGTCTGCTTTATTAAAAAACTTTACTCGGCTTACGCTCTTTCCAGTGCGCTCCGCTGTAATATAGGTTTTTTCAATAATAAGTTCTTTAGTTATCCAAACTCTGCCATATGCTATCCCGTTTGCATATGTTGGGGCTGTTAAATTTTGCTCCTCATCTAATACCACAATTGCTGATATAATGGTTTGACCTTTTTTGACACTATCGCCTTTTTTTACCTTGCAAGTGCCCGAAAATGCAACTACTCTAGTGATTATGCTGTCATACTTTGATACTACATCTTTATAGACTGTTTTATCTTCAATATCTACTTTGGGCAGTTCTTCATACACTTGTACAAAAAGCGTATTGCCTTTTCTAGACACCGAAGCGCTTGAGATGCCCTCTATCGCTATTATATCTTTAGTTAGCGTATTAAAATCGGCTTTAGGCTTAAATGTGGGCAGTTCTAAATGCTTATCAATGACTTTCTTTATCTCACTTTGTTCTACCAAATTATTGCCGCTAATTTCCACTCTTGCAAGTGTGCCGCCGTAAAAAACCATAAATAATGCCACTATCATAAGCCCTGTATACAGTCCAAACCGTAAAGTATTTTTTTTGAAAAAAGTCTTTACAGAGCTATCTTTTAAGATGGCGTACTCTTTTGAACGCTCATTTAGCATATTAATTACATCGTCTTTATATATCGATTTTACACAAAAAACTGTGTATTCATTTTTGCTAACAATCTTTTTAAGAGGTATTTTGTTGTAATTTAATAAATTAATCATAAAAACGGTATCAGCTTTTACCTTAAAACGACAATGATTAATCATTAGCACACCTCTATTGATGCTATATGTCCACGAATATATAATTCATCGCAGCTAACTTCATTAATAAAAAGGTTGTTGCCTGTGATTTCTAATTTTTTCTTGCCAATTCTAACCACTATTTTTGTAGGTGTAAAAAGCAATAGTCCTTTATGCCCCTCAATAAGCGCGCCTTTAAAATTACAAATAGTAATTTTTAACCCCACTGTATCTTCAATAGGCATACCTAGCTTTAGTAGCATATCATCATAAAAGTTGCTCATATTTGATTTTATGAGCTAATAAGGTTATTAATTACTTAGATTTAATTAAATTAACTACTACAAGACAAAATAATTAGCAAAATAGCGCAAAAAATGCCACTGCCTTATGAAATTAAATTATTTTCTTTTGCAATTTCTCTATCACTTCAGAAAAGTATTGCGGTAGCGGTGCCATAAAAGTCATTTCTTCATTGGTTTTGGGGTGAATAATAGTAAGTTTATATGCATGTAAAAGCTGGCCATCTAAGCCAAACTTATCTTTTTTGCCATAGACAGTATCTCCAACTATTGGATGGTTTATATACTTTGCGTGTACGCGGATTTGGTGCGTTCTACCTGTTTTAAGCTGAAATTCCACCAATGTATAGTCGCCAAATCGTTCTATTACCTTATAGTGCGTTACAGCCTGTCTGCCTGTATCGTCAACCGACATTATCTTTCTGTCTTTTTTGCTTCTTGCAATTCCTTTATCTATAATTCCTGTGTCTTCTTTAATATTGCCGCACACCAAAGCTAAATAGTAGCGCCCCGCAGTTTTGTTTTCTATTTGCTTTGCCAAAGACAAATGAGCATCATTGGTTTTTGCAACAACTAATAGACCGCTAGTGTCTTTATCTAATCTATGTACAATCCCTGGGCGTAAAACGCCGTTTATACCGCTTAAATCTTTGATGTGGTACATAATGGCGTTAACTAATGTGTTATTAGGTGAACCTACAGACGGATGAGTAACCATGCCTTGCGCTTTATTAATTACGGCAATGTGGGCGTCTTGATAAATGATATCCAAAGGTAAATTTTGCGGCTTTGCCGAAATTTCTATTTCTTTTTCTATGGTAACTTCAATCTCTCCCCCATCTCTAACTAAAAAACCGCTTTTTGATATAATTTCTCCATTATAAACAACATTGCCGTTTGTAATCATAGTTTTTACGCGAGAGCGTGTAAAACCAAGCTGTTCTGCTAAAAAAACATCAATTCTTTGGGTGATATTAGGGTATAAAAAGCGCTTTTTCATAAGCATTAATTATTGTCTTGCTCTAAGCTACTATCACTATTTGTGCTTAGTATCTCTTTTTTAGATTCTTTTGCTTTTCTAAACTCTTCTTCTTCCTTGTTAAAGAAAAATATCACATATATAAGCAGTAAGATAGTACCTATTGTTAAAAAGCTGTCTGCCACATTAAACACTGCAAAATTAATTAGTTCAAAATACAAAAAATCTCTTACATGCCCTAAAGCTATCCTGTCTACAATATTGCCAATTGCTCCGCCTGTTACCATAATAAGCGAAGTTCTCAAAAATTTGTTGCGTCTAGGATACGAATAAAACAAAAATATCAATAAAAATACTGCACATATGGCGCTAATTATGGTAAGAATGGTAGTTTTATCTTTAAAAATTCCAAAGCTTGCCCCTGTGTTTTGGACAGCGGTAAAGCGGAATACATTTTTAATAACAATAATATCTCCCTCTGCCGCGCAATATCCATAGATATATTTTTTGGTAAGCAAGTCAAATAGCACAATAACTGCTACTATGGCTATTTCAATAAAACCAAAAAGCCAGCGTTTTTTATCTTTTATGGCAAGGAGAAAATCTCCTTTTAATTCAATAAGAGTATCTTTGAATTCTTTTCTGTCTTCTTTTGCCATGGTATCTCCATCTTAATTTTTTCTTGCCGAACTTATTTTGACCCCTTCAGGTATAAGAATATACATTTTATGCTCTAGCCTTCGCACAGTGCCAGAGAGCGCAAATACTCCGCCACTTATAAAATCTAGCATTCTTTGGGCTAGACTAGACGGTATATTCTCAAAATCCACTATCACACTTTCTTTATTTCTGAGTTTTTCCACAATAAGTTCTACATCGGCAAACTCTTCAGGATACACAGTCCCGACTGGTTTTCTTTTTGGTTTGGATTTCTTTTTGGTAACTTGTAGATTTACAAAGCCACGCACTACGCTTTTAGCCCCTTTGACCAAATATTGCTCTACCTAATCTAATTAGATTGGCGCCGCTTTCAACGGCAATTAAATAATCATTGCTCATACCCATTGATAAATAGCTAAATGTATTGGTTTTTAGCTGACTGTACTTAGCATATACTTTGTCAAAAGTTCTTTTGAGTTGGTCGTCGTCATAGTCTAAGGGTACAACTGCCATCACTCCCCTTATTTGTATGTTTTCAAAATACGCAATCTCATCCAAAAACGCATGAATATCTTCCAAAAATATTCCCCCTTTGGATTCTTCTTTGCCTGCGTTTATCTGCACTAAAACATCTTGAACCTTGTTATTCTTTTTGGCTTCTTTATCAATAGTTTTAGCAAGGCTGTATCTATCCACGCTGTGGATAAGCCTTACCTTGTCAATGATATACTTAACTTTGTTAGTCTGTAATTGGCCTATAAAATCCCATGTAATACTGTCGTCATACTTAGATAAAAGCTCTTGCACCCTGTTTTCTCCAGAAGCAGCAATAAGCTTGCTGCTCATAGCAAGCTGTACCTCGTCTATGGTGCGTGTTTTAGTCGCTGCTACAAGTTCTACTTTATGATTTACGACAGATAAACTTTGCACAATTTTTTCAATGTTGTCTACAATATTCATATAAGTTATGATAGCACACAACAATAATAAATGCAAGTTTTGACTACTTACTAAATGGGCTAAAAATCCCCGTCCATACTGTTATATTCTTGCTCAAAACCTATGCGATTTATGCTCACTTCATATGCAGTTCTAGTTTCTATATCGCCATTTTCTAGCTGTTTTTGATACTCTCTTGATTGAATTCTGCCATTTATGTAGACCTTTTGTCCTACATCGATATCTTTTATGAATCTAGCATTTCTTCCCCATGCTATACACGGCAAGTAATCAGACTTATTATATGCTCTATTTACTGCAAGCAAAATATCGCTAATCTCTCTCTTAAATGGCGTAAGGCGATAAATGGGCGGCTTGCAAATATAGCCTACTAGGTCAATAGTATTTGGATTTCTACCTTCTTCTTCATCCAATATATCTCTTACAAACAGCGTAAGCAGCAATTTGCTTCTGCCATCAATTATTTTATTGTAGCTTCTAAGTTGTCCGCTCAAAGTAATGGTATTGCCTACGCTTACTCTATTGTCAGTGAGTAGCCTTTCGCTAATAGTAAAGGGGATATTGTCCACTTGCTCACTCAGTCTAGGTACGGACAATGTGCTTTCGTAAAACCCTTCTCCATACATTTGATGAGAATATCTCGGTTCCTCAATAACTATACCTGATATCGTAGCTATGTTGTTGTTCATCATTTCATAGTTCATAATTACCGTACTCCTAATTTTTTACTTTGCGTTCGGGCGTTGAACGCCGTTGTTGTCTATATAATAATCATTTTGTATTACAAGCTCATCCATTCTTATAGAAGTTAGCTTTTTATTTTGCAATCCAAGCAGCACTAAGGGCAGTGCGTCTAGTATATGGTCGCTGTTGTTGTGACATAGAATAATAGAGCCTTTTTTTACCTTGGAAAGAATATTCGCTGTTATTTGTTTGCCCGATATCCCTTTCCAATCCAGACTATCCACATCCCACTGTATGCCTTTTATGCCTTTTTCATTAAGCAGCGCTATTTGTTTATTATTGTATTCTCCAAAAGGCGCTCTAAAATAAGTTACATCTTCCCCTGTTATGTCCTTGATCTTTTTGGCGGTAGTTTCTATCTCCAAAAGCATTTGGTCATAACTTAAACTGTTAAAATGCGCATGCGTGTTGCTATGATTGCCTATAAGATGTCCCCTTTTGTGTATTTCTTTTACCATTTCTGGATACTTATCTACCCAAAAACCGACCAAGAAGAATGTTGCTTTGACATCATAAGTGTCCAAAATTTCCAATATTTGCATTGTCTTATCGCTTCCCCATGCCGCATCAAAACTTAGAGCCACATAGTTTTCTTGACAATCAACACTGTATATCGGCAGAAGCTTGGCTGGCTTAGCGCTTGCCTCTTGACTGTTTTTTGCCGTTAGCGCAACTACGATACAAGCAATTATTGCTATTATCAGCACAACAGCTATTATAAATCTGCACTTTTTGATTACTATAATCATGCTTACCTCTCATATCTTAAGATACTTTCTATTCACAATAATGACTGCTTTTGTCAATTTTTGTTTAGATTTATCCTTCTCTATGATAAAGGTATGCGGTATTGATTTTATTTATGCTTTAAGCCTTTCTTGACATAAGGCGCGATTATTTTTTTATTCTTGGGGTTTTTATATTGTAACAACGCTCTTTGCGTAACTTTTTCCTGTGCCGTTCTTGGCACAAATATTTCTTGGCCTGTATCGGGGTCAATGCCTGTGTAAAACATACAAGTAGATTTGGTGGCTGGAGTGGGATAAAAATCCTGTACTTGTTCTGGCATACGACCAACTTTTTTTAGATAATCGGTAAGTTTTAGCGCATCTTCTATTGTACACCCAGGGTGTGATGATATAAGATAGGGCACAAGAAATTGTTTTTTATTAAGTTTCAAATTATAATCTTCATACTTTTTCTTAAATTCTTCATATACGCTAAACTTTGGCTTATTCATAAGGCGTAAAACATTGTCACAACAGTGCTCTGGGGCTACTTTAAGTTGACCGCTAATATGATGTTCAACTAGCTCTTCAAAAAATTGGTTATTCTTATCCATTAGCATATAATCATAGCGAATACCACTGCGCACAAACACTTTTTTAATGCCTGGCAAACTTCTTACTGCTCTTAAAACATCTAGATAATCTTGATGGTCTACAATTAAGCTTGGACAAACCTTATACCCTATACACTGGCGGTCCTTACATACGCCGTGAGCGACTTGTTTTTTACAAGAAGGATTTCTAAAGTTTGCCGTCGGCCCGACAATATCGTGTATATATCCTTTAAAGTCAGGCAGCTTTATCAGCTTTTCAGCTTCGCTTACTATGCTCTTTAAGCTACGCTTAGATATAGTTCTGCCTTGATGAAAACTTAGCGCGCAATATGAGCAGTTGCCAAAACACCCTCTATGGGAAGTTATGGAAAATCGCACTTCGCTTATAGCTGGTATTTCTTCTTGATAGCTATCGTGCGCGCGCAACATATATGGTAAGGCATATACTTTGTCCATCTCTTCAGTGGTAAGCGGTCTTGATGGAGGATTAACAATTACATATTCATTTCTATGCTTTTGCGCCAACATTTTACCCGATAGATAGTTGCTATTTTCTGCTTGCAGTTTAAAAGCTTGTACATATTTCAATCTATCGGCGCAAACTTCTTCAAAGCTAGGGCAAAACATTATGTCATTATTGTCTATTTTTTCTTTAACTTCTTTAGGTAAATTATGATAGCTTTGTAAAAACGCTGTACCATCTACATCTTTTATCTTTTTAACAGGGATACCTCTTTTAATTGCGTCAAGCACATTCCAAAGCGCTCTTTCCCCCATTCCATACATCAACAAATCTGCTCTGCTATCTACTAGTATAGACGGCTTTACAACATTGTCCCAATAGTCATAATGCGCCATACGGCGCAAACTTGCTTCTATACCGCCAATTATTATAGGCACATCGGGATATAACCTTTTAAGTACGCGGCTATATACAGTAACTGCTCTATCGGGGCGATTCCCTACCCTTCCGCCTTCGCTATATTCATCTCGTTTTCTAGGAAATTTTGCAACGGTATAATTATTGACCATGCTGTCTACAACGCCGCCGCTTATCAAAAATGCTATGTTTGGTCTACCGAATTTTTTATAGTCTTGGTCTGTCTTTGGTTGGCTAATTATTGCAATAGAAAAGCCTTCGCTTTCAACTACTCTAGAAATGATAGCGTGTCCAAAACTTGGGTGGTCGACATAGGCTTCGGGTATAATAAAGATAAAATCCGCCGAAGTCGTCAACTCATTGGGTAGAAAAGGTAAAAACGACATTTTAGTCCCTTGCTATATCCTTACGATAATGCATACCTTCAAAGCTTATTTTGGTGATATTTTCATAAATTTTATCAGCGCACTCTTGCTTATCTGCGCCTAGCGAACATATTCCCATAACTCTGCCGCCTGAAGTTCTAAGTTCTCCATCTGTAAGTTTTGTTCCTGCATGATAAAGCATAACATCGTCATCAATTTCGCCTATATTTATTTTGAAATTTTTGCTATATTCTAAAGGATAGCCGCCTGATGTCATGATTACACATACGGCAGTCCCATCTTTCCAGCTCAACTCAATCTCGTTAAGCTGCTGGTGAATTACAGCGCAAAGTATATCAAAAATTGGTGTCTCTAACAACGGAATGATTACTTGGCTTTCGGCGTCGCATAGTCTTACTGTAAAGTCCACCACTTTAAGCTCTTGTTCTTCCGTCAAAATAAGGTGGAATGACAGCACGCCTTTAAATGTTCTGCCTTCTTGATTAAGAGCATTCATTGTAGGTATAAAAATACGCTCCATAGCCATCTTCTCAATCTCTTCGGTGTATTCGTCAGCTGGCGCTACAGCTCCCATGCCTGCCGTGCTCATACCCATATCGTTGTCAAAAACTCTCTTATAGCTATTTACCGCTTTCATAGGCAATATGGTATTTCCATCACAAAAAGTCATTACGGTAAAGATTTTGCCTGGGATATATTCTTCCACAACTATTGACTTACCCGCATCTCCAAACATTTCGGCAACCATAATGTCATACATTGCATTTTCCGCTTCTTTTATATTGCGGCAAAACATTATGCCTTTGCCTGCAGTGCGTCCATTTGTCTTAATAACTAGCGGATAGGGTTGTGTATTTATGTATCTTTTTGCCTTGCTGTAATCATTAAAAACCTTGTATTTTGGCGATGGGATATTGTATTTTGCGCACAAATCCCTGCTATATGTCTTGTTGCTTTCCATAACAGCGGCAAGCGCGCTTGCGCCAAAAGCCAAATGTCCTTTTTCCATTAGCTTATCAGTAAGCCCTTTGGCTAACGCTTCGTCTGGTGAAACCACTGTAAGTTTAATGTTGGGATTGGAATCTAAAAATTCTATAATACTGTCATGGTCGTCTATACTCATTTTTACACAATGGGCAATTCCAGCCAATCCACCATTACCCGGAATGCAAAATATATTATCCACTCTTGCATCTTTTTTAAGAGCTATCGCCAAAGCATGCTCCCTTCCTCTTGAACCTATTAGTAGTATATCCATTCCTTGTTTCCTCCTTGGATTGGTTTCGCGCACAAAAAGCCAAATGCTTTTTATATACTTTTTATCTTATGTTGCCTTGATACATTTCCCACTGGGGATATTCAATTATGTTATTGTAGCGTTTTAATGCCGTACTTGGCACTCTTATATTTAATATCTCAGAGCTTACATACTTGCTTGTCTTAGCGTCCACCACAGAAAAAGCATGTTCGCCAAGTTCTGGCGGTATTATAGCGTAGAGATAAACATCTCTTAATGAAGTACAGTTCAAAAAAGCGTACTCCCCTATGCTTTTAATTGTTGTGGGCAAATCTATTCTTGTCGCTTTCGCCTTGCTAAAGGCAAATTTTTCTATTGTTGTAATGCCTTGAGAAAGGTAAATGATATCATAGTCGCTTTTATAAAACGCTAAGTCGCCAATAGTCGTTACGCTATACTCTATATCTTTGTAAACAATAGTTGCTGGAATAGTGATAGAAACTATGTCAGGATAGTTTGCATTTGGCAAAACGCTGGTAACTTTTGCGTAAAAAGTCTCTTCCGACTGATTTTCAAGTTTATAGATGCTGTAAGTTACGCCTAATACTTGGTCCGTATATTCGTCAATAGCAATTTCCTTACTCTCTTTATCTTGGCAAGCAGTAAGCATTATTGTGACAAATACTAATACTAGCAAGACAGGAATAATTTTTTTTGCTTTCATGTTTTCTCCTAGTGTATGACAATATATTTACAGACAACAAATATATTATGGTATATATTATATACTATTACATAATATTAGTCAATAAAGATAGAAAAATCGCTATTAAAAGCACTAAAAAAGGGCAACTTGAGTTGCCCTTTTTTAGTATTAAACTAAGTTAATTTAACTATTTATTTACCCTTGTTTGCTTAACAATATATCCAGCATATAGAACTAGGTCACAATTGACTTCGTCGCTTTCTTCAAGCTTATATTTTAAGTCGGAATCCAAATACCATCCAACAAAGGTGGTATATTCGTATTTATAATACACTCTGTTTATTCCCACTGTTACTTCAATGTTGCCTTCTGCCTTTGCAGGTGTACTATGGTTATCCCACCAGTTTTGTCCTTCTGTTGTGCCAGACGGAACATCGTCGTCAGAATCAATGGAGGCATCTAGTACACCTTGCTTAAATTCTTCGCCCATTTTTATGGTGATTTCTTGATACTCTTTAAAGTCATTTTTGCTTGCAGCCATATCGCTTTCAAGGGGCAAATGAGTGCCTTGATGATAGATAGGACCATATGTTCTTGAATCTACTCCGTTGGGCAAAGTATCAAGATTATAGTCAACGCTAGGTGTTTTGAATGTCAAAACGGTTCTACCGCTAACTCTTTGCAAAATTGTAGCATAGTTATGCGCAAATTGTGAGATAGAATGTCTTGTATCATACTCTTTTGTGCACTCTATATGGCGACAACCTTCTTCGTCTAGCCCTAGTCTACAAGGTTGGAATATTCTCTTTATTACAAGGTCTTTTTGTCTTTGCAGTTTTCCATCCTTAGTACCATAAACAGGAATACTGGCATAGTTGGCTTCATCTAGAGCATTTTCTATCTCTTTATTCATAGTAGCCCAGCTTTCCGACGATGCTTTTTCGGCTTTTGTTTTTACATTAGCATCGGAAAGAGATTGTCCCATTTGGTCAATAATGGCTTCAATTTTGCCTTTTGCGTAGTCTTTTGCTCCCGTCAAATCAGCAGCATAGCCATTGGTATAGATATACTCGTCAGGCTCTATCTTATCAACGACTAAAAGAACTATATCTTTTTTGTGGTTTTGAATGCTGCTTACCATGTCACTACTATAATTATATATTTGGTAGCGAAGAGCGTTGCCAAGTTCTGTATTTGTCATATTTGTCAACAAATAATTGCTGATTTTTAGCTGCTCTTTATTGTAATAATATTCACCTTTTGCGGCATTTTCCGCTCCTTGATTTTTACCATTTTCATAGTCCGTATTAGCTTGATTATAGGCATTCATCTTAGCAGAATCTCCGCCATAGCACCATAGCCAGTCAGTCATTTTTAGCTGTCCTGCAAAACCATTATTTGTCATACCTTTTCTCATTTCGTCGGTATAACTCATATTGTTGTGTTGATTAATGCCATATACTTCGTTTTCACGATTTTCCTTTACTTCTTGGAAAGCTAGATGCACAGGATAAAAGGATTTTTCATAAAAGCTATCGCTATACCTATAAGTATTTTCATAGGACTTGCGTTGTAGCGTTACATAATCTGCCCATTCGGCATTGGTGTATGTAGTCATATGTCCGTACTTAAGTTGTTTCTCAAACTCTTCGTCAGAAGTCTCCTCATACACTCTTTTTTCATAGTCATAATAATAGCCGTAAAGACGCACGCTTCTAGCTATCTCAGCGCCCTGTCTATAATAGTCAGAAAAGGCTAGGAAATAAACAAGCAAGTCATAGTCAAGCTCTTCTTTGCAATAATTCCAAAATTCGTCTGAAGATGGGTTAGTTGGGTCTGCGTTAAATGCAGCGTTTGACATTTTTTCCACAACTTTTATAGCGTATACCACCTCATAGATAAGTACGCGCGCAAATTCGTCACCAGACATACCGATGCCAAAGATTTTGCCCGCCATATTGCGATATTGACGCTTTACATTGTCGTCTGCTTTATCTGATGGATTATTGTCAGCTTCTTCTTTCAATTTTTCATAATAATCATAGTCGTCGAAGAATGACCAGCCTGGTGTGCTTGGCTTTTCGCCTGATGCTACTTTATCTTCAATTTGAGCGCTTGTCACATCGGTCTCTCCTGCAAGATAATCAATAACTTGAGTCATTTTGTTATAAGGAAGAGCAGCAACTCTCATGGCTTCAATAATCTCTGAACCATCAGAATTTGCAAATATCTTAACTACTGAAGAAAGTTCATCATAATCTGGGTCGTTCTTCTTTTTTGCAATTCTGTTGTCTAGTTTTTCTTCTTCCGCTTGCGTTCCAGCAGTGTAAGTAACAGCAGCTGGTGAATGATGATTAGCACTCAAAGCATAGTTCGTAAGGTCTGGAAGATGTTTTATATCACTTGGTTTTAGTGAGTCAGAGCCCGGTGGTCCAGTGGGTGGCTTTTTGGGACCGCATGCAGCTAGAGCAAAAATCAAAATAATTGAAATGACCACTAGCAACGCCTTGTGGGAAAATTTCATATATCCTCCTAAAATTTATTCATATTTTATCAAGTCTATTATATTAAATAATAGTAATTGTGTCAATACATAATGACCCTTTTATTTAGCTTGGCAGCTATCTTTTAAGCAAAGCATTAAGCTATCAAAAAGCAAATAACTTAAGGTAAGTTTTACAACACATTACAATATATAACTATGCTTTTTACAGCAATGCTGAAAATAATAAACCTGCAAATGTAATTTAATCAAAACTATTGACAAAATGTTCTTAGATATGTTATTATCAATAAGCAATTAACACAAGTTACCAGCTTTAGGACTAAAATGGAGAAATACCCAAGAGGCCGAAGGGGCTCCCCTGCTAAGGGAGTAGTACGAGTGAATCGTAGCGAGAGTTCAAATCTCTCTTTCTCCGCCAAAGCATGAACGAGCTGAACGCCGTATAGGAAGTTCAACTCGTTCTTTCATTTTATGAAAAGTAATAAAGAAACAATTTAATGTTAAAGGGAGGATAGAGAAAATTAAGACTCAGAAAAAGACGCTTACGCAATGGTTTACATTGTTGGCAATAGTAGGTATTATATTTTATTTTTTTCATGTAATACTAGGAAGAATTTATTATACAGGATATAGCGCTTTAAGACAGGCAGTAAGCGACCTTACGGCAACTAATGCGCCGTCAAGAGAGATAGCTTCTTCTCTCTCTACGGTGTACGCAATCTTTACTTGCGCCGCTTGCATTGCGCTATGTATCTTTTTTCAAAACAGAGAACAAAAAACATTTAGACTAGGGATATATCTTTTTGCCATAATGCAATGGCTATCTGCCGTAGGCTATACGCTGTTTCCGCTATCAGATAGCGGCTATATGGGACGGTTTCAAGATGTTATGCATATGGTAGTTACAGGCTTTGTGGTAGTATTATCCATAGCATCAATGATACTTATAGCTATAGCTTGCTTAAAAGGCAAAAACCATAAATGTTTTGGAATTTTAACAATAACAGTTTTAGCGTTAATGGCGCTAGGCTCTATTGGCACAGGCATTGTTCCCCCACAATATTTTGGAATACCAGAACGCATAAGCGTATATTCAGTAGTTATATACACAGGGTTATTATCTATCTTTGCCTTTTCTCAACCATTAAACAGTTAATTTTATTAGAAATATTACTCATAAAAAAAGGTAGCTACTTGCTACCTTTAATTTTAGGTTGAAATTGCTTTTTCGTAACTATTTTCTTTGTACAAAGGAATTACGGCAAATTGCAAAGCATACTCTGACGGCTTAACAAGATATTTTGAGATTGGTAATCCGTCTTCCGTTGCGCCAATTCCGCTCACAAAAGCATTTATATCGATATAAGTGCCTGATTGCACATAATTATTGTGTTTTTCTAAAAAGCAACGCTTAATTTCTTCATCACTATAAGGTTTTACACGCAAATGAAAAGGATTTTTCTTTGCCAAAATCATTATGCCATTTTGGGTATTGTCAGTTACGGTTACAAAATGCACATTGGTATGGTTGCCGCTCTCTTGCGCAATGGCATAATTTTCTGCTACCTTATCTACGCTATCGCTGTAAAGTCCCATAGGCGCATATTCATACATATCTATATAATTATCTTTTTCACCCCTGCCATAATAGGTGACATTGCCAAAGCTGTTGGGCATTTTTATTTGCTTGCCAAAGCAGTCAATATTGGGCAGGTTGCGTCTTAATGGCGTAATCAAACTAAATACATCAATAACACCGTTTGCAGTTATTTTGTACATATCTTGAATGATAAAAGTTTCTTTTTTCTTTAGCTTATATATTGTCTCGGTTTGCACTTCAACGGCTACTATTTTATCTTTTTCATATACCTTTTTATAATCAAAATCCTGCAAATGCACTGTATATTGGTAGTCGTTTGCCATATTTCTTATAAATGGACGGTAAATGTTGGTGTTAAAGCAATTTCCGCCCAATCTTTTTGGGTCAGACTTTAGCATCTCTTTACCCATAATATTATAACTGACAATAGTGCCAAGTTCTTTACTTAGGCGTACAAATCCGCCGTCAAACCTTACAATGACATTATCGGCAACTTCTGTCACAAAAATATTCTTGCCAGCAGTAGGATTAAACTCTGTCATTTCATAGCTTACAGGCAATTGTTCTCTGCTTACCACATAGTTTGTTTCTTTTTCTGCGCAAACAATATTAAGGTACATATCACCTTCTAAATGACCTAACGCCACATCAAATATACGGCTTGAGCGCGGCGCTATATTAGCGTCAATTTGTGTGCGTGACAGCTCTCGCCCATTTCTCTCCATAACAAGAGAAATAGCATACTTTTCACTATTTATAAAATAGTTAGTGTTGGTAATCTCTAGCTTGTCGTTGCTTATTAGTCTAGCGCGTAAAGGACGATATACAAATTTTACATTTTCCGCGCCGCTATAAGCTTTGCGCTCTGTGGTAAAGATACCGCAGTCGTCATAGCCTTCGCCTAAAATATACCTATCGGAAAATTCCGTTATGCATCCGCCCATACAGCAAGGCGCATTTTCTATTATTTCGTCAAGTTCTTTGAGTGTGGCGCAACCTAGTCCGTTTGACCTTGCAAATTCGCTAAGGAAAAGAACCTTGTCATCTCTATCATTAATTTCTTCTAATAACTCTGATACCCCTGTATCGCACAAAGGAATAACTTGTCCATCATCTACAACATTATCATTATAGATAAGCGGCACTTTACTTTCTGACTTCAAATAATCTATCGCTGACATTGTGATAGGGTCATAGTCTTCTTGTCCGAAACTAAAAAGGGTAAAACAAGCCTTGTTAGAGATAGGCGCATACTCTGCGGCAACTATTGCTTTAACTAGCGCTCCTAAATCCGTTTTGTAAATAGCTTTTGTCTTCTTACTCTCTCTAGCAAAACTTAAATCTACTGCGCTTTTTTTAATAACATACAACCCAAGTTCATCGCACATTTCATAAAACACAGGGTCTACATCAACATTTAACTTAATGGCGTTTAGGTTATATTTTTTTATAAGATTAAGGTCTTCAAGGTATTCGCTTGGTATCATTAGCTTGCCATCGGCATTGTATTGGCAAGAATAGTTTATACCTTTAAGCTTAATTGCTTTACCGTTATAGTTAAATACGCCGCAAAGCGTAGGATACTTAAATCCTACCTTTACTTTCACGCACTCTAGCGTGTAGCCATCTTCATCAATAGGTGTGATATATAAGTCATAAAGACAAGGTTTTTCTGCATTATACAGTTCATAATCACCAGAAAATTGAATGTGTAAAACATCACTCTTAGGTCTTTTAGTAACGCTATAAAGCTTATCTCCATCTTTCTCGAAAGAGATATTGATGGTGTCACAAGTTCCTGCAAGCAAAACAGCCAAAGATACATTTGTTTTTTCATTTTCACTGTTATAGCTAATAGAATAATCTAAAATGCTTCCTTTGTTGTGGACAAATAAAAGCACATCGCCTACAATGCCTGTCATTGCAAACCTAGGTTGCCCAGCAATTAGTTCTGCCTCGCTCCATTTATGCACCACCACTACAAGTTCGTTTTGACCAATTTTTAAATATTGCGATATATCAAATTCCGCCTTAGATATCTTGGAAAAACCAGCAGCTATGCCGTTAATATAAACTTCAAACAAACCGCAAACTTTTATAAAGGACAAAATATACTTTTTGTCTAAGTCGCTAATTTCAAAAAATTTGCGGTATATGCCTGCATTGTTATCGCTATTTTTGCCATAGGGCACACCTTTTTTGTATGCAAAAGGGTAATTGTCCAAATAGCTAAACCTTTCTAATTTTGCGCTCTCCCACGATGACGGCACAAAAATAGTGTCAAACTCAAAAATGTCCGAATCAATCATTGGGGGTATTTCACCAATAATATGTTTAAAATCCCAATTTCCCGACAGCACTCTTACTCTGTCAGAACAAAATCTCTCTTTAAAAAGGGGGGCTTTTTCAGCCGCGCTGCGACTAGAAAAAGGCACAAAATATGTACGCGGAGCTATTCTTCCGCTATCTATGCAATCAAAGTTGTTGCATAAGTTATTTATAAAATTATATATCATAAGAGCAAAAATCTCCGAATCTATTAGTTAATTGCTGTGATTATATGCAATCTGCGCATAAATATATCACATATTAAGAGTATATCACATTTATATATTATATTTCAATACCAAAAGGTAATTTTTTGCTAAAAAAACGACATAAGTTATCTCTAAACTTCCGCTTATTTACATAACAGAATAGTAAATTGCTGTTATTTGTATCCGTAGATACCAATAAGTTAGATAATATTATATTTTTATCAATTTTGATATTGGCTTTTGCAGTACTACCACTATTATAAAATTTACTGCAAGAATGATAGTTTGCTTAGGCATTCTTAGACCAAATACTGCTGCAAGCGTTCTTCCCCTTGCCATAAAATAAAATAAATAAAGCCCGATTGTGTTTAGCGGCAGGCAGATTATTAGTAACAAAATAAAGCTAACAGCCGTAAGCGCATAAGAGTATTTTGTCAAATCCATATCATTTTTTCTAGCTATCCAAAACACCATGCCAGGTATAAATCCTAGCAGTCCGCTTGTTACCAAAATAATGGGGTTAATTGCGCCTTTAGGCGCTATTATACAGCCTAAAAGGTCACCAAGCATGCCTGTTAGAAGTCCAGCTAAAGGATTGATAAAAGCGCCTGCTATAAAGGCAGGAATATATGCAAATGACACCGCAAACGCTCCGCCGCCTAATATAACGGTAAAAATATTAGCAAGTGCGCTAAGCGCAGTAAGCACAGCGATATACGCAATTAGTTTTGCTCCCATTGTTTTTGGCTTTTTGACCATAAAAATACCCTCCGTAAAGCAGGAGAGTCCATCGAAAAAATAATAAAAATTATTCTATAGCAACGGACGCGGCAAGGTATCGCAGATATATTTTCTTTCGTTCGCAAACAACATCCCATTTTGCGACACTTAACGCACCTTACCTACTCTGCATTTATGCTTATATTTTATTATATTAAAATACCATAGTCAAGCATAGTAGCGAATTATCGACATATATTTTATTATGCGTAAAATTTTAGGTGGTATTAGCGGCGCTGTAGCCACAGTGGGTATATTTAGCGTCTTTACAAAGATATTAAGCTTTGTCTTTAAAATATATCTTTCTCGCACATTAGGAGCAGAAGCAATAGGACAGTACCAAATAGCCACATCAGTCTTTTTTTTGTTTGCCTCTCTTTCTTCTAGCGGCCTGCCTTTAGTGCTTAGCAGAAAGATTTCTGAAGACTATGCCCTAAAGAAAAACAAATCTTATTCTCTTTTTACTACTGCTTTTATAATTGGCTTGACTATATCTCTATTCACAATTTTTTTCCTTTGGATATTCCATAAGCGATTAAACTTTTTATTCTCTGATCCCTTGGCATACCCATTATTTTTAATTATGATGCCTGCGCTCCTTTCTACCTTTATTTATAGCATAATAAGGGGATATTTGTGGGGCAAAAAAGAGTTTACTACCATTTCAATAACAGAAACCATAGAAGAGGTTTTGCGCATTGTCTTTTCAGTAGCGTTTATAGGCGGAGCAATAGGAGCTATATCAGGCGCATACGCAATTGCTATTGCCTTTGCAATAAGTGACGGTATAATTGGAATAATTTTAGTTGTTATTTTCTTTGCAAAAGGCGGGAAAATTGACAAGCCGTCTAAATTCAAAGACATTCTTATACCTAGCATCCCTGTAACTTCAATGCGGATATTTGCAAGCTTAATTGGCACTTTGATTGCTATTATATTACCTATAAGACTACTAACTGCAGGAATGTCCACAAGCGAAGCTACGGCGACCTACGGCAGAATTACAGGCATGGCAAATCCTTTTTTGCTTGCGCCCAATGCCATAATCAGCTCTCTTGCCATAGTTTTAATTCCTGAAATGAGCGCAAGCGGCGCAAAAAAAGCTTATTCTCAATTAAATAAACAGTTAAATAGCGGTATTAATTTTTCTCTGCTTGTAAGCGGATTGTTTATGATTCCTTTTATAGCTCTTGGGAAAGAAATGACAACTTTGCTTTTTAACGACAGAATTAGCGGACAATACCTTGAATATGCCGCTTTTATGATGCTTCCTATGTGCATAAACCAACTCACTCAGTCTGCCTTAAATGCCACAGGCAAAGAGTACAAAGCCTTTATTAACTACATTATCGGCAATTTGCTTATGATTGCGGGCATTTACTTTTTGCCAAAATATTTAGGGATATACTCTGTGTGCGTGGCAACAATGCTCTGCTTGTTGGTAAACTCAAGCCTAAATGTTATTGTTCTTAAGAAATACACTGGCTTTTCCTATGATTTTGCAAAATATCTTTTAAAAGTTTTGCTCTTTGTGCTGCTTGGAGCTTTCTTTACAGAAAGCATAAACAGGCTTCTATATCATAAACTAGGGATATTTGCCAACATACTTTCTGGTCTTTTTGGCATAGCTATGTATATTGGACTAGCTTTTGCTACAAGGCTTGTAGATGTAAAAGGTTTCTTAAAGCTAAAGCGTGCATAAAAAATAAGGCTGTCCCAAAACTTTGAGACAGCCTGTCTTGTTTTTGTTAAAGGCGATTATCTTTTGCCTTTATTTTTTGACTTTTTCTTTTTGGGTACTACTCTTTGCACATACTTAGGCTTATCATCTGTATAATCTTCGTCGATGATAAAGTCTTCCTTTTGCTGTTGTTCAGGTTCAATTACCTTAATATCTTTTTCTGCTTTAAGGATATTTTCTCCCACAACTTTCTTAGGATGTTTCTTTTTCCATCTTCTTATTAGCAATACAACTATTACTACAATGATTACCACAGCTATAATCAAGCTAGAAACAAGTAGCCAAACTTCACCCCTGCTCCAAACGCTAGGCTTTTCTTCTGGCTCTTGGTCTGGCTCGTCATCTGGTTCTTCAACAGGGTCTTCTTTCTTGTCTTCATCATAAGAATAGAATGCCATTGCGCTTGATATCTTTTGTTCGTCAGTCCAGTTTTCAAAATCAGCGCTTTCCCTAACTGCCTCGTATTCATCTTTGTCTATCTCAACCATACCTACTTGATCTATAATAAGCATTCCAAGTATAGGCTGCATACTTCCTGTCTTATCGTCTCCCGCTGACTCAGCTCCTAGCACAAAACTCCAGTTTGCTGTTGCCGAAGTAGAGCTTGGATTGTAAATATACATAGTATATTCTACCGTATCATAAATGCTGTCCACCTTGCCATTAGAATTGATATATATGCTTTGATATTTATCAGTATCAGTTGTAGGCATAAATCTAAACTCTGCGTTAACATTTTCTATGGTATAGGTAATGTCTCCATTTTCGTCTAGTATTGCATCGCCGTTATCATCAAATGCTTTTGCCGCAATCAAGGTCTTTGCCTTAAAGGTAATTTTATAATAGCCATCTGCATTTATTGTAGAGGTATTATTAACCTTATAAGACTGCGCAAACAGCTCTTTATTGCTCATAACAAGTGAGTTGCTGCCGTCGATAGCGATAAACCTTGTGATATCAAAGTTTTCAGGGAAGTTACTAATTCCGCTAAAGGCATTAATAAGGTCATCATTGTCATCGTACTTTTTATAAATCATTTCCAGCTTGCTTAGCGCATCGCTTTGAGAGTATACACCATATACCCTATCGTCTTCTGATGTGCTGGTGTAGCTGTCTGCCTTTGACCATGTGTAGTTATTGGGGGTATGTCCTAGATTATAACCTTCTTTGCCTTCTTCTATGGTGTTTTCCTTAAAGCTATCAAAGCTATCTATTACGCTTTCTAGTATGCGTAAAGCAAACTTATTGGTATAAATTTTGTACTCTATGCCTTCATAATCAGGTATAATGTCGCCTATCTCAAAATCATATAGATTGTCTACGCCATTTGTCAATTCTTCTTTTTGAGCGGCGTTCTTATATTCTTCTTCCTCTATGGCAATTAGCTCAACATTGTCAAAGTACGCGCTGCCAGAGCTAAGTCCGGTTGCGTCATAAACTGTTGCGTCAGTTTTAACATTGGTTGATTTTTTGCTAACCTTGTTTACATAAGCGTCGCCAAGGCTAAGTTGCATAGACAATGTACCTGAGTTGTTACCCATCTTGATGTAGAATGCATATTGCACCCATTTACCTTGCGTATCTATGTTTGTAAAGCCGATATATTTTCCTGTTACGCTCTTTGCGCTCAAAACATCGCTTACATCTTTTAGTGTTACACTAGCTTTTGCGCCGTCTTCTGTTTTTACCCAAACGCTTACCTTGTAATAGGTGTTTGCGCTAAGAGTAGCGCTGCTTGAAGTCAAGGTGTGAGATAGCGCATAGTTAGAAGATATCTTAAGCATAGTATCGTATGGACTTACATAGCTGCCAGTAGAATCCGCAAAGTCCGTTTCTTTATCTATTACCACAGTACCGGCTTGATATTTAAGCTCTGGCTTTGCTGGCGGTTTGGCAGCAATATAATCGTCTACTGTATCATACTCGCCTTCTTCAGAGCCTAAAACTTCGCCTGAATAGTTGCTAAATGAGCTAACAACATCATAATAGGATAGTTCAGAATTGCTCTTGCCTACCGCTCTAACTTTGTAATTAACAGTTAGGTCTTTATAAATATCGCTTGCGTTAAAAGCAAGGGTATCTGAAGCAAGTACGCTAGCTACATACTTTTCTTGATACTTGTTATCTGCATCTTTATATCTTACCCAAACTTCATAATATTCAGGCTCCACTTCGTCGTCGCCTGTGTAGCTTACGCCATAAACTTTTTCCCAAGTTGCAATATCATTTGCCATACTTACAACAGGCGCAGTAAATATGTTGTTTTTTACAGTTCCGCCTGTCCAATTGCTAGTTACTGCAGTTCCTGATATTATTCCGCCTTCCCCAAATTCTGTTTCGTTGGTGGCTGCTAGGTCTATACCGCTAAAGCTACCGTTAGTTACGCTATCCGAAGGCTTTTCTGTGTTAGAGAAAGTATAGTCTTTTACTAGGTCACCGCTCTTAGAAGTGGAGCTAAACTCAGAATATTTTATTTCAGTAACATTTATTAAAGCTAAATGCACTTGACCTTTTATATACTTTTCTGTACTAAAGCGTGTACCTGAACCTAGTTGAAGCTTTAGTGTGACATAATTTGTTTTGATTACATCGCCAAGCACATAAAACACAACTTCTTGCCACTCGCTGTCATTTATGGTGGTTACGCTAGCAATGCTCGCAGTCAAATCGTCTTTATCATCTCCGCCTAACAAGCTAATATCAACGCCTAAGCCGTCCTTTATATCTGCTGTTTTAACAAGCATAGCAATACGATAAGCTGTGTTTGGATTTATCGTTATGAATTCTTTAGAAGTAAGCACAGAAGCTGTTGCAACTGAATTTTTGAAAATTAATTGCGCATAGCTAGTAATGCCTAGATCTGACAGGTCGGCAAATTGACCGTCAGGTAAAATCTCTCTAGTAAAGCTTACGCTTTTTAGGTCAGCGCTTGCAACATCGTTACTCTCTAGCTTTAATGCCCAATAATTTTCTTGGAAAGTTTCTGCATCCATATCGTTGGTTAGTCCGCCATAGGCAAGCTCGTCTGCGCTCTCTATTTGGTTAAGTGTTTGCCAGTCGTAGTTTGGTTGGCTGCCAGCATGGTATTCTGTAATGCTGATATTATCAAAAAATACCGAACCCATCATTAGTGTGGTATAGTCTGTGGATGCGCCCTCTCCAAACCAAAACTCTATATTGAGTTTTCTGTCAGACAATTGATTGCCTTGAATATAGAATGTGATTTGTTCCCATTGTCCTAGCTTGCTTGTCTGTTCAACAATATCGTCGCCAGCACCTGTAAGTTTTACATGAGCATAAGGCTTTTGGTTAAGGTCAGTGCCGCTAGTTGCGCTCTTCCAAGCATTATACTTAGCCATATATTCGCCAAGTTTATCATAATAATCTTGCCAAGAATCCTCTAAGTCCGTTAAAGTCTTATAGTCCTTGTTTATAAAATTATTTCTTTCGGTAAGCATTTGGAACTCTAAATATGCTTTTACCGTACTGTCAATAAGCGGATCATCATCGACATCTTTTAACTCTTTCCATAAATAATAGTACTTAAAGGCTTGATAAACTTCTTTCTCATAACCTAAAAATTCTATATCTTTGCTATATTCAAATCTATCGCTTTCGGTAGCCAAGAAAGTTATTACATTATCAGATTGGTTTTCTGGGTCATAGATAGCCGTTTCGCCCATTATCTTGGCTTTTTCTTCTTCTGTCAGCTCTGTAAAATAATTTTCGTAAAAGCCGTAGTCAATATCAGCGTTATATGCGTTATTAATAGCGTCAAGGTAAGCTTTTTGAATATCTGTATATTCAGTAGGAGAGCTAGGCTTATTAGTCGTTGGCAAATCGTTTAAGGGGTTTACAAAAGCCCACACGCTTATTACATAATAAGTGTTACTCTTAATTACTAAAGCAGAGTTACTCTTAAATCCTGCCCCGCTCAAATCGCCATGGTGAATCATAAGCGCTTTTTTCTCGTCAAGGCTGGACATATTTTCTCTTCCGCCGTTATCACCTACAAGGTTATTTTTCCAGTTCTCATAGCTTACTGTTTTCCAACTTGTAGAATATGAAACACCTTTTAACAGTTCAAAATAGGTATCTACCGCTTCTTTATCTTCTTCTTTTTTGTAAAGCTTACTAAGGTCGACAATACCCGTATGCGGTGTGTTTACTGTGGGTTGGTCAGCAGATGAAAGTCCGCTCTTACCCTTTATAAGTGAATAATTGCTTACATTAGATGAGCTATAAATGCCTTCTCTAAAACTATAAAAGAAATTTTTTGCATTACTGCTTGTAGGCGCTGCGTCTGTAGACTGCTCAAGTTTGGTGTCTGAAAGGAAATAGCAGCTTTCATATCCATAGGCTTTATTGGCATTAGATTGCGCAGCCGCTGTAAAGGTGTCATGATTAAATACCGTTTCACCGTCCTTGTCCTTGGTTACTTCTTTACAAATAATGTTATCAAAAAGAGCAGCGCCTTTTACTATATATTTATTTGGCACGCTGCTAATGGTTTCTGGTCCATGTCCTAGCCATAGGTTTATGTCAATGGTTTTTGAAGAATATTTATTGCTTTCGATATAAAGATAACGCGTTTCCCACTTGCCGTTTGTATTAATTACAGCATCTTGATAAGATACGCCGCCAGATATAGTGACCCAAGCACCTTTGTCTGCTTTGTTGTCTTCATTAGACTCTATATTGGTGCATACTGAATATTGTAATAAATAATATTTGTTAGCTTCTAGCGTAAATGATGCGCTATTTTTATAATAAATGCTGCCAGCTGTTTCCACTGACGATATCAAAAGAGCATTGGTGTCTTGCAACTCTGTAGTAGGCTTGCCAAAATCATCGGTATCAAAAGGTGTTTTGGGGTCTACTCCAGGATAAGCAAAAGCAGAGGAAACTGTGCTGTGAATATCGCTGTTGGCGTCAAAAAGCTCTTTGTCGGCTAAGTCAACAACTCCCATCGTTACGCCAGTTGCGGTAGTAGCAATACTGCCTTTTGTCGCTGTCCAGCCAGTAACGGAATTTTTAACATAAGCGCCTTTTGTTGTAGAGCTTGCATCGTAAAATGTGCCGTTAGTAATAAGCATAGTACGAGAAACAGTGTCCGTCTCTTCAACAGGGTCTGTATCTTTCTCATAGTCGACACATGCTACTATGGTCATGGAAAGAGCCAAAACCATAATAAATGTAAATATCAGCAATATTTTTTTCTTCATTGTAACCACCTTATTAGTGTTTAATTAATTTTTTAGCTATTAAGTATGATACCACAATACAGCAACAATTACAACATAATTGCTTTGTTTTTTAGGTATAAAATAATTTTTATATGTATAACATATACACAAAATAATTCTACAAACTTATTCTTTACCTATCCTTTAAACTCAAAAAGACAAAAATTGTATTTTCATTGCTTAATTTGTCAGCGATTTATACTTAAACATAAAAAAACGCCGCCCTAATCTTAGAGGCGGCGTCGCAATTGACTAATTTTATTTAATCTTCTAAATTTTGAGCAGTTTTGCCGTTTTTTACTATGCTTCTTTTTGCCTTAATTTCAGTGACAAAGATTGCTGCTATTACGCCAACAAAGGCGCTTATGAGAGTAATTGCAACTATAAGCAGATAGTTCATAGTAGTGCGTATTCTTACTGCAGGCATGGCTATTTTAAAACCATTCTCAACTATTTTATGTTCTGAATATAGCTCCAACTCAGCATTTATAGTATCTAAAGTGTTATTGATATTCTTAGCAAAAGTCAATAGGCTATTCTCTACAAATGCCCTTTCTTGAGCAGTAGCGGCTTCGGCATCTCTAACTAACTCAATTTTCTTGGCAATGTTGTCAGCTTTAAGTTTATAGTCGTGTTGCTTGACATTATAACTATTATAATCTTTCATCATTTGGTCGTAATATTTAGATTCTGTTTCAACTATTTCGATAAGTTTTCCGTCCGTAGTCGTTTTAGATGTATTGTTGTTATATTCCTTTATTGCTGCTAATTGTGATGATGCAAGTTCTCCATACATGGTGCTTAAATCTGAATAATCTTGATTTTTCGAGGTTAAGTTTTCAAAAAGAGTAAGAGGCGCATTTTCCTTGCTAACATTATTGCCTATAATATAGCTTTCTATGGTAGATAATTCATTTTTAAGCACTTCTATATTGCTATAAAGTTTATTATATCTGTCAGGAACACTGTCTTCCAGGGTGCTTAACTCTCTCAAAAGCTTATTTATGGCAAGCTCATAATCAATGCATAGGTCATAATAGTCACTTGTTGCCTCAAGCGCTTTGTCTGCTATGGACAAGGAAAGCACTTTACCATAATTATAGATATCTTTAAAATATTGCTTATATGAAGCAATAAGTTCATTTAAAAAGATTTGATATTGTGTTCTACTAAAACCTATCTGAGAGCTTTCTGTGAGCACAATTGTATATCTAGATGGAAAATAACCAGGCATATTGCCTTGCGCTAATTCTTGAGCTGTTTTACTGGATACAAAACCTATTATGGATATATTATCTCTAAGAGTTTGAGTATATTGTGGAGATTTTTCAGTTATACCCATATTTTTTAGCGCGTCATTAATGATGGTATCAGATTTTATTCGACTGGTATCAAGGTTGTTACCAAAAGGATCTTTGCCTTCTTCAATCCCTGCAAAATTATATTCAATTATTGTTTCGTATTCGGCCGTATCTCTATCTGCGATAGTAACTATTGTTGCAATTCCCCCGCCCAAAATTGCCAAAATAAGACCATAAATTAATATTCTTACAAAGCTTCTTTTTAAAATGTCAAATAGCTTTTGGAAAGTTAGCTCATTTGTCTTTAATTCCTCGTTCATGCGACCTCCAATGATGGCAAAATCATTTTGATAGAGTATATCATATATCGTAAGATATGTCAAGCAAGCGCCCATTATTTACAGCTAATTTAGGTGATTTTTTCAGTTTCTCAATCTTAGTTTTAAGTATTGTATTACTTTTATTCTTTTAACCCTAAATAACCATTTATGAAAGCTTGGTCCTGCATTAGCTTATACGCACCACTTAATTGTGTTAAATAAGGTTTTTGTTCAATAAAACTAGGTAGATTCAATTTTTTGTATATATACTCTTCTAGACCTAGCATTGACGCTCCCGCTCCTGCTATCAAAATACCTTTGTTTTCAATATCTTTTACTACAGAAACAGGCGCTACTGTAAGCGCTCCATCTATTAGTTTAATAATTCTTGTAAACGCATAAATAACTTGTTGATAAACTTCTTTTGCCGAAATTACCAGTTTTTTTGGTTTCCCAGTTAAAACATCTTTGCCCGTTAGGCTGTACGATGAATTATCTCCTGCAAAAAGTGAACCTATGTTAAGTTTTACCTTTTCGCATTCTTGATATCCAACATTAAGTTTATAAAGGTCTAAGATATGCTCTGCAATTTTTTTGTTAATGACATTACCGCCCATATCTAGTGAGTAAGCGGATATTATTTCTCTACCGTTTAATATTCCAAGTTCCACCATATCGCCACCGATTATTGATACCACATCGACACCATACTTTTGAGCGATAGGAGAAAGAGCAACCACACTTTCCATTAAAAATATGCTGCTGTAACCACAACTCACAAAAGCTTTTTCAATCTCTCTTTTTTGCGATATCTCCAAACCGCAACTTATAAGCACACAAATATCCATGCTGTTAGAAAACTTAAAAACGCTCTTAAAAGCTTCTTTTATAAGTAACCGCACTCCTTCATAGTGTGCTATTGTGCCATTTTGAATGGGTCTTACAAACATCTCTTCTTCGGTCACTAGGTGCTGTCTTTTAATTGCCTCTTGACCACAAAATATTAGGCTTGGATGCAAGCTCCTTTTAATTATTACTGCGCTTGGAATGCGTAAAAGCAGCTCTTTGCCGCTAAAGAGCGAAAAATAGGTAGAGCCAAAATCACAAACTACCTTAATCTTTGACATCAATGTACTCCCTCAATATCTCCCGTATTTTATCGGTGGGAAGCCCCACAATGTTATCATAATCGCCAGAATAAGACTCCACAATAACATCATCTTGTATGCCGTATGCGCCTGCTTTATCTAGCGGTAAATACTTATTTACATATGAAATTATATCTTCATTAGTCAACTTTCTTAATTTAACCTTGCTCTCTTGCGTAAAGCTGTACTCTTTTTGGTCAATTTTTATATAAACTCCGCTAAATACGCTGTGTGTTTTTCCACTTAGAATCTTTAGGGTTTTTATAGCATTTTGCTTAGTGTTAGGCTTGCCATAGATTACACCGTCTAATGCTACAAGCGTGTCACAAGCAATAATGCAAAAAGCATTGTCTTTTACAGACTTACCTTTGATAATGGCGTTCTGCAAAGCATTTTCTTGCGGATTATATATATTAATTTCTTGACAGCTTGGCTGAATTATTTCAAAGTTATCTACTATTTTACGCAAAAGCATCTTGCGCCTTGGTGACGAAGATGCAAGTATTATCTTTTGATTATCCATTTATCACAAAATTTCTAAATTCTTCTTAAAGGCACGCTTGAATTCAGGAACTGCGTTAAGAGCGTCCTTTATCTCCAGTGTAGAATCACCAACGGCTTCAGTTTTTAGAATTACACTATCGCCTAGAATATCGCAAGTGATGTTGGTAATAACTCCGCTCATACTTCGGTCAAAGCATTCAGCAATCCTCACAATTACGCCTAATTTCTTTACAGCTTCTATATCTTCTTCAGACAGCATAGATAAATACTGCTGAATTTCTATTCCATCAAAAGGTATAGCGCCATGTCTGCTTGCAACAAGCGCCGCAACTACCAAGTCTTTTTGCGGAATACCGTATAGATTGCTATTCAATATTAAGTAGAATGAATGTTTAGGGTGGTCATAAAACTTAAAAGAACTACCTATATCATGCAGTTGCGCCGCAATTCTTAACACTTTTACATAGCTCCTTGGCAGCTTATGAAGCACTCGCAACTGTCTATAAAGTTGCAAGGACAAATCAAACACATGCTCGGAGTGCTTTATGTTCATATTAAAGTTGTGTAGCATGGTGTAAATGCTGTGCCCAAGGATATCCCCTATTGGTTTTTCTAGAGTGGTAGGAACGGCATAGCGGAACATCGCGCCTTCCCTTAGCCCTGCGCCAGAAATAATGATTTCTTCAAAATTGCTGCTCTCTTGAATGGCTTTCATACAGCTTAAAGCAGCAGGCAAAATGTCTGCTCTAGAACTAGATAATCCCCTTATTCTAGATGCCTTATCGATGTTTAGTGGACGAATGGTGTTGTAGATATTGTCAAACTCTGGCCAGCTTATACGATAATTATGAGCCATATCCAAGGGATATTTTTTAAACCTGCGGCTTATTTTGCCTACATTTCTCATAGAGCCGCCTACGCAAATAAGTTGAGCGTCAGGGTCAATATTTTTAAACCATTCAACTTTATCTAATTGCTCTTTGACATAATCCTCTATCATTTTGCTTCTTTCAATGGGGTCATCGCTTGCTTTAGCAAACTTTTCCGTTAGCGTAACTACGCCAAAAGGCAAAGTATCTTGCACTATAAGCACACGGCGATTATAATTAATAAGCTTAACAGACCCGCCGCCAATATCAACAATAAGCCCTTTGGGTACATCCATAGAATTAATAACGCCAGTATAAACAAGACCAGCTTCTTCTTCTTGAGACAAAACAGTGAGTTTAATTCCGCAACTTGTTAGCACTTCATCAACAAAACTCTTTTGATTTTTTGCTCGTCTTGCGGCGGCAGTGCCATAGGCAAACACCTTGCTTACCTTGTGGCTTTCATACAAGTTCTTGAAAGTCCTTAATGTTTGTACCATTTGCTGTATGCGAAGCGGTCTTAAAAAGCCGTCAATCTCCATATCTTTTGCAAGTCTGACCGGTTCTTTCAACTCATCTATTACATTAAAATAGCCACCTTCAAGAATGTTTACAATAACAATTCTTGCTGTGTTTGACCCTATGTCTATTATGGCAATTTTTTCCATGTATTTTACTCCTCCTCCCCCCACCGTCTTAATTTATCATTCAGCTAATATTGTATAACTTTATGTCGAATAATGCAATATCATTTACCATTTATTTACAGTAGGTTGCAAAAATGTTTTTCTTTTTTGCTAAACTCGGTCATTTTCTCTATTTTGTGTAAATATGCAAGTATCTATAACGGTATATATCCATATTAACATAAAAAGACGAAACATTGTTGCTTCGCCTTTGGTTTGATATTATATTTAGGGATTTTAGATATTTATCTTCTATACCTTGCCAAAATAGAACTGCCTGATAACACCTTTTTAACTTCCGCGGCGTATTTGCCCTCTTCAATAGCTGTCTCCTCAGGAGTAGGAGCAGGGGCTGGCACAGGTTTTACAACTTTGGGCGCTTTCTTTACTGCTTTTTTAGTTGATGGAGCTGCATAGCCTTCACGCAAATAGGAGCTGTCCACCTTTATAAATCCAGTAAAAGCTTCAGTATAGTCGCTTTCTTCTACTGCGATCTCATAAACATCTTTGCCTTTTATTTTCAAATAGGATACGATAGGAAGTATATCGCCGTTACCTACGGCAAAACCAACTGCGTCAACGGCTGACTTTTCGCCAAGTAATGTTGCTTCAATAATTTGTTGACTATCCAGCCTGTTTCTTCTTCGTGAAGCAAAAGCAGTCTCTTTGGAATATCCTTTTGCGTCGGAATATTCATTAAAGTCACGGTTACGCTTTGCCACATATCCATAAAACTTTACTCCTGCCACTTCAAACTTTGCTTCTATTTCTTCCATAAGCTTTTTAAAACCTTCGCAAGAAATCTTTAAGCTGGCTAAGTCAATAAGCAAGACTATTTTTGGTTTATTCATCTTCTATCCTCCCTAGTATGTCAATTTTAAAGACCTAAAATAATAATATAAATACTGTTGCGCATACCCGCTCAAGTCCCCAAACCTGCCTACCAAGTTTTTGCTCATAACATCAGCGCTGACAGTTTTGTCATTAAACATCTTGGTATATACTCTTTTTGTCCAAGTGTCCATGGGAAACAAATCTGTTTTCTTATAGGCAAACAGCATTATGCAATCTGCCACTTTATTGCCTACGCCCATAAGGCTAACTAGCTTTTTCCTTAAATCACTTGTAGTTAAGGACTTTAAGTAATCCAAATCAAAATCTTTAAGCTGCCTGCTAGCATTTACAAGATACATTGCTCTGTATCCTGCGCCTATAGATTTAAAAAAGCTTTCGTCTGCGCTTTGCAGCGCATTAAGCGTTGGAAAGGCATAATAATCTCCCATGTTTTGACCAAGCCCTTTACACAGCCTTTCTATAATCATTTTGATTCTAGGAATATTGTTATTGGCGGAAATAATAAAGGATATTATCATTTCCAACGGGTCTTGATTTAGTAATCTTATGCCGCTCCCAAAGCGTATAGGTTCATTAAGTTCGTCAAACTTAACTAATTCACTCTTGATTTTTTTGTAATCTCTATCCAAATCAAAATAGTTTACAAAAAAGTCAACAAATTTCGTTTTTATTATAACACAGCCATCTTTGCTCTGCAATAGGCAATTTGCATCTTTTGCAAAAAGGGTATAACAATCTCCTGTTTTTAGGTATCTAAACACCTGCCCACAATCCAGAATATGCTCAATATTGAAATCCGATGTATCGGAGATTATTATTTTATCTGCGCTTTTTGAATATATCATGTAGTATGTAATGGGCAAAGTTTCCTTTGCCCACAACCGATTTGTTATTCAGCTGCATATACGCTTACTTTTTTATATCTCTTGTTTCTTGTGCCCCCCTCTTCAAAACGCACAACACCATCTATCTTTGCAAACAAGGTATCATCTTTTCCCTTGCCGACATTATTGCCTGCATGGAATTTTGTTCCTCTTTGTTTAACTAAGATATTTCCAGCCAAACAGCTTTGTCCGTCGCTTTTCTTTGGACCAAGTCTTTTAGCCTTGCTGTCACGCCCGTTTCTAGAGCTACCCACACCTTTTTTCTGGGCAAACAATTGAATATTCATAAACATTTTAATTCACCTCCACTTTGACAAAGGCACTAAAGCCTTTTTGTATATCCCTAAGTCCAATTATCATAGTTTCTAGTATAGCTTGTTGCTTTATCTTTTCTGTTTCATCTCTGTGTTTCGGAACGGAAAATCGCAAGTAGCCTTCCTTATCACTCTTTTCATAATTGACTTTTTGGGAGGACACATTTATTAGTCCCATTAAAGCTGTTTGCGTTATTGCGCTCACTGCGCTACAAACTATGTCTTTACCGTTTTCGGCATATCCAGAATGACCTTTTATCTCTACTTCTTCTATGCCCTGTGTCCCATTTGTTACAACAACCCTAATCATTATTAGCCAACAATTTTGGTAATTTTGATTTTGGTAAACGGTTGACGATGGCCCTGTCTTTTACGAACATTTTTCTTAGCTTTGTACTTAAAAATGTTGATTTTTGGACCTTTGCCGTTACAGATAACTTCAGCTTCTGCATAGGCTTTAGCAATGGGATTGCCCGTCACTATGTTGCCATCTTTGTTTAACATAATAACATCAAGCTTTATTTTGGAACCTTCTTCAGCTTTGAGAAGCTCAACTTTCAAAACATCATTGGTTTCCACTTTATATTGCTTTCCGCCAGTGACAATGATTGCGTACATAAAACATAACCTCCTTTTGAAGACTCGCTAATTAAGGTGGCAAATTGCACTTAAACCTAAAATTATGCGGTTACGATATAATTTAACATAAATCCAGTTATTTGGCAAGTACTTTGTAAAGGTTTATAAAACTTTACTTAAAAATTCTACCAGTCTAGGATGCGTAGGATTATTAAAGATTTCATCAGGCGTGCCTTGAGCTGCAATCTTGCCCTCGTCCATAAACAATATTCTTGTGCCAACTTCCTTTGCAAAGCCCATTTCGTGAGTTACAATAACCATAGTCATACCGCCTTCGGCGACATCTTTTATAAGGTCTAATACTTCCCCTACCATTTCTGGGTCAAGCGCGCTTGTCGGTTCATCAAATAGCATAACAGATGGGTTCATTGCAAGCGCTCTCACTATTGCAATACGCTGTTTTTGTCCACCTGAAAGCTGGCCTGGATAACTATCTTGTTTGTCAAGCAAGCCCACTCTTTTTAATAATTCTCTTGCTTTATTATTGGCTTCTTCTTCCGTGGCAAGCTTTAGCTTAATTGGAGCTAAAGTAATATTTTGCAGTACTGTGCGGTGGGGAAAGAGATTAAATTGTTGAAATACCATACCCATTTTTTGACGATGGGTGTTAAGGTTTAACTCCATTTTTTTTCTAAAGACTTTTTCTTCTGCCAACTGCTCTTTATATTGTTTTTTCATTTCTGCTATTTGCTTTTGATACTCAGATTTTTCACTTGAAGATTTACTTAGCTTTCTTGCTTGTTTTTTTGCTTGCTTTATTTCTTCTTTCACAAAATTTGAATAGCACTTAAAGAGCGGTTCTCCTTTAAATTCCACCAATCCGCTAGTAGGTATTTCCAAAAGGTTAAGGCATCTTAAAAACGTACTCTTTCCGCTTCCCGACGGTCCTATTATAACCACTTTTTCCCCGTCTAAAATATCTATGTCTATATTGTCCAAAACTTTAACAACATCAAAAATTTTTACTAAATTTCTGGTTGAAATTAATACCTTTTCATTATTTTCCATCACTCTTTCTCAACCTTTTTTCAAATTTTTTCAATAACGCCGTCATTGCCATAACTGTAACAAGATAGATAATAGCGGCAAACAAATATGGTGTTACTACATTATAAGAAGTATTGACAATACTCTTTATTGTAGTAAAAAATTCACTAACGCCAATAACAAGCGCAACTGATGTTTCTTTAATAAGCGCTATTGCTTCATTGCCTAGTGACGGCAAAATATTTTTTGCTGACTGCGGCAGAATAATAGACTTCATAGTCTGTCCATAGCCAAGACCAAGCGACCTGCCCGCTTCCATTTGCCCTTTATCTACGCTAAGTATGCCGCCGCGCATTATTTCAGCTACATAAGCTCCACTATTTATTCCAAAACCAATAGTTGCAATTAGGTAAGGCGACACTGTACGATTAAAGAAAATCACATCGGCGAAAATGACAAAGCTAATAATCATAAGTTGTACAAGCAAAGGCGTACCCCTTACCACAGCCAAATAGATATTGGCAAAACTATTTAGCACTTTATTAACAATGTTTGTTTTGGGCAACACCATAAAAATTGCTAAAATTGTTCCTATTATAATACCAATAACAAGCGCCATAACAGTTATGGCCAAAGTCCAACCGTATGCTTTTACCAAAAGCAACATTGTCTTTTCATTAAAAATTATAGTTAAATCTAATTTCACTTTCTTTCCTTTAGTAATGGGAGATTAGAAAACAAATCTCCCATTACAATTTTTATTTTGTCTAGCTTAAATGTTATTTGCCAAAATACTTTTCATTTATTTTGTCAAAAGTGCCGTCTTCTTTCATTTCTGCTATAGCCGCATTTATCCATTCTACAAGCGCTTTGTTGCCTTCTTTAACGGCAAAAGCATACTCATCATCATAAACAGATGTTTCGCAAATTTTGATTCCATCATAGTTTGCTACAAAGTTTTCAGCAGGATATTTATCAATAATTACCGCATCAACTTTATCTTGTTGCAAAGCAAGAACTGCTTCTGCTCCAGTGGAATACTTTTGAACATTGCCTGGAGCTGCAAGAGCTGCATCGTCGCCTTCGCCCGCCCAATCAGGGTCCATTTCGGCAAGAAGTTGTCCAACAGTGCCAGCTTGCACACCTACATTTTTTCCGCCTAGGTCAAATGGGCCATTTATAGTGCTGTTGTTTTGGACGATTATTACTTGAGATGAGTTAAATACGCCTACTGAAAAGTCAAGGGATTTATCTCTTTCTTCACTATAGCTTATACCTGCCATAGCAATATGCGCTTTGTTGGTACCTGGAGCAAGTAGAACAGAGTCAAACTCCATATTTTCTATCACTAGTTCTACTCCTAGCTTTTCAGCAAGAGCTTGAGCTATGTCAATATCCCAGCCTACGATTTTGCCATCTTCATAATACTCAAATGGTGGGAAAAAAGCATTGGTAGCTACTACAAGCTTGCCATACTTTTGAATGCCTTCAGGCGTAGCGTCTTTGATACCTGAGCAAGCGGTCAAGCTCAGCGCGCATGCTATAATTATAGCCACACTTAAAACCACTGTAATAATTTTTTTCATTGTTAATCTCCTATTTACATAAAAATTTTTGTATTTTTATCTTAGCACTATATTCTTTTAATAGCAAGCATTTTTTTATAAAAAATCAATTTTTATGCAAATATTTTTATAAACAGCTGTGTTATGTGTATAAATTTTGCATTTATGCACTATTTTATGAATAATTTTATATTCATACAGCAAGTTACAGTTGGTTTTAGTCTATTATAGTTATGCTAGAAGCAGTTATTTTTATTTCCACAGGTATTTCTACCGCTTCGCCATCTGCCATTCTTTCCACAGTAATAACAATAATGTCGTTTTCTTTTGCGCTAAACAATAGGTCAGACAAAATAAATAATCTGTTAAGCTCATACTCAACGCCTCCCATTGATACTTTAATGAGTTTGTCGCCTATTTCTAGTCCTGCGCTTTCAGCGATGCTATTTTCGCTAAAAGAATCTACTGTTATTTCATTAACGATATTTAAAAACGTTTGGTCATCATCTATAACATCTGAATAAGTTGTTCTGACAGTAACTCCAAGAATGGCTTTTTTAATTTTTACATTTTGCACACCGTCACAATTGTCTATTATGTTTTGCGCCGCGCCTATTGCTATATTGCCAGGGATAGCATAGCCAATATTTTCAATTTCACTGCTAGCAATTTTTGCGTTTACTATACCTATTAGCTCTCCATTTATGTTATATAATCCGCCACCGCTGTTACCTCTGTTTATGGCAGAGTCAGTGCGCTGTACTCTAAACGCTACTGTATCTGTTTCATCTACTGTACGCATAACTATATGCTCTGAATCCACGCTAATAATTCCTGAAGTTACAGACAAGCCTTTAGCGGATGGATTGCCGATAGCTATTGCTGTTGAGCCTAAGGGCACATGGTTGCTATTACCTATATTAATAGCTCTTACTATGGTAGAGCTCTTTAATATCTCACTTCCTGTTACCTTAAGGACAGCAATGTCATAGGTTGTAGAACCGCCTATAAATTGAGCAGGTATAGAATAATTTAGGTCTTCGCCCTCTTTGAATTGAGAATTGGAATCTGGGCCATACTCCTTTCCATATAAATATACCTTTATCGATTTAGCAATTTTGTTTGGCTGACTTGCCTCATACACAACATGATGATTTGTGATTATATACGCGTCGCCCTTTTCTTTATCCAGTTTATAAATAACGCCTGAGCCTGCCGACGATGTGCAGTAAACGCTGACTGAGCTTCTCATAGCTATATTGGCGGCAAGTTCTATGCTATTTAAATTTACCTCAAGGTATTTTTTCAAAAATTCATCAAAGCTATCTACTAGCCCTTGTTCCTTGGCAGCTTGATAGATTTCCTCAATGGTAGGACTTAGAGCGTCTTTGCCGTCAAAACCATCTTTGCCATTTTTGCCATCTTTGCCTTTAAGGCTTGCAAGCCATTCAGCTTCTGTTCCTACAAAACCTTCTTCTACAGCAATATCATATGCCGACTTACCTTCTGTCAAACTAGCCAGCCATTCTGTTTGCGTACCCACAAAGCCATTCTCGACAGCTTGCTTATATGCTTTATCAAGGCTACTGTCGCATCCTGTAAGCGCCAGCAAACATACAATTATAAATACAATACCTATTATTATCTTGAAAGATTTTTTCACTTTACCCTTCCTATATTTATTAATTTTCCTTAACATATTTATTATAATTTTAATTCTTAAAAATAGCTTTATTTTTTATCTCTATCCAGTTTTTTCATTTGCTTTTTTGCTATAAGCAAAAGCACCCCGCCAATTATTGCAAGGATAACAGCTCCTATACCCCACAGCAATAATGTTTTAACCTCTGGCATATTTATCATTCCCTTTATATAGTTTACACTTTATTATACCTTAAAACTTACTATTTTAGCAATAAACAAAACAACCTTAAAAAAACAAAAAAGAATGCCTTCAAGGCATTCTCTTTTAATAACTTTAACAAAGTCTACAAAGACTTTAATATCTCATTTACTTTTCTCATATCGCACTTGCCTTGATAGTTTTGCTTAAAGTGTTTCATAACAGCTGGGATAGAGCGGTCGTCAAGCTGTAATATAATTGCTCTAATCTCATTTTCGTCAAGCATTTTGGGCAAATACTTTCTTATTGTCTTTAGCTGTTCGTCTAGCTTTGCAATAGGCTCTTCCCGCCCCGCCTTTACGCAGCTTTCTCTTTCTTCTAACAACTCTTTTTCCACCTTTTGCAAAATAGCCAGCGTTTCGCCTTCAGTGACTTTCTCGCCTTTTGCCCTTTTCTCTATTGTAATAAGCATAAGCTTACTAATTACTGCTTCTAGCGCCAAAACGGCATTTTTATTACGCTCTTTCATTGCTACAATTTTTGCTTTCTTAAAATCGTCTATGTTCATTTTTCTAATCTCCTTGCAATTTAAACTTTTTTTAATAATATTATAGCATCACCAATGGTGTTAACTTGTTTATCAATAACTACTTCAAAGCCTATCTTTTTTGCATGATTTACAAGCCAGCTTCTCTTTACCAAATACTCATTATTTCTTATAGCAACTAATTTGCCTGCATTAATTTCCATTTGTCCGCAATAAGACGCCACTTCATTAGCATAGTCTATATCATCTTTGCTAAGACCATTTAGACTTTTCCAAAAGGTAGAGGCATAGCCTTCTGCTCCCCTTTTCTCAAAAAAGTTAAGCACTCCGGAATCTGTGCCGTCCATAGCATTTACTTCAGCTATAAAAGTTTCGCCTACGCAAAGGTACGCTCCCGCGCTCATATTGTTGTAGCAGTTTTGCAAAAAAACTATTTTATTTTGCAAGGGGTCTTCTATATGATGGAATGAATAAATCATATAGATAAAGTCAAAGTTTTGCAAGTCGTTTGTTACAAACTCTGTCATATCGCCTGACATAAAGTGGATATTTTCTACATTGTTTTCCTTAGCTAAGTTGTTGCCAACTCCCACCATTTCTTGACGCATATCAACTGCGGTAATTTTTGCGGCAACATTCTTTGCAACTGTTATTGCCGTTTGTCCTGTGCCAAAACCAAGCTCCAGCAATTTTTTGGAGTTTGTAATCTTTATTAGTTTTATAAGTCCTTGTTGCAACGCCAAATAATATGAAGACTGTCCAAGGAATTTTTTAAAAACTTCTTGACTATTATAAAAACTTGGGGTTTTGCAAAAATCTTTGGTCATTTATTACCGCCTTTAGCTAACATTTTTCAATATTATACCATAACGGTAAAAAATGGGCAAATTATTAGTCTATGCTCCTTTTTAGATTGATACTTTTATAGTTTTTGCCGTCTTTAACTACTTTTGCTCTATTACTTGATAAAAACTTTGTAATTTGATACATATCTATCCAAATTTCTTTTGGTCCTTGAATTTGGCATTCATCAAAGATAAGCTGCATTCCTATATGGAGGTGAGGTTTGCATTTCATATTGACATCTTCTTTTGCGCTATATCCCGTTACGCCCAAATATCCAATGACTTGACCTGCCGCCACCTTATCGCCATTCTTTATGTTTTCAGCATAAGGGTGACCTTTTCTTAAGTGCGCATAATAATAAGAACGTTTGTTGTCAAGTGAGCGTATGCCAAGCCGCCAGCCGCCATATTTATTCCAACCAATATCGGTAATTATACCATCTTCAACAGCTACTATTGGCGTACCAACAGAACCCATAATATCGTGTCCTAAGTGCTTCCGCTTAAAGCCATATGAGCGTGATACGCCAAAATCGTCATAGTGGCTATACCAAAAATTAGCTGCTATGGGGTGATAGTTCTTTAGCCCATAACATTTTTCATTAGTTGATGTATCTATATATTCGCCTATAAATTGGCTAAAAATTGCTTCATAGCTTTCTACATAGTACTTATAATACTTATTTCCTCCATAAAAATCGTCTATTTTCTTGTCGTTTAACAAAGCTTTTTCCAATTCACCTAGACGCTTTAAATCTGTTTTTACATTAAACTTATTGCCATTTTTGGTGGCAAGGTAAGCTAAGCTTTTTTCAAAGTCAAACTCAACTTTATCGCTATCGTGATATTTTACATCTAGCTCATATGCCCTTTGCAAAACTTGATAAGGCACATTGCAATCTACCCACTTGATATAGCTTTTTTCTTCTTTAGGTGCAAATCCGCAAGCTAAAAAAGCTGTTGCCAAAATTAAAAATAGTATTACAATTTTTTTTCTCATAATACTATTTTCTGCTAAGACTAAAAAATATATTCTAAAAAGTTTTATTTTTATTCGGCTTTTAGCGCAACTACGGGATCTTTTTTAGACGCCACTATGGCAGGGATAGCGCCGGATATAAGCGTAAGTATCACAGATGCCGCTATAAGCAATAAAGAGTTCCACCAAATAGGCGTAATAAGGTTGGATATTCCAAGGTATGCTTTAAGAAGCGCGTTTATAGGATATTTTAATATATAACTGAACGCTACTCCAATTCCCCCTGAAATAAACCCAAGGCAAAGCGTTTCTGTGTTAAAGATGTTAAGAATATCTAAATTCCTTGCCCCCATACTTCGCAAAATGCCTATCTCTTTAGTTCTGTCTTGCACCGATATATACATAATAATTCCCACCATAAAAAGCGATACTATAACAGCTAAACAAGTTATTGCCACCAAAATATATGTAATTGTGTTTATCATACCGTTTAGAGAATTCATAATATCATCCAGCTCATTGACATATTCTACAGAATTATCATCACTTGCTTGACCTAAATCATACAATTCGCGCATTTTGTCATTATATTTTTCAATAAAACTAACTACATCTTCTTTAGCTGCCACTGATTTTGGATAAAAATAAATGCTTTCAGGTGAGTTTACATCTTCTGCACCCAATCGTTTTAGCATACGATGGTATTCTGCTTCTTCTAGTTTCTCTCCTGTAATAACGCTAGTAATTTGCGCCGTCATTGCGCTAGCTAAAAGCATTTTTTGCTGGAAGGTTAAGTCTTCTTCTTTCATTTCGCCTTTTTTTAACGCGTTTTGCAAAGCAACCACTTCTTCATTTGTGGTTTTTTCTTTATATTTTTCATAATCTAACCGCTGCGCTTTTACAATATCTGATTGGTTGGTTTGATTTATAACATACTTAGCTAATCTTTCAGTATACCCAATAACGCCGTTTATACTGCCATTTGACACATTTTCTTTAGGTCTTAAAATGCCTGCTATTCGTAAAGTCACGGCGTTGTCAGTGATATTATTTACACTTTCAGCTTTATCGGTAATTAGCTCATACAAGTTACTTTGGGCATTGAACTTGTAAAAATCTTTTTCCAGCACTAACTTAAATTCCTTGCCTAAAAAATCCTTAAAAGAATATTCTTCAGGCATAGGGGTTTTGATATCTAAGTTAAGAAACTCACTAATAATATCGCCAAACATACTCATAAGCTCTATATACCCTAATGCATAGAGCATATTATCAGTGATTTGGTTGTATTTATCTACCACAAGCGCAATTTCATATACGCCGTCTTTTACTTGGTCATTTGGTAATGCGCCAGCTATGACATCATATTGCGACTTTAAAACTTCATTATCATTTACCATCATATCCCAAATATTTATAGAATTCATAACTGTTATAATATCTTCCAAATCCTTATCAGATAAAGCATTTGAGCCTTTACCGCCCAAAATGGACATTAGGCTGTCAAAACTTGATATCATTCTATCAGAATATGGGTTAAGCTTTGTATATCCTGTCAAGTTATCATCCTTATAATCTGTTCTAAAAACATTAAGGTTTAAATTATAGTCATACTTTACAGTAGCTAGCGAATGGTCAAAGTTTTGGTCTATGTATTCTTTTAAAAGTTTGGTATCATTGCTTTTAAGAAGATTATTGGTATTGCGCATCATAGCAGATATCTGCTCTTGCATAAATATTTTTTGCTCATCGGTATATGCTTTTTTATCTTCTTCTGGGTCTTTAAGCATATCTAAAATTTGGTCCATATCAATGACTGAAGTATCTATGTCATCGCCTTTGGCTATTTTAGTCATTATTTCTACTAGTTTTGAATCTGATTTAGACACCGTAATGGGATATTTATAAAGAGAATCTCTTTCAAAGCTTTTAGCATAGGCAGAAAAGCCCGCATTAAATGCTAAAATAATAGCAATACTAACTACTCCTATACAGCCCGCTATGGCAGTTATTGCCGTTCTGCCCAATTTATAATAAAGGTTTTTAATGCTCATTTTGAAAGCAGAAAGCATTTTCATAGTGGGTTTTTTAATTTTTTTCCCACTTATTTTTTCTTGATTTTTATAGATAGAATTTTCAGGATAAATATGTTCGTCAGAAAGTATTTTGCCGTCTTTTATCTTTATAATTCTGTCAGAATATTGCTCTGCAAGCTCTTGATTGTGCGTAACTAATATAACTAGTGATTTTTTGGATATTTCTTTAAGTAGCGCCAAAATTTGCACAGAATTTTCGCTATCTAGCGCGCCAGTTGGCTCATCGGCAAGAATGATATCGGGATTGTTAACAAGCGCTCTTGCGATAGCTACTCTTTGCGCTTGACCTCCTGAGAGCTGTTTTGGCTTTTTCTTAGCTTGGTCTTTGACACCGACTTTGTCCAGCGCTTCTAACGCGCGCCTTTTTTGCTCTTTATGGCTCAATCCTGATAGGTCCATAGCCAGCATAACATTTTCTAGTATATTTAGATGGGGAATTAGGTAATATGTCTGAAAGACAAAACCTATATTGTTGTTGCGATATGTATCCCAATCGGCGTTTTTATACTGCTTTGTAGATACGCCGTTTATAATAAGTTCACCTGAAGTATATTTATCCAGTCCGCCTATAATGTTAAGTAGTGTGGTTTTGCCACAACCGCTTGGCCCAAGTATAGATGTAAGCCCGCTATCTGCAAACTCTACACTTAAGTTATCTAAAGCTATTACCTTATTTTCGCCATCGCCATATACTTTGCAAATATCTTTAAGTTGTAACATTGTATCTCCCCCAAAATTTTTCTTTTGTGATTTTTTTCTATTTTATTATGTCTTTTATTGCTTCGCCTGCCATAATAAGTCCTGCCACAGATGGCACAAAAGCGCAACTTCCAACTGTCTGCTTTCTATTTGTGGACAAACTTTGCTCTACATTTTTAGGCGGAATTGGTTTTTCATTGGAATAAACTACTTTTAGGCTATAAATACCCCTGTCTTTTAATTCCTTACGCATAACTCTTGCAAGCGGACACACTGAAGTTTTGCTAATATCGCTTACTGTAAACAAAGTAGGGTCTACCTTGTTGCCTGCGCCCATTGCGCTAATTATTGGCGTATTTGTTTTTTTAGCCTGCTCTATAAGAGCTATTTTGCTACTAACGGTATCAATTGCGTCAATTACATAATCGTATTTTGCAAAATCAAAATTTGAAGAACTTTCTTTGCTATAAAAAACATTGTATGTAATAACTTTACACTCAGGATTAATGTCAAGTATACGGGCTTTTGCTGCGTCTACCTTATACATATCAAGCGTGCTATGTGTTGCAAAAACTTGGCGGTTTAGATTGGATAATACTATTTTGTCGTTGTCTACTATATCTAAAGCGCCTACTCCGCTTCTTGCCAAAGCTTCTACTACATTTCCGCCCACTCCGCCCAAACCAAAAACAGCTAATCTTGCATTTTTTAGCCTATCTAGAGCATCTTTGCCTAGCAATAATTCCGTTTTGGAAAATTGGTCTTGCATAACTTTAGTTGTCCTTTTCTAAATAAAATTCTTTCCAGCTGTCTATATCTTTATTGGTAATACCATACTCATTCAATAAAAATTCTTCAATAGCAGCATATTTGTCACTTATTGCCTTTAGCGCGCTTTCAATATAGCTTTTATGAGCGTAAGCACACGCCACAAAATAATCTCTTAAAAATCTTTTTTTAATAAGCAGAGATAAGAGAAAATATCTTATTCTATTAAAACGCCTGCGATAGTAGTTGCTTTTCAAATACTCTTCTATCACGCTTTCTTTTGTGCAACCTAAAGCAAGTTGCACAATCATTGCCGCAATACCTGTTCTGTCTTTGCCTGCTGCGCAATGGAAAGCAATTTTTTTATGCTCATTCATAGCTTGAAAAAGGTGAGTATACGCTTTTGTTGCGTAAGGCATATCCTTATAAGTTTCAGCAAACTCAATAATGTCTTTTTCTACTTCTTCTTTTACAGCCGTTTTAAAATATAATCTTATGCTCTTTGGAACTACATTGCTATCCACTTTATCAATAAGCACTGGCGCATTTATATATTTTGCCCCTTCAGGAATAAAATTGGGGTGTTTTTCTATCTCATAAGGGTTACGTAAATCTATAATATAATCTAGATTGAGCGACAATAAATATTGTAATTGCTTTTTGTTGCGTGGTCTAATGGTGTCAGCTCTAAAAAGCAGGCCTGTTTTAATTTTTCTTCCGTCCGCTGTAACTATTCCGCCCATATCTCTAAAATTAATCAAAAAATCACCTCTATCTGTACATATTGATTATATATTTATTATACCTAAATAATAGTATTATTCCAAGTAGTTTTATTTTAAACATTAAAAAATTAATAGGCATAAATAGAGAAACCGTCTATTTCTAGACGGTTTCTCTTGGTGCGGATAAAGAGACTTGAACTCCCACGATTGCTCACTAGATCCTAAGTCTAGCGCGTCTGCCAATTCCGCCA
>JAAYOD010000052.1 GCA_012520515.1 Clostridiales bacterium
GCCATAAAATTAGTCCTCCTTAGCTCAGCAGGTTAGAGCGAGCGGCTGTTAACCGCTAGGTCGTCTGTTCAAATCAGACAGGGGGAGCCAACATAAAAACACACCTAAAACTAGGTGTGTTTTTATTATAAAATTGAGAAAAAATAAAAGCTGTACCAAGCTTTATGGCACAGCTTTTATTTATATGCTTTTTAGATTAGTCAAAAAGCACAACAGGTTTGATTAGGTCTGCTGGCTTTTTAACCATTAGGTCAAAGGCTTCTTCAATAGCGTCTAGTCCTCTAAACTTATGAGTTACCATAAGTGATGGGTCTAAGCGCCCGTATTCAATCATGGAAATAAGTCTTTCCATTCTCTTCCTTCCGCCTGGGCATAGTCCGCCTTTTATAGTTTTGTGCGCTAAAAATCCTGCTATGTAAGCATTGTTTAGCACCATATTTGCTTCCCCTGTAATAACTTCAAGCATGGCTATTTTGCCAGTGCCGAACTTTGCTACTGCAACGGCGTTATTTAGAGCTTCCATTCCGCCTCCTGCAACTATGCAAGCGTCTGCGCCTTTGCCATTTGTAAGCTCCATAATTTGTTGCACAAGGTCGCCTTCTTTGTAGCTAAGCACTTCATTTGCGCCATATTCTTTTGCAAGTTTTACACAGTTTGGTCTAGTCCCGGTGGCAATAATGCGGGAAGCGCCGCGTAAGCGTGAGCCAACTACTGACATAAGTCCAACAGGGCCTATGCCAAATACAACTACGGTATCGCCAAACTTAACTTCTGCAAGCTCTGGGCCATAAAAACCTGTTGTCATCATGTCAACTGCCATAATAGCTTGCTCTAGAGAAACACTCTTTGGAAGATGAGCTAAGTTCATGTCAGCAGACCTTACTTTTATTTGTTCTGCAAATGTGCCGTCTTCATAAGATGAAAAATTAATGCCTGTAAATAGTCCGCCTGCGTCTTGGTGCGTTCCGTCTTGAATGTCAGGGTGCGTCCAAGTGGGCGTTGTACAAGGGATAACTACGGCGTCGCCAATCTTAAAGTCTTTTACGCTTGAGCCAACTTCAATAATTTCGCCAATAGCCTCATGGCCAAGTATTCTGTTTTTTAGGTGCGGTCCTTCCATCTCCATTGCTGAATGAACATCAGATGAGCATGGAGCTAACGCTAGCGGACGGCAAATAACATCAGTTGGGCCGCATATATAATCTGGTTTTTCTATCCAGCCTACCTTACCTTTTTCAATTACACCAAATCCTCTCATATTTTTATCTCCTTTAATATAGATTTCACTAATATATTACCATATTTTAAAATTCTGACAAGCATATATACTGCTATTTGTTAAAATAAATGTAGAAATTGTATCAATATGGTATACTATTTTTGGTATATTTAATTTAGGAGATTTATTAATGGAATTTTGCTGGAGCACTTTAAGAGTTAAGGATATGGAGCAATCGCTTAAGTTTTATCAAGAAATTGTAGGACTTAATTTAGTTAGCAAATTTAATGCAGAAAATGGCATAGAAATTGCTTTTTTAGGCAAGAGACGAACAAAAATTGAATTAATTTGTAATGGAAATTCAAATATAAACATTGGAAAGGATATATCGTGGGGATTTAAAACTAAGTCCTTACAGCAAAAGCTTGACTATGTTGTAAGTAAAGGCATAACAGCAGACGGTCCTTATAGTCCAAACGCCAATACTAGCTTTTTCTTTATAACAGACCCAAATGGCATGAAAATTCAATTTGTGGAGACAAAATAGAGCAAAGATAATAAAAAATTTTGATAAACTAGCAGGTTTTTGCAAAAGCTAAAAATGACATAAAATAATATTTAGGCGGTATTTATGCTAGAGAAAAACAAAAAAACCATATATCTTGCGGGCGGATGTTTTTGGGGAACGGAAAAATTTTTGTCGCTAATTAATGGAGTTGTGGACACAGAAGTTGGTTACGCAAACGGCAAAACAAAAAATCCAACCTATGAAGATGTATGTAGGCGAAACACAGGCCATGCTGAAGCAGTAAAAGTCACTTATGATACAGAAAAAGTGAGTTTAAAAGAGATACTTTGGCTATTTTTTGAAACCATAGACCCAACTAGCAAAAACCGCCAGGGAAACGATGTTGGCGCACAGTACAGAACGGGAATATATTATCAAGACGAAGATTACAGACAAGTTATACTTGACCAAGTAAAAGAGCTGTCACATTTATATTCAAAACTGCTTGAGATAGAAGTTATGCCGTTAATTAATTATTATAGAGCAGAAGAATATCATCAAAAGTATTTAGATAAAAACCCTAATGGGTACTGCCATATTACTGCTGATATGTTTAACAAAGCTAAAAACTTTATACCGTCTTAAATTTGTTTCACATTTGTTATGCTTAGGTTCCTTAAGGCAAAACCTTTACATCAAGGTCTAAAAATGCTACAATTTAATATATTATTATTTAAGGCAGGCTGTACTTGAAAAACAAATACTGGGACTTGTTTTCTACATTTTTTTTACTGGGGCTTTTGACCTTTGGCGGCGGTTACGCTATGATTTCTTTAATTAAAGAAAAAGTTGCCGATAAAAAAGGCTGGATGACGGAAGAAGAGATCAATGACATCATAGTAATAGCTGAGTCTACCCCAGGTCCAATTGCAATAAATTTGGCAACATATTGCGGATATAAAATAAAAGGCGTGTTTGGAAGTGTGCTTGCAACGCTGGGCGTTGTCTTGCCATCGCTTATTATTATTTTTTCAATAAGCTTATTTTTTGACAAATTTATTCAAAACAAAGTAGTGGCTGCAATCTTTATGGGCATAAAATGTGCTGTTGTGTACCTTATAACGACAGCTGGCATTAGAATGTTTAGAAAAATGAAAAAAACTTGGTACAGCGTGACAGCAACTATACTTATTATCCTTATAATGGCAGTGCTAAGCATATTTTCAAAGAGTTTTTCCACCATTTATTTTATTTTAATAGGCGGGTTTTTAGGGCTAATCATCTTTGGCTTCTTGGCAAAAAAGGAGCCTAAAAAATGATATACTTAGTTTTGTTTTGGGAGTTTTTTAAGATAGGTTTGTTTTCTTTTGGCGGCGGTTATGCAATGATACCTATAATTAAAGAAGTTTGCATAAACCACAACTGGATAAGCGAAGATATGCTATTAAATTATATTGGCATCAGCGAATCTACGCCTGGGCCTATCGCCATAAATATGGCAACATTTGTAGGCTCTTCACAAGGGGGTATCCTTGGCGCAATTATTGCAACTTTGGGTGTGGTTCTACCTTCATTTATAATAATACTAATCATTGCAATAGCCCTTAAAAACTTTATTAAAAATAGGTATGTTCAAGCAACGCTAAAAGGTATGCGCCCTGTTGTGGTAGGGCTAATTATTTTTACAGGCCTTTCTCTTCTTCTTTCCGTAATTAAGGTTTATCCTGTAAAAGAAGAGATATCCTACCTTAGCATAATTATAATTGCAATCTTATTTGTCCTTAGCTTTATTTATAAAAAGATAAGAAAGAAAAATATTCCAACTATACTTATAATTTTATTATCGGGCTGCCTTGGCTTGCTGTTTTTAATATAATTAAGGGTTTTATTAAATTTTTGCTCCTTTTACACAGAAAACTATATTTTAATACAAAAATTTCATAAAGAATTTAATATTCCCTAACTTTTATATCACTTGTTTAATTATTCGCCAAAAAGCGACAAAACTAGTTATATTAAGCTACAAGCGCAGCGTAAATTTGATAGATAATATAATTAAAATCAATTAAACTTATCTTGGGTAGTTTGGTGTAAAAGGAGGTCCATATGGAAAAGAGTCTGATATATCTTATTGGCGAAACGCTCCTGTTAGAGTTGGAAAACGCAGTGGACATTACATACCCAACTGGTGTCGATGCCCCTAAAGAATTGACACTTACTACAGATGACGGCATATATGAATTGACCTTAAGAAAAGTAAGCTAGCCTTGTTTTTATTAAGCTCTATTGGAAGTATATATTATAGGAAATGAATAGAAATTTAAAAAAATCACTATATCAAACTACCCTTCTTAAATCATATATTATATAACTTTTAAGGGGGGAGAGAATGGAAAAAATAAAACCCGATATCAAAATTACCAGAATTGGTTGCAATTTTTCTTCCTCTCCCCACCATAGCATTGACTATGATACTATAAGAAAGTGTATTTCTATAACCACGCTAGATAAACCTGTAAAATTAAAAGACAGATGCATAACTATCACTATATCTTTACGCTTAAAGCTTGAATAAGTAAAACGCTTTTTATAATCTCTCTTTCAAATTTAAATAAAACAAAATTCTTTATAGCGCTATTCCTTGCATAATAAAAAAGTTTGACATGGCAATACAATTATAGTATAATTTGCACATTAACAAATGAAAACAGTGTGATATTGTTGATTTTCTGATGCTTTTACATGGTAGTTTGTCCACCTTTCGCTTTTTATAAAGCGTGACTTATTATATTCCAAGTAAAATAAACCTATGAAAAAAGAAGCACTTTTTAACAGAAAAGCAACATTCAAAATGAAAAAAATAAGGAGGCTATATGAAAAGAAATAGTTCAAGAATAACAGAAGAAATATTAGAACTTGCCAACAAGCATATACTTAGCCAAAATATACCGACGGAATTGTTTATAGAAAACAAAGTAAATCGCGGATTGAGAGACCTAAACGGAAAAGGCGTTTTGACAGGCCTTACAAAAATTTCTGAAATAAGCGCAAAAAAACATGTGGGCGACAAGGCTATACCCAGCCATGGAAAACTTTACTATCGCGGATACGATGTGGAAGATTTGGTTGAAGGGTTTATGGCAGATGATAGATTCGGATTTGAAGAAATCACCTATTTGCTTTTATTTGGAAAGTTGCCAACGCGCCAAGAGCTTGCAAACTTTGAAAAACTTTTAGCCGATTATCGCACACTGCCCAACACTTTTGTAAGAGATATCATTATGAAAGCGCCAAGCGCCGATATGATGAACTCCCTTGCAAGAAGCGTGCTTATGCTTTATTCTTACGACAAAAAAGCAAACAATATAGATATTCCAAATGTCTTGCGTCAATCATTGCAGCTTATAGCGGTATTTCCTTTGCTAGCTGTATATGGCTACTTAGCGTATGACTATTATATAAGAGAAAAGCACAGCTTTTTTATACATGAGCCAAGACCAGAGCTTTCCACTGCGGAAAATATTTTGCATATGCTGAGATTAAACTCTAAATATACAAGCTTAGAAGCTAAAGTGCTTGATATGGCGCTAGTGTTACACGCAGAGCATGGTGGCGGCAACAACTCAACTTTTACCACAAGAGTAGTAACTTCATCAGGCACAGACACTTATTCGGCAATAGCGGCGGCGCTTGGTTCTCTAAAAGGGCCAAAGCATGGCGGCGCTAACATAAAAGTTACGCAAATGTTTAAAGACATTAAAGCCAATGTAAAAGATTGGAATGATGAAGATGAAATTACTCACTATTTAAATAAAATACTTAGAAAAGAAGCCTTTGACAACTCTGGGCTAATTTATGGCATAGGCCATGCTGTTTACTCTCTATCCGACCCTAGAGCAGAAATTTTTAAGTCATCAGTAGAAAAACTATCTAAGGAAAAGGGACTTACTAAAGAGTTTAAGTTGTACAGAAATGTAGAAAAGATAGCAATTGACCTCATTACGCATCAAAGGAAGATATATAAAGGCGTAAGCGCAAATGTAGACTTTTATAGCGGATTTGTATATCAAATGCTAAAACTTCCTGAAGAGTTGTTTACGCCAATTTTTGCAATTGCAAGAATATCAGGCTGGAGCGCGCACAGGCTGGAGGAGCTAGCTACATCAAGCAAAATAATTCGTCCGTCATACAAGAGCGTGCAACAAAATAGAGAATACACGCCCATGGATAAGCGCAAAAATTAAGGCATTAACAAAAACTTATAACATATGGTATATTATAATTAGGAGGGGAGTATGACTAATTATAATATTACCATAAGCCGTGAGTTTGGTTCGGGCGGAGCGGAAATAGGGAAAAGGGTGGCAAAAAAGCTCAATATTCCTTATTATGACAAAAATGTAAATGAGTTTACCGCCGTAAAAACCGGTTTTTCCAAGCAAACTATTGAAAGTTCTCAAGACAAAACACCAAGCGCATTTACATATGGTATGTTATCTTATGTAAAGCTGCCGCCGCTGCATGATGAAATTTTCTTTGCACAGGCAGAGGTTATAAAGAGTTTAGCTGCAAAAGGCCCATGCGTAATTGTGGGAAGGTGCGCTGACTATGTGTTAAATGATAAAAATAATGTCATTAATGTCTTTATCTATGCACCTTTAGAACAGAGGATAAAAAGAATATCTAAGTTGCATAGCATACCTTATGAGCAAGCGCGCAAAATGATAAAATATAATGATAGAAAAAGAAAAAGGTATCATGAGCATTATTCTCACGGCGCGTGGGGCAATGCAAGAAATTATCATATAACTTTATCTAGCTGTGTAGGTTTGGAGCGCGCAGCGCAAGCAATTGTAAGCTTGGCAACTAATTATTCTACAAAATAAAACATATTACTTTACATTTTTACCTTACAATGCTATACTTTATTAAATAAAAATAATAAAGTTGTTACTGCCGCGCTTTTAGGTAAAAGGTAAATACACCCTTTAAGAGCTTTAAGCAAAGCAGTTCAGGGTGTTTTTTTATGAAAAGCAAAAGTTAAATAAATAAAAACAAAAAAGACAGACGAAATTAGGCATCGTCTTTTTTTTCGGCAAAAAATACAAATAGCATAATTTAGGTATTAAAAAGCAAGTGTAAAAAAATCAAAAGGAGAGTAAAAAATGACTGAACAGAAAAAAATTAATGCAGAACAAATCAAAAAATGGTTTAAAAAAGAGTTCAGCAACGACCACGCATCAGGATATCTTCCTGAAGAGCGCCCACCTGTTTGGAAATTATTCCTATACGCTGTACAGCAAGTTATAGTAATGTTTCCAGCAACGGTGCTTGTTGCTTTAATTACTGGATTCCAAGTTTCCACAACGGTATTTGCAAGCGGTCTTGCAACAGTGTGCTTTATCTTTATCACTGGTAAAAAAGTACCGCTATATTATGGCTCTAGTTTTGCCTACCTTACGGCAGTAGCTAGCTTAATGTCCACTGAAGCTATAATGGCAAAGCTAAGTCCAGCAGCTCTTGCTCAGCTAGAGTTATGGCAAAGCGGCGCAATAAGTGTGTTGCCGCCTGAAGCTATTTCCTATGCTCAGTTTGGTATCATAATGTCAGGTTTTGTGTCCATTGCGGCAGGTTTATTAATTAAATTCTTTGGCGTAAAGGCTGTAGAAAAAATACTTCCCCCATCAATTACTGGCTCTATTGCTATGATTATTGGACTTACTCTTGCAGGCAACGCATTAAGCGACGCAGCGCCAAATATGGCGCAAATGCAAGCAGGAACGGGCTGGGCTGTATGGGTTGTATCACTAGCAACTTTACTTTCCACTGTGTTATTTTCAAGGTATCTAAAAGGTATTTGGGGACAACTTCCTTTGCTTCTTGGCGCGGCAGTAGGCTGTGTGCTTGCTGGCATTATATTAGGAATAGGCGGAGAAGAATATAGCTTATTCCGCACAATAGATAAGTCACTACTACTTTCAGCATCCCCTGCTCATACCGCAAATGGAATAATAGCTGTGCCTGCTTTTACTTTCCCAAAAGCTTCGGCAGCGGCAGTAGTTGCAATAATGCCAATTGCCATAGCTACCATCCCTGAGTCAACGGCGCATATGTATCAACTTGATATCTATGTAAAAGATGTCGCTGATAAAAAAGGCAAAAAAATGAAGTATAACATGATAAATAAGCTTTGGATAAACCTAGTTGGCGACGGCGTATGCGATATGATTTCTGGCGTTGTTGGCGGACCTGCTGGCACAAACTATGGCGAAAACATAAGCACAATGGCAATTACTAAAGTTTTTTCAACTTCAGTACTGCTTCTAGCTGGTATTTTGGCTATGGTAATATCTTTCTTTACTCCCCTCATTCAAGGCATATATGCAATTCCACTAGCTGTTATAGGCGGACTTGAAATCTATCTGTTTGGCGCAATTGCCGCTCAAGGTATAGCCATTATGATAGACAAAAAAGTTGATATGTTTAGCGCTAAAAATATAGCAGTAATTGCTTCTATAATGGTGATAGGAATAGGCGGCAACTACGCTTTTGGCGGTAACATACCTTTCTTTGGACTAGATGTTCCTTGCATAGCTGGAGCAGCAATTTTTGGAATATTCTTAAACCTTATTCTCTCCATTGGTGACAAATCAAGAAAGGCAAAAAAAGAAAAGGCAGTAGAAGCGTAAAGCAAGTACACTCTTAAATAATAAACTTTTACTTTAAAAACAGTTTGTTCTAAGTTTAGGGCAAGCTGTTTTTTAAGGTATAGTTCATTGATTTTTATTAAAAATTAAGGTAAAATTATGTCACTAAAAGGCTAAGGAAAGTTTAATTTATGCGAATGAGAATAAAAAGGAATTTAGATGAAAGATTGCTAAGGTGTAAAGATTATCTTATTGAAGTATCTTTATCTAACCTAAATGCTAAAGAAGCTGTAAAACAAAGCCAATACTTAGATTTTGTTAAAATTTTTGGCAATGATAACAAGGTGGAAATGGAAATTGGGTGCGGTAAAGGCAAATTTATTTGTGAAAAGGCTATAAAAAACCCTGATATAAACTTTATTGGCATAGAAAAGATTACAAATGTAGTAATCTCTGGCTATGGAGCAAGCTAGCGTTCTTGGCTTAAAAAATGTAAAATTCTTAAATATAAATGCAGTTTACTTGCCAAAATACATAAAGCCAAATGCTATTACTCAAATTTATCTTAACTTTTCTAATCCTTTGCCTCAAAATAGAACGGAAAACACACGGCTTACCAGTCCAAGATATATCAAAATGTATAAAGAGTTTTTAGCAAAATGCGGTAAAGTATACCAAAAGACAGATGATGCAGGTTTTTTTGAATATAGCTTAGAGCAATTTTCAAAGCATGGATTTATACTGGAAAAAATATCACTTAACTTGCATAGCAGCAATGAACAAGATAATATTTTAACTGAGCATGAAGATAAATTTAGCAAAAAGGGTTTGCCTATTTATAAGCTAGAAGCAATTATTAAAGGATAAAAAACATGGTAGATTTGGAAAGAATAAATTTTCTTAGCAGAAAAAGCAGAACGGAAGGGCTTACAGATAAGGAAAAAGAAGAGCAAAAGCTGTTGCGTCAGCAGTATATTGACAGCGTCGTGGGCAGTTTAAGGTGTCAGCTTGAAAACACCTACATTGTAGACGAAAAGGGCAATAAAAAGAAAGTTCAAAGAAAAACTGACAAAAACTAGTGTTTTATGGGATTTTTTGAAAGCGTTTATGAAAAAGTAAAACAAATACCTTATGGCAAAGTGGCAAGCTATGGCCAGGTTGCAAGAAGTTTAGGCTCTCCTAAAATGGCAAGGCAAGTTGGCTGGGCGCTTCATGTAAATCCATACTTTGGCAAAGTACCTTGTCATAGAGTAGTTACAAAAGATGGGCGCGTTGCCAACAACTTTGCTTTTGGCGGCGGCAAATGTCAAATAAGCATGCTAAAATCAGAAGGGATAGAGTTTGATGATACACTTTGCGTTTTGCCAAAGTTTTTTGTAGATAAACTTTAATCTTTTAATAACGGCCTAGCGAAAGTACAGCATTTATCAAATAGGTAAGCAATAATGGCTCTTGACATTGGCACAAAGTAGGTAATATAATTGGTAGTAATGAGCATATGGCTCGCTTTGGGAGGAAGTATGGAAGACAAAAAAGGAATTTTGCAAAAAAAGTGTAGTTTGCCCATTGTTGTTTCTTTAGCAATAATCTTAGCGTCACTAATTGCCTACCTTACAGTAAGTTTTGTAAAAGACGCTTGGAGCACTTCATGGCTTATATGGATAGGATGCGCCGTAGCTATTTTAATTGCGCTAACTGTTTTTGCTATGATTTACTGCATAAAGAAAGGTAAGGTTGTTATTCCGCGAATAAGTCTTGCCGTTAGCATAGCGATGGTATTTACTTTAGCTTATCTATGCCTTATCACTTTAATGGAAATTGATAAAGTGTGGATAATGTATTTAATTATGCCAATAGCAATAACGGGCGCAGATACTGTGTTATCTTATTGGATATACGCAAAACATCGCATTGTGAGCTTAATTGCTTTTATTTTGGTAGCCACTGCTTTAGAGTATGTTATCTTATCGCTAGTTGAGCTAATTACTTGGCATCCTTATTGGTTAATACCGCTAGGAGGAGTAATTATCTCTGCGCTAATCGTTGTGTTAAAACTTAGAGAAGCAAAAAAAGCAAAAGAAGGTAAAGCTCAAGACACAGAAGCTGAAGTTGAAATTCAAGAAACAGAAGAAGCTGAAGATGAAGTTCAAGAAGCAAAAGAAGCTGAAGTTTTACAAGCTGACGCTAAAGAACAAGAGTAAAGAGTTTTAGATACTTTGATGTGGAGAAAACATTTTGAGTAAGTTTTTTGGAGATTATCATACACATACCTATTATAGCGATGGCTTAAATTCGCCCAAAAGTTTGCTGGAGATGGCAAAAGAACAAGGGTATAAAGAAATTGCCATAACAGACCATGGGCTTGCCAATAAGATTATGGGCTTAACGCGGGCAAAAATCGATAAACTTAGCTGTGATATAGAGAGTTTAAGGCAAGAATATCCTGATATAACCATTTATCAAGGGTATGAGGGTGACTTGATAAGCTTTGATGGCTCTACTGACATTTATGATGACATTATGGAAAAAATGGATATCATCATACTTGGATTTCACCGCTATATAAAGCCAAAGTATTTTAAAGAGGTCTTTACTTTTGTATTTAGAAACGGCTTTTTGGCAAAATGGTTTGGTTCTTCTAAAAAATTAATTGAAAAAAACACAAATGCGCTGCTTACCGCGCTTAAATCAAGGCGGGTAAATATTTTGGCGCACATTAATCACAATATGAAAGTTGACTGTAAAAAGGTAGCAACTTTTTGCGCAGAGCAAGGCATTTATGTTGAGATTAATATAAAGCATTTAAATATTATGGAAAAGGTAATAGGCGAAATACTTGCTACAGGGTGCTTGTTCATTGCAAACACAGACACTCATAATGTCAAAAGGTCAAATAATCTAAATAAAATTTATGACTTTATAACAAAGCACAATATCCCTCATGATAGAGTGGTAAACCTTGGCAAAGCGCCAAATTTTGCTGAGCAATTTACTAAAAAAATTTAAATTAAAAATTTATTATTTTTTACGAATAATTTTTTATAACCTGCTCAAGCTAAAGTTGTTAGTAATCGTAGTGGCATTAGAGTGTATAGTAAAATTAAATTTGTAAATTATTAACTAACAGCTTTAATGCAAACGAAAATTATGATTAACAAAAAAGATGCCAAATTTGGCATCTTTTTTTGTATTAATCTTGCTTGCTTGGCAGACATTCAAGCAGAACACAATTTGTGTCGCTAGTTATGCTAAATTTGTTTTCCGCAACATAGGGCAAGTAAAAATAGTCGCCTTTAGCAATGTCTTTTTGATAGTTTTCTCCTATAATCTTTGCTTGACCTTGTAAGCATATCCATACAGAAACGCCATAGTCCATGGTAAATAGGCCACCAGAATTTATAGTATAGCGGTTTTGCGCAAAGCAAGGAGTATGTTCATAAGAAATAAGTATCTCTTTTTTAACCCCGGCACTATCATAGCAAACTTTGGGCGTAATTTTAGCCGACTTTATTGCTTTATCGCCATACAAATCAAAATCAAAGCAATCAAGCGCGGTATTTTTATCTAGCCCTATATAGCGTTCTTGGTAGCTTATGTAGTAATCGCCGCACCACCTTTCTGGCTGTATGGTAAAATCGGTAGGTTCTTGCACTTCAATAATGGTGCAACCTGCTCCGATTGCATGAATTAGTCCTGCGTTTATGATATACATATCGCCAACTTTAGCGTCCACTGCGCCAAGTATAGTTGACATAACATCTTTTTCTTTTTCACTTCTTTCTTCTAGCTTAGATAGCTGCTCTTTTGTTATCTTATCCTTAAATCCAAAGTATATTTTGGCGTTTGGTCTAGTTGCAACGACAAGCCACGCTTCAGTTTTGCCATAATTTGAATTAAAGTGTTTTCTTGAAAATTCTTTAGTTGGGTGAACTTGTACAGGCAAGCGTATTGCGCTATCTAAAAATTTTACTAAGCAATCATATTTTCTAGGCCCTAAAAGCTCTTTGCTATGCTCATTTAATAAGTCGTCAAAAAAGATATCAGTGCCTTTTATTTTGGATACACCATCTCTTTGGCCAAAATATTTTGGATTAATTGCCTTAACTTTGCTTGCCACCCATTCTTCTGGGAACATATTGTCGCCTGTGTTATCGTTCCAAAATGCGTCAAACCCCTTTCCGCCTAAATAAACTCTAAATACTCTATTTCTTTCAAAAAAAACAGGTTGTTTTACTAGTGTAGCTTTATCCATATATATATCTCCGTAAATGTTATTTTTATTAATGATATATCACAATGATTGCAAAGTCAAGGTTGACAAAAAATAGGCGGTAAAGTATCATTAATTAATAAATGGCGGAGGTATTTATGATACTTAGCATTGGCGAAATCCTTGTAGATATGATAGGAGATAACAATAATGCCTATCAAATGTTTATAGGCGGAGCACCCTTTAATGTTGCGGTAAACGCAAAACAGTGTGGCGCAAAAGTTGCATTTATTGGCAGAGTGGGCAATGATGTCGCTGGAAGGTTTATTGAAAAATCCATTGATAAATTTAATTTAGATTATGCTATTTTGCAAAAAGACAGCATTCGCAATACAACACTTGCATTTGTTGCACTAGATGAATTTGGCGAAAGGGATTTTACCTTTTTTAGACACGATACAGCTGATTTTAATATTGATATAGATGAGATAGACTTTAATTCCTTTGATAATCTAAGCATAGTGCATATAGGTTCACTTATGCTAAATGAAAAAAAAGGAGTCGACTTTGCTAGAGCAATGGTAAAAAAGATAAGAAAAAATGGACTGCTCTTTAGCTTTGATGTAAACTTTAGATATGACCTTTATGACACTAAAGAGCAAGCATTTAGGGTGTATAGAGAGTTTATTGAAAGCGCTGATATATTAAAATTTTCCATTGATGAAATACTTGATTATACTGGCGAAGTTACTTTAGATGAAGCAATAAAAAAAGTAAAATGCAAAGGACTACTGCTTATAACGCTTGGAGCAAGCGGCAGTATGTTTTATTTTAACGGACAAAGTAAAACGGTAGAAAGCATCAAAGTAAAACCAATAGACACCACAGGCGCAGGCGACGCATTTTATGGCGCGGTTTTAGCTGAAATTGATAAAATAGCCTATGACAATTTAAATAATGAAAATTTAAGTATTGCGCTTAAGGCGGCAAACCAAAAGGGCGCAAACGCAACATTACATAAAGGTGCTGTTAGCATCGAAGGATAAGATGAAATTATGTTAGAAAGATTATTATGTCACCCCATTCACATTAAGAGATTGTTACAAATTAAAGGTAAAGTCTATAAAGAAGTAGCAAAGTTGTCTGTCAAAGGCTATATGTCCAAAGAGCCAATTAAGTACGACGATGTAAATAAGCTTGACTTTAAGCCTATGAAAAAAGGCGACCTATGGGGCGGCAGGTTTGACTGCTGCTGGTTTAGAGTGCAAGGTCAAGTGCCAAAAGAATGTCAAGGCAAGCATATAGTTGCCATACTTAACTTTAATGGCGAAGGAGCTATATACGATAAGCAAGGCACAGTGCTTCAAGGACTTACGCAAATTTTATCTTTTATTGAGGCGGGGCAGCCAAGAGTAGGAAAACAAATTGCTGAAATTGCTAAAAGTGCAAAAGGCGGAGAAATTATTGATTATCTTATTGACTGTGGAAATAATGGCATAAATGGAAATTTTGTAACAAGAGCAAAAATTAAAAATACCGTGCTTGCTGAAGTTAATGACTTAGCTTTACGGTACTTTTATGACTACTTAACTGTATTTCTCTTAATGTTAACTCATGGGCATAATGATTTGCTCACTAAAGAAAGAAAAGAAGAGCTAGAAAAATTGCTAAATAAAAGCTTTGGCTATTTTGCGGCTAAAGATTATAAAAAAGCAGTAAGCGTAATAAAAATTGCTTATGAAAAAGATAAAGATTATGACTCTGTGGTGTATACTGCAATAGGTCACGCGCACCTTGACTTAGCTTGGCTGTGGCCTGTAAGAGAGACAAGGAGAAAGGCGGTAAGAACGCTAGCTACCGCAATAACCAATTTTGAAAAATATCCAGATTATATCTTTGGCGCGTCGCAAGCGCAAATGTTTGACTGGGTAAAAAAAGACCAGCCAGAGTTGTATGAAAGAGTTAAAAGGTATGTAGCAAACGGACGCATTGAAATTCAAGGCAATATGTGGACAGAATGTGACTGCAATGTGCCAAGCGGAGAGTCACTGATTAGGCAGTTTTTGTATGGCGACAAGTTTTTTGTCAGTGAAATGGGCGTGCGTTCGCGTACGGTGTGGCTGCCCGATGTGTTTGGTTTTCCTGCTACCTTGCCCCAAATTATGAAAGGGTGCGGAAAAGATTATTTTATGACAATTAAGCTTAGCTGGAATACATATAATAAGTTTCCATTGCAAAGCTTTGTGTGGCAAGGCGCAGATGGCAGTGAGATAGTATCGCACATTGCGCCTGAAGGCAATTATAACTCTGACGCAACGCCTTTTAATATTACTAAAGCAAACAAGCTTAATGTAAATAAAGAAACAGGCAAAGCTTTATTAATATATGGCGCAGGCGATGGCGCAGGTGGACCTGGCGAAGGGCATTTAGAAGTTTTAGAGAGAGTTAAAAAACTAAATGGCATAAATGTAGTTAAGCAAGATTTTGCGCAAAACTTCTTTGAAGAGCTTGAAAAATGCTCCCTTAAAAAATATCAAGGGGAATTATATTTGGAAAAGCATCAAGGAACGCTTACTAGTCAAGCTAAAAATAAACTTTATAATAGGTTGATAGAAAACGCTCTTCACAATGTGGAATGGTTGCAAGCAGTTACAGGAAATAGAGAAAGCCTAGATGAAATTTGGAAAGAGATGCTGCTTTATCAATTCCACGACATAATACCTGGCTCATCAATAAATAGAGTGCATACCGAAAGCGTGGAAGGCTATGAAAAAATGTACCATAAGCTTATGGCTATGGAAAAAAGCTTGCTAGAGGGCATGGAGGGTAAAAAAGGCTTAACTGCAATTAATGCAACATCATTTGAAAGAGATGACTTTGTAAAATATAATGATAATTGGTATAGAGCTAATGTAAAACCATACTCTTCAGGTCCGCTCAATTTTGTGGTTGAGGACGGCAAAGCAAAGTGCGGAAAGACTTTTATTGAAAATAATCACCTAAAAGTTATCTTTAATAAGCGGGGTTCTATTGTATCTGTGTTTGACAAAGTTAAAAACATAGAGTATTGCAAGGGCGAGCTTAATAAGCTTGTAGTTTATAAAGACCCAAAGATGCATTATAATGCGTGGGATATTAAAGGAAATTATATGAAAAAACGCACAAGGCGGGCAACATTGGTGTCTACAAATAGCTATATAGATGGACTTAGCGTAGTTATGGAAAACAATTATGTATACAATAAATCTACCATAAGCCAAAAGGTAATTTTGCTAGGCGATATGATAAACTTTGACACCAAAGCTAACTGGCATGAAAAGCATAAAATGCTAAGGGCAGAGTTTGAGCCAACTATTTTTAGCGACAAGGTAAATTGCGATATACAATTTGGCTCTATTGACCGCTCAACCAAAACCCAAACCTCAATTGAAAAAGCGCAATACGAAGTTTGCGCGCATAAATACATTGCGCTAGGCGACACAGAGAGTTATTTTGCGCTCTTTAATGACTGCAAATATGGGCATAGAGTAAAAGATGGGGTAATTAGCCTTAATTTACTCCGCTCGCCAAAGTATCCCGACCCTGAGTGCGATATGGGCGCGCATAGTTTTGGATATGCTATAAAGGTATGTAAAGATATACAAGAAGTTGTAAAAACAGGCTATGTGTACAACAATCCGCTAATCATTGTGGAAAAAGATATAAAAATTGAGCCGCTAATTAGCATAGATAATCAAAATGTCATTGTGGAAACTATTAAGAATTCTGAAGATGGCAAAGGCATAGTAGTACGCTTATATGAAAGATATGGCAATACTGAAAAGGTAATGCTTGAGCCTAAGTTTAGCTACAAGAAAATATTTGAGTGCAACCTAGTGGAAGAAAACTTAAACGAAATAGGTAAAGAGATTACACTTACTCCATATCAAATAAAAACAGTTTATATTGAAAAGGCATAAAAGAAGCATGGATAGAAAACAAAGGGCATTTGATTTATTTTTTGCAGGATATAACTGCGCCCAAGCTGTTGTGGGTGCATTTTCAGATGCCATCAATCTAGAGATAGATTGCGCTCTTAATCTAGCCATTGCATTCGGGGCGGTTTTGCAGGGTCAAAAGAAACTTGCGGCGCAGTGGCTGCAATGGGTATTGTGGTGGGCTTAGCCAGAGCAAATCAAGATAAAGACCCCCTAGAGAAATGTCAAGTTTATGAAGATATGCAAAAGCTTGTTATAGAGTTTACAGAAAAAAACCAAACAAGCAATTGCAAGCAGCTTTTAGATAGCATAGATGATTTAATTGATGGGTATAAGCCCCAAGTTAATGACAGCTCTTACTTTATCACAAGACCATGTATAAAATTTGTGCTAGACGCTGTTGAAATACTAGAAAAACATATAACAAACCAAGGTTTGTCTGTATAGTTAGTTTGGAGTTTTATGAAAGAATTAAAATGTTTGCCAATTGATTATAAAAAGCTTGCACTTCGCAGTTTATTAGATTTTTTAATAATAGCTGTGCTTCTTTTTCTTATAGCGTTTATGGAAAGTTTTATTAAAGACTTTACCAATTCTTTCTCTTATATCTTTAGAGAAAAATTGCCGCTGTTTTTTGTTATGATGGCGCTAAGCGTTATTTTAGCGTTATTAATTAGCGTTATGGAAGTGCGCTCCCATTGCAAAATAGTAAAATTTGATGATCAAAAGATAGCTTTTGTAAAAAGTAAAAAAGAAGAGAGCATGGAGCTAAATGCTAACCTATTTGTACAAATAGATGCTAAAAATGATAAAATAAGATTTTCTTTTAGACAAAATAAGCGTGTTGTAAATGCATTTCTTTTAAAAAGTGAGGGCAGTGAATTAATGGAATTTTTACGCCAAAAAGAGATAAAAACAAATGGTTATTATTTAAATGACAAAAAAGAAAATTTGCCTGAAGATTAGAGAAGTAATTTAGCTAAAACAAATATTATTTTAAGCCTTTTTGCGTTACCTTAGAGTTATTAAAAAAATAGCAGAAATCAAAGCTCAGCTAAGTAGCTAAAACACTGCTATTTTGGCAGTAGAAAGTTGAAAATGGCTATTGACACAGGTAAGTTTATAAGCTATAATTTTTATGCATGTATTACCTATGCAGAAAACATAATTTTTATGGAGGTATTATGAATATTAAAAAATGGATAAGAGTGCTACTGGCCGTTATGCTAGTCGCTCTGATGGTGACAATGGTTGCATGCGGTCCCAAAAAGCCACCAGAAACACCCCAAACCGAAGACCCAGAAGAAGAAGTAGCTTTAACAGATGAGTTAGTTACTATTATCAGGTCACTAAGCCCACTTGTTACTACAATAAACGGCGTAAAAAGAGATTCTACACTTAGCGTAGACGCTGCCATTGGCGTAGACTATACCTTTGGCGCAGGCGGAGAGTATGCTATTGGGCTTAAAGGTAATGTTAGCAAAGACAATCCCCAAGTTGAGTTAACTGTTCAAGATAGAAAAAACACCAGCGACCCCAACTGGATTTTGCTGGCATTACTTAACAACAAACTCTATCTAAAACAACCGCTTACCACTGTAAACACAGAAAGCGCGCTTAACACAACAAAGGTAGACTTAGACGCATTTAGAGATGAGCTTAAACTTGTTGCCGATGTTTTGATGTTTAACCTAGCTAAAGTTAATCTAGCGCTTGATTTTGATGAGATTGCAGAAGCTTTAGATGAATTGCTTACCCAAGTTCCACTTGACTTAAGCGAACTTATTACGGTAACTAAAAATTCATCAACAGGTAAGACAACATTGACAATTAACTCAGAAGCTGCAAAGACTATAGTAGGTCTTGTACATTCATTACTAATATCTGGCAGCGACTTTGAAGGTCTTGTTGATAGCGCAATAAACGCCCTTATTGAAGAAGCTAATGGCAAAGGCTTTAGCTACATTAATAGCGACTCATTCGTCTTCCCAACAATTGCTCTTGAAGTAGGTACTACAGGCGATGCGCTTAGCGGAGTAAGCGTTGGCGTTGACTACAAGGGCGTGGAAAACGCAGGAGCAAATGCTAATAAATATGCCAAATTAGTTATAGAC
>JAAYOD010000053.1 GCA_012520515.1 Clostridiales bacterium
TAATTGGCACAGAATGCTTTATTGATATTTACAAAGTAGGTAACAATACCAATTTTATAAGCTAACATTTCTATTATCTAGATTTATAATTGTTATTAGGGGGTTATACGGCTATTTTGCTCTTAATATTTTATAGTAATTACCAATCCTAACTTATTTATAAAATAAAAAAATTAAGTAACTTGTTTAGTTAGCAGCGTCATCAAATTACAAAATGATAACTCAATTATAAAAATACAATTATAAAATAACAAATCGTATAAAAAGCTCATAAACCGTTTGAGAACAAAATTATTAATGAATTAGCAAGTATCTAGTCCATAATATCACAAAATGCGGCGTTCGCGCACATTAGGCAGGGAGGGCTTTAAAGGTGTTAGGTATACCCATTTATGATAACAACTAAATTGCGTTTGCGCTTGTGCCATCGCTTTTTGCAGTTCAAAAGCAACTTTTAAAAGTGTTTATATTACAATTAATAACTAAAATAGTTAAAACCAATTATGGATATAGGAGAATTTTTGAATGCCAGTATAAGTAAGTTCAATAGGGCGTTTATGCAATTAGGGTAATTTATAGCTTAGATAATACCCAAAAGCATTTAAAACAAATGCTTAAAATCTATTAAATATATAAACTTTGTTTATTGATTAAAAAGGTTATAGGCATATTTTTTAGACCAATGCAAAGGTAGTTCATTGGGGTGCTGATTCAAGTAAGGTGATTTTATAACTAGATATTCCGCAAAAGTTTTTGAAATGCTAAATCCATTTAATTAGTATAAATCTTAACCAGTAGGAAAATTTTTAATGTTCATTGGTTAAGAGTATAATAATAGAATTTTTTTAGGCAATACAAGTATTTCATTATGGTATATTAATTCAGTTAGGGTAACTAATAACTAGATAGTACGCAAAATTTTAGAAATATATGCTTAAAATCCAATCAATCAATATATAGACTTGCAAGTAGGAGTTAATAGTTTAATTGATAAAAAGATAAAAGTGAACATTTAAAGGCCAATATAATAAGTTCATTAGGGTATAATTCAAATAGGGCAATTTTTATAATAGGATAATGCAAAAAAGTGTTTTGAAAATGCTAAAAATTAATTCAAATAATATACAGACTTGCAGGTAGGAAAGTTAATAGCCTAATTGATTAAAGAGAATATAAGCTGAATTTATAAGATAAGCCAATACAAATAAGTTTATTAGGGTTTAATACAATTTGAGTAATTTTATTACTAGATGATAATAATACACAAAAGTTTTGAATAATGGCCAAAATTCATTCAAAGTATATAGATTTGTTATAAAGAATTATAATCGAATTTGTTAAAGTAATAATAAGACAAATAATTAAGGTATTATAATATATTTATTTATTTGAAATACAAAAAGTAGCAAAACAAGTTTTATAGACAAATCAACCGTTAACAATATTAAAATTACATAAATTTAGTTAAATCATAATACTTCCACAATCCCCCCATCACATCTTTTCGCAAAATGTGTATTTTGCGAAAAGATAAGGGAGATCAAAACATAGAATAATCTGTACTTATCCCCTATTAATTGTATGAATTGATATTATTATTAGTTTTTTAGTATAAAAACGACATTGTTTAAATTTGACTGCAGAATTACTTATGTTATATTTGCTTAAATCACCCTACTATTTTAGGAAATCTTTTTATTATTGACTATATTTTCTTTCTAATAGTATATTATTCCAAAACTTAGCTTAATTTACTATAAATCTAAGCTTGTTTGATAATACCTTTATTATAACTAATAGTCTTTTAGCTTTAATAAATAGAATTTTGCTTTATTTATAGCAATGGCCCCTCTTTCTTTCTTCTTTAATTTTCACTAATGAGTTTTATCTTTGTTTATATATTTGTGATATGTTTTATTATGTTTCTTTTTAAGTAACTTACTTATTTCGCTCATTCTCAAAATTCAAGGTGTTATACCTAAGGTCAAATAAGTTAACGCTTTTCTTTCTTGGTATTTTTTTAGCAATTCTATTGCTAGTTTTTGTAAACTTTCTCATTTCATTTATTGAGGATTTTTTATACCTGATATCAAGGTTCACCAGTATTTTTGATGCTTCAAACCTTTCTCCCGTTTTTCTAGAGAGTATTTTGTGTCTTCATTTGTATTTTAGCTTACTCTGACTTTTTTGTCATTTAACAAACTTTTTTTCTCAAAAGTATTGCTGTTTTATTGGGAATTTGAATAAATAAAAGAATATTAGGCTTATCCAATTAGCAATGCTCGGGAATTGTTCCCTTGGTTAACTTGCGTCTTTGAGTTTATTTATAGTCTCATAAATTAATTCTGTCTATGTATTTTGTTTGAATGCCAAAAGCAGTGCAAATGAATGCTATTCTACATAAGCACCGTATTTATTATTCTCTTTCGCTGTTTTGAATTTGTTATAAAAATCTAAATTATTTGTTTTCTTAAAATTAAAATAAGAAGCACCTTGTTGCGATAGTGTTTCCTTAATATCTTGTCTTAGAACAGAAGAGCCATTGCTACTTCCTCTATTGTCCTGTTGTTTATATATCCCGAACGCACCGCCGTGTCTTGCAGATTGAACCACTTCTTCAGCTGTTCTTCCGTTTCGCCCTGTTTCAGTATATTTTATGCGGTTTATTATTCTAGCAACTTATTTGTATTATTAAAGATTTTCTTGGGGGGGTGATGGAATTATTATCTTTGCTGTTGTGGACTTTTTGTGCGGATTTGTGGTAAAATTTAGGTATGAGCGATTATATCAATGAAAGAGATGCTAGATACCAAAAAAAGCTTCAGGCTATTATAAAAGAGAGTTTGCCTGATTTTTGTAAGGAATTTTTTAATGGTATTGCTATGAATACCACTGTTTTGACAAGATATAATTATGCTATAGATTTAAAACTGTTTTTTGAATTTACTGTGCTTTGGGGTAGTGTTTTTGAAGGGAAAAGCGTAAAAGACATTATGATTAGCGATTTAGAACTTATAGAATCCACTGATATAGAAGAGTTTTTGGTGTATATTGATAACTACTACAATGCAAACCTTAATACTAGAGTTAGAAATAAAAATAGCGCTAAGGCAAGAAAGTTTTGCTCTGTAAGGGCATTGTTTAGATATCTTTTTAAAAAGGATAAGATATCTAGAAATATCACTCTTAAAGTATCTATGCCTAAGCTTAGAGAAAAAGAGATAGTACGATTGAGCGATAATGAAGTTAGTAACATATTTGATAGCTTAAAAGATATAGATGTTTTTGAATCTGAAAAAATGAACGCTTACAATAATAACAACATCAAAGTAAGAGATAATGCTATTTTTACATTGATGCTGGGCACAGGTATTAGAATTAGCGAATGCGTTGGACTTAATGTAGATGATATAAACTTTGCTGACAACTCTTTTACTGTGACAAGAAAGGGAGAAAAACGCTCTATACTGTATTTTAATGATGATATAGCGTCTAATCTTAAAGCTTATCTAGAATTTCGTGAAAAGATGGTGGCTAAGCGTAAAATTGAGCCAAAAGACCAAAAAGCTTTGTTTTTATCCTTGCAAGGTAAAAGGATTTCTGTGCGCGCTGTTGAATTAATGGTCAAAAAATATGCAAAGATAGCCGCGCCGCTAAAAAATATCACACCGCACAAGCTAAGAAGTACATATGGTACGGCTTTATATAGGGCTACCCAAGATATATATGTTGTAGCGGAAGTACTTGGGCACAAAGACATAAACACCACTAAAAAACACTATGCGGCAATCAGCGAGGACATAAAAAAGAGCGCTGCAAATAAGGTAAAATTTAATAAGGAGTAAATAACTTAAAACATAAGTTTTTCCCTATTTTTTTACAAAATAAACAAATATTATCCTAAATTAACAATAATTTTGTAATATTATTATCAAAACTTCCCTTTGCTCTTTATTGACAACTAGCTTTAGATAATATATACTAAATATAATAATTTTTAGAAAGAGTTTTAGATATGAATACACCTAATACCGAATTGCTTCGTACAAGAGTTGATATTTTTGTGTTAAATGCCGTCAGCAAACAAGACGGCTATGGTTATGATATTTTAAATGAGATTAACACTCGTACTCATGGCCATTATGAAATGAAGCAATCTTCCGTTTATAATGTCCTTAAGAGATTGGAAAATCAAGGATATTTGTCAGGATATCAAGGTGATGAAACTAATGGTGGAAAAAGGCGGTATTATGCCATCACTGAACAAGGCAAGGAATTTCTTCAAGCGCAAAAAAAAGAATGGGAATATACGCGTACCTTGTTAGATAATTTAATTTCCAGCAGACCTTTTGACTTGCAAAATGAAAAAGCGCCCTACAGTCCGTCTGATTTGCGCCCCTTTACTCCTAGAAAGCCTAGAAAAGTTGAAGATGTCAACGATAATAAGAAAGCGGAAAAGCCAGCGGCGTTAAGCGCAGAGCAAAATGTAAGCGTACTTGCTAAAGACGCACAAGATTTTGACACAAGTGACAATGACGATGATGTTGAATCCCCTGTCTTAGAAACTCCTGTTTTGGCAGATGACAATGAATTAGTAGATAGTGTTGCGGCAACAACCACTGCGGCAAATATAGAGAGTACGCCCTTGAAAGAAAGTTTCGATAAAGAAATTGAAGATGAAAGCTATAAAATTTTGTTTGACGAAATATTTGGTTCTGCAGAAAAAAATAGTGATGAAGTTAAAGATATTGATACCACAATAGACTGCAAACATATTAATGATTTGCGATTACTTTTGAGTAAAGAAGGGCACAAGGTAAGTACTTATGCTCCATCGTCTAACAAAAACTATATGAGATACATATATACTGCAAAATTTAATCGTGATTTGAGTATAATCTCCTATTTGTTTTTTGTGCTTATGCTTCTTACTGTATACCTTGCTCAAGATAAATTTGCTGTAAGCAGTAAAGTTTTGATTTCGCTAGGTTGTATAGGAATAATTGTGCCTATCGTGTTTCTGATACAATATTTTGCCAACCCTAGTAAACGAAAAAAAGATAATGCGCTTAAATGTAGTTTTACCTATTTGTTTTGTGGTTTACATTGCCTTTTTGGTGCTTAATATTATTGTAGAATTACTTATTCCAAGGGGATATAGCATTAATTCTCCTCAAATATACACTCCTAGCATAATTGCGTTAGTCGTGCCTTTTTTTGGCATTATATATGCCATTTTCTACAAATCAAATTTGTATCATCAAAAAATAAAATAAGTTTTTTGGAATAGAAAGTAAAAGCGCTAAAAACTTATGGGTTTGTCTTCTTTTTTTAGAATAGTTGTTATTGTGTCGTAATTTTTTTCAAATTTTTCTATATCTTCAGCGTTAGCTTTGCTTGTTTCCCTATCTTTATGTTCTTTGGAAAATTCAGCAGGCAATTGCTCGGTATAACCTATGCCTTTTTGCTTGCCGTTGTTTTTGTTATAGATGTTGTATACGGTATATATATCTTTAATAATAGGTTTGCCTGCAATTTTGGAAAATAGTCTGATAAGCATTTGTTCTAGCTTTTCAGAATATTTCCACATTAGTACAAACACAAGCACAAAGACAATTAGTATTGCTACCCAAATGGCAATGCCCCAGCCGCTAAAAGGTATAGCTTTAAGGTAGTCTACCGCAAACACAGTCATAGCAACATTTAGTGGGCGCGCTATAAGCTGAATCAGCATAAACCCAGGGTATGACATTGTGGTAAGGCCTGCTAGCATACATAACATATCGTCAGGAAACACTGGGAAAATAAACATATATACTAGCATTGCTTTGTCTTTACCTTTGACAAAGTTGTTATACTTTATAAGCATATCTTCTCCAATGACCCATTTTACAAGTTTTACGCCAAATACTCTGCCTAAAGCAAAAGCCACGAATGAACCAATCCATAAACCTATGCTACTTAAAATTACCGCTTCCCAAGGACTATATAAGGCTGCTCCTGTTGCTGTTACAATAGTAGATGGAATAGGAATAAATGTCACTTGTAAAAATTGAATTAAGATGAAAATCAGCTTGCCACCCATTCCAAAACCGTTTATTAGTGCTACAAGCTCTTCGGTGGAGTCAATTCCTTCTAAAATACCGCTTCTCAACACAGCTGTTGCGGCGCTTATTAAAACTATGCCAAAGTATGCAATGATTATGGCAATTTTATAAAGTTTTTCTTTGGAAAAAAGTATGCCAAAAACAAACAGAGCAAGGTCTGCTAACACTAAAGATATCAGTGCAATTTTTACCACTAGTGTATATGTGCTTAAGCAAACTATTACAGCTATGGTAAATAATAGCGCCGTAATGCTGGCAATAATAATCTTTTTTCTTTTTGATTTATCTATCATACTCAATCATTTAGCTTTAATATTTCACTTTTTGCGATAGCGTCGCATCTATTATTATACTCATTGTCGCTATGCCCTTTTACTTTGACAAAACTGACCTGATGTTTTTTCATCTCAATAAGTAGAGATTTCCACAAATCAATATTTTTGACAGGCTCATTGTTGGAAGTGCGCCATTTTCTTGCTTGCCATTGGTCTAACCAACCTTTATTAATTGCTTCTATTGCGTATGCGCTGTCGCTGTAAACAGTAACAGAACACCTTTCTTTTAGCTGCATTAGTCCGCTTATTATGGCAAAGAGCTCCATTCTGTTGTTGGTAGTTTCGGGATATCCTCCTGAAATTACCTTTTCATGCCCGTTATATATCAATATTGCCGCCCAACCGCCTTTTCCCGGATTGTTGCTGCAAGCGCCGTCAGTATATATATCTACATGTTTCATAGCTTTTCGCTAAGGATTTTTGACTTATTTCTGCAGGCATCTATGCCTTTAGCAATAATGTCAATCAAACCTTTTTCCTTATATATACTAACTGCTTCTATCGTTGTGCCGCCTTTGCTGCAAACACTGTCAACTAAAGTATCTAGCGGTTCGTGAGAAATCTTGGCAAGTTCAGTTGCGCCATCTAGCGTTGCAACGGCAAGAGCTTTGCTTTCATCATATGTCAATCCACCTTGCATACCGCCTTTTATCATACCTTGGATAAACATATATACATAAGCAGGTCCACTGCCGCTTATGCTGGTTACTGCATCAAACTTGCTTTCGTCTATCTCTATTATATCACCGCAAGATGAAAACAATCCAGTAAGAAATTCTTTGTCTTGCTGGTTTATTTTGTCAAAACACAATGCTGATATGCCCTTTCCTACGCTACAAGGCATATTGGGCATAACTCTTAAAATTCCGCAGTTGCTAGCAAGATTTTTGCGTAAAACATCAATTTTAACTCCTGCCATTATGGAAATTACAATTTTATCGTCGGAAAACACATTTGCATCTGTAATTTCCTTGTAATGCTGGGGTTTTACAGCAAACATAATCATTTTGCTGTTACCAATTAATTCCTTTATGCTATTGCTTACATAAACCTTGTTATGTATAGAATGGCTCTTTTTAACATCTATATCAAAAATAGTTATGTCGCTAGCGTTTAGCGCATTTTTTTCTAGCATTTGTCCAATTAATGCTTTTGCCATTGCTCCAGCGCCTACAATTCCTAATTTAAAGTGCATAAAATCTCCTATTTTTCTTGACTACTAGCTATATTTGCTATATAATGTTGTTAGCTATTTAGGGGAGTGGCTCAACGGTAGAGTAGCGGTCTCCAAAACCGTCGGTTGCGTGTTCGAATCGCGTCTCCCCTGCCAATTATCTCATACATTAACTTGTATGGGATATTTTTTTACCCCTAATCTAGAAAGCCACCTAACTTTAAGGTGGCTTAACTAATTATTGATATTATTTTACTACTTTTTTAAGTTAAACAAATCACCTAAGGTTACGGTAGAATTGAAAGAAGTGTATTGCTTGGGATCATCATCTTCTGCTCTTTCCTTTTTAGCCTTTCTTGTTTTGGTAGGTTTCTCTAACTGTCCTTCCAATTTCTTATAAGCTGCCGTTTTGGTAGACCTTTCACCATCTTGAGTTTGCTCTTCACTTGTGGTGCTTTCTTCAACAGGTATCAGTTCTTTTATACTTAGCGTAATCTTTTCATTGTCATAGCTCATTACTTTAACTTCAACTTCGTCGCCTTCTTTTAAAGCTTCAGGAGCTGACTGTATCCAACCGTGTTGTATTTGGCTGACATGCACAAGTCCATCGATACCCGGCTCTAACTCTACAAACGCTCCAAATGGAACTACTCTTGCCACCTTGCCTGTAACCACAGAGCCGACGGGATATTTTTCTTGAGCAATTTCATAAGGTTTTTTCTGTAATTGTTTATAACCTAAAGAGATTTTGTTATTTTCTCTATCAGCTGACAATACTACAAAATCATATGACTTGTTGATTTCAAGTACTTCTGATGGATCATTAACTCTTTTCTTGGACCAAGATAAGTCGCTGTTGTGAACAAGCGCGTCCATATGCTTTTTAAGGTTAACAAAAGCTCCAAATTCTGCAAAGCGTTTTACCTTGCCGTTAACTACTGTGCCTTCGTAAATGTTTGACCAGAATTCTTCATCTTTTGCTGCTCTTTCTTCTTCCAAAATAACTCTTTGACTAGCAACAATACGCTTTGGATTTTGTTTTTTGGGATTGCCGTTTTCGTCTAATTCTTCTCTTGGAGGAAGCATTCTTAGGCGTAATTCTTTATTTGTATAGTCTTCTAGGTTTTTAACATATCCCATGCGGATTTGAGATGCTGGTACAAATATGGTATAAGTGCCAATTCTGCCAAGTAGTCCGCCATTTATTGCTTGAGTGCATTTTAGGGTAAAGTCTTCACCTGCAAGTATCTTCTTTACGCGTTCGTCGGCAAGCTTGATTTCGTCATATTTCTTTTTGGAAAGACAAATAGCTTTAACTTGAGATGATTTTGGAATAATAACTGCATCTAAAATGTCGCCTGGTTTATAATTTTCAGCTTCGTAACTTCCGTCTAATTCAGCTTCTTCTTTGGGAATAAATCCAAAATCGTTTTTGCCTGTTGATTCAATGATGGCAACATTAATGCCTGTAGCGTCTGCGCTGGTAACTTCAGCTTGAACTCTCATTCCTTCCCTAACGGGTTTTGGCGATGCATACTTAGGTTTTTTCATAAGTTCTGCCATCGACGGCTCTGCCTTTACAGTTGTCTCTGCGGGCGCTTGCGTTTCTTCTTGTGGTGCTTCTTGCACTGGTTGTGTTGTGACTTCTTCCGTTTTGGGAGTGTCAGCTTTGTTCATTTCACTCATCCTGTTAAAAACCTCCATTGTCAACTCCTTAGGAGTTGATGCGCTAGATAGGATTCCTAGCTTTGCTATTTTTTTATTTATATGAATTGAATCAAGTTCAATTGCATTTTGAATAAGTCGGACATCTTTGCAATATTGCGAGGCAAGGTTGAAAAGTTTTGTGCAATTTGAGCTGTTTTTATCTCCTATTACCAAAACGGTATCTGCTTGTTTTGCAATGGTTATGCTTTGATTTTGTCTACACAAGGTAGTATAACAAATGCTATCAAAAAATTCAACTCTTTTTTGCAGATTATTTGCCATATTGGCAATATTTTGCTTAATTTGAATGTATAAAGAATTGGAAAATGTAGTCTGAACTACCACCAAAAAATTTTGCGCTTGCTCAAAATCAATTTCTTCAGCGCTTGTTACTACTTGGTAACATTTACACCAGCCCACAATACCAATAACTTCTTTATGCTTAGCATCGCCTATTATTATGACACAAGAGTTATGTTGCTTGCTAAATTCATACGCCTTTTGGTGTATTCTTTTTACAAAAGGGCAAACGGCATTTATAACATTTATGCCCTTGTTTTGCAAACTTTCAATATACTCTTTAGATGCGCCATGCGCGCTTATTATAACAGTGTCGCCTTTTGTTAACTCTTTCCCTTTTTTGAGCGCAAAGATATTATGCTTTTCTAGATTGTCTATTACTATTTTGTTATGGATAAGTCCGCTATTTGTGTAGGTAACGCCTTTTTTTGCTGTTTTAAGCGCAGTATCGATAGCCTTTTGCACTCCTACACAAAAGCCGTACTCTCCTAACATTATTTCCATAGATATTCCATTACCTTATTAAAAGTTTGTTCTATATTTAGATTTGTGGTATCGATTACTATTGCGTCCTTAGCAACAACTAACGGCGCAAAAGACCTAGTGCTGTCTTGCTTGTCTCTTTTTATAATGTCATCATAGACTTCGTCATAAGTTATGTCTTGTTTTTTTTCTTTTAGTTCAGCAAATCGTCTTTTTGCGCGCTCTTCAGCTGACGCTGTCAAAAAAAACTTATATGGCGCTTTGGGTAAAACATAACTTCCTATGTCTCTGCCGTCCAAAACACAAGCGCTTGTTTTTGCTATTTCTCTTTGCATTTCTACTAGCTTTAGTCTAACGCTTGGTATCTTGGATATCGTTGAAGCTGCCATACTAATTTTGTTTTCCCTTATAAACGGTGTAACATCTTTACCGTTGATTATGACATATTGTTCGCCGTTATCATAGCGTATTTCCATATTGATATCATCAAGTACTTTTTTCACTGCCTTTTCGTCGGCAGGGTCGATATTGTTTTGCAATGCATAATAGCCCATTCCCCTATACATTGCGCCAGTATCAAGATAAATAATGCCAAGCTCTTTAGCTATCAGTTTTGCAAGTGTGCTTTTGCCGCTGCCGCTTGGTCCGTCAATAGCAATAGTTTTCATTTTGTATTGTTCTCCTTAAGTATTATTCATTATTTGAACCGGCTAGGTATGCTGTTGAAAAGGCAATCTGCAAGTTAAACCCGCCAGTTAGTGCGTCCACATCAATTATTTCGCCTGCAAAGTATAAATTGCTTATAACTTTGCTTTGCATATTTTTAGGGTTGATTTCTTTGGTGCTTATGCCGCCTGCCGTTATTATTGCCCTATCTATACTATCCAAGCTATCAATGGTAAATGTAAGGTTTTTAAGTAAATTTACTAAGCTTGTTCTTTCTTTCTTGGATATTATATTGACAGGCTTTGTAGGCTCAATACCGCTTAATTGTATTATAAAGGGAATTAAACTAGTTGGCAATAGCGCATCTAAACTGTTTTTAAATTGTTTATTGGAGCTTAGGTTAAAATCTCTTAATACTCTGGCGTCTAGTGTGGCAAAATCTAAAGCTGGTTTTAAGTCTATCTTTAGTAAAAGATTATTTAAGTTCATACGATTAATGTAGCTAGAAAGCGTCAAAATAATTGGTCCTGAAACGCCTGATAGGGTAAAGAGCATTTCTCCAAACTCAGAGAATAAAACTTTGCCATTGTCTTTGTTTATTATAGACGCTTCAACATTTTTAAGGGACAAGCCTTGCAATTTCGCTAAGGTATCTAGCCTATGCCGCCCGCCGTTTACACTAAAACAATGTTGCGTGACCAAAGCCGTTAAGGCGGGCCTTAATGGAACTATGGTATGACCTAATTTTTTTGCTAAAGTATATCCGTCGCCTGTACTGCCAGTTAGCGGATAGCTTTTGCCTCCAGTAGCTAAGATAACTTTGTCGCATTGGTAGCTAGCTTTATCAGTTATTACTTTGACAATTTTTCCATCTGTAATTTGAAAATCTAATACGCGTTCTGATAAATGAATTTCTACATTGTTTTGCTCCATTGCGTATTGCAAGGTTTTTATAACATCGCTAGATTTATCAGAAAAAGGGAAAACACGATTTCCCCTTTCTTCTTTTAATGCTAGTTTGTAAGTAGTGAAAAATTCCATTACTTTAGCGGAATTAAAGCTTTGGATTGCGGAGTAAAGAAATTTTGGATTGGACACAACATTATTAAAAAATTGGTTATCAGGACAGTTATTTGTAAGATTACACCGTCCTTTACCCGTTATATATAGTTTTTTTCCCAATCTATCATTCTTTTCCAGCAACAGCGTTTGACTATGTTTACTTGCAAATACGCTGGCAAGCATACCGCTTGCTCCGCCGCCTATTACCACAGTCTTCATTATTCTATCGTCGCTAAGGTATCTCCTGATTCTACGCTTGCGCCTTTAGAGGTAAGTATTGTTACTATACCATCTGCATCTGCGGCAATCTCGTTTTCTACTTTCATAGCTTCCAAAATAATAATAGGTTGTCCTACCTTAACTTTGTCGCCACTCTTTACCTTAAAGTCTAAAACCGTGCCAGGGATTGGCGCAATTAGCGGTTTGCCGCTGCCTGCTCTTGTTGGCTTTTGAGTGGGCTTAACTACTTTAGCTTCAGGTTTTGTTTCTACCTTAACTTCTTGCACAACTTGCGGAGTTTGCGGTTTTACATAGTCTAAGTCTTCAACTTCTACTTCATATTTCTCTCCGTTAACAGTAATAGTAAATTTGCGCGCGTGCTGTTCTTGTCTCCACTTAAAGAATTTTTCGCTTACTTGAGGGAACATACAGTAGGAAAGAACATCTTCTTCCTTAGTGTAATACTTTTGCATCTCTTTTTTGTAGTTTTCATACTCTGGTTTTAATAAGTCGGCTGGTCTTACTGTTATTCTTTCTGCGTCGCCTATGCACTTTTTAATAACTTCAGCATCAGGCTCTGCTGGCAGTTTGCCATATTCGCCTTTTAATAAACCTTTGGTTTCATTAGATACCATTTTGTACCTTTCGCCAGCAATTACATTTAGAACAGCTTGAGTGCCTACAATTTGACTAGTAGGTGTAACTAGCGGCGGATAACCTAAGTCCTTTCTAACTTTGGGAACTTCAGTTAGAACTTCATCTAGTTTGTCGCTTGCTCCTTGCTCTTTTAGTTGATTGATAAGATTGCTAAGCATTCCGCCTGGCACTTGATAGATAAGAGCATTTATATCAGTTTTTAGTACCTTTTTGTTTAAGAAACCATCATTGGACAGTCTTTCTGAAACCTTATCAAAATATTTGGATATTTCATTAAGAAGTTTTAAGTCAAGTCCAGTGTCGTACTTTGTGCCTTGCAATGTGGCTACAATGGACTCTGTGGTAGGTTGGCTTGTACCATTTGCTAAACTGCTTATTGATGTGTCAATAATATCTGCCCCTGCTTCTATTGCCTTTAGATAAACCATATCGCCAGTTCCAGCTGTGTTATGAGTATGGATATGCAATGGAAGATTTACTTCTGATTTTATGGCTTTCACTAGCTCATAAGCATCATACGGAAGTAGTAAATTTGCCATATCCTTAATACAAATAATATCAGCTCCCATCTTTGCCAGCGTTTTGGATAGGTTGACAAAGTATTCAGTGTTATGAACGGGGCTTGTTGTGTAAGATATAGCAGCTTCGCATATACCTTTATATTTTTTTGTAGACTTTATAGCTTGTTCTAAATTGCGCACATCGTTAAGCGCATCAAAAATTCTTATAATATCAATACCGTTTTCAATAGCCTTTTTTACAAACATATCCACTACATCATCGGCATAGTGTTTGTAACCTAAAAGGTTTTGACCGCGCAGTAGCATTTGAAGCTTAGTGTCGGAAAAACCTTCTCTAAGTTTTCGTAATCTATCCCATGGGTCTTCATTAAGAAAACGCAAGCAGGTATCGTATGTCGCTCCGCCCCAGCATTCTACCGAATAAAATCCTACTTTATCCATTTTGTCTAAAATAGGTAGCATATCTTCCGTTCTCATGCGCGTCGCCGCTTGTGATTGGTGAGCATCTCTTAATATTGTATCTGTTATATTTATTTTATTAGCCATGATATTTCACTCCTTATTGTAATTAATTTCCAAACATAGACAGTAAGACGCCTGCGGCAACGGCAGAGCCGATAACGCCTGCTACATTGGGTCCCATTGCGTGCATTAGCAAATAGTTGTTGGGGTCTTCTTTGCGTCCCACATCTTGCGCAACTCTTGCCGCCATTGGAACAGCGCTAACTCCTGCTGCGCCAATAAGCGGATTAATTTTGCCACCTGAAATTTTGTTCATAAGTTTGCCTAATAGCACTCCACTTGCTGTTCCAAAGCTAAATGCTAATATGCCAAGAGCTAAGATACTTAGCGTTGAAGTGGATAAAAATACTGGAGCAAATGCCTTAGAGCCAACTATTAGACCTAAGAATATTGTAACTATATTTAGAAGTTCATTTTGTGCCGCGTTAGAAAGCCTTGGCACAACGCCTGACTCTTTAATAAGGTTACCTAGCATAAGCATGCCGATAAGCGGTACAGCCGCTGGCAAAAACAAACCTGTAATAGCCGTAACTAGTATAGGAAATATTATTTTTTCCCGTTTGCTTACTGGACGCAATTGTTCCATGCGGATAAGTCTTTCTTTTTTGGTTGTTAAAGCTTTCATAATTGGCGGTTGAATAACAGGAACTAACGCCATGTATGAATATGCTGCTATGGCAATAGCGGGTAGCAAGTCCATATTGCCATCCATATACATTGTGCCAATGGTAGAATTGGCCATCTTTTGTGTAAGGTAGATAGCGGTAGGGCCATCTGCTCCCCCAATTATAGCAATAGCGCTTGCCGCTTGCTCATTAAATCCTAAAAACAGAGCACCAAAGAAAGTGATAAAAATACCCATTTGTGCGGCAGCCCCTAAAAATAGGCTTCTAGGATTGGCGATAAGCGGTCCAAAATCTGTCATAGCGCCTATGCCAAGGAAAATAATTGGCGGGAAAATCACCCAGTCAACGCCTTTATAGATATAATAAAAAAGTCCTTTTTCTGCAACAATGCCCGTAGTCATAATGATTTCGCCTACGCTATTTATTTGTTGAGTGTTTTGCACAGCTTCTTGTAGTAGACGCAAGCTTTGATTAAGCGTTTCGGGACTAGTGTTGTTGTATAAGACCCCAAAAGTGTCGCAAAGTTCTTGCAAAGTGCCAGAAGCTATTACTGTATTTGTGCCACTGTCTATAAATGTATACCCTGTAATACCATATAAAATATTATAAGCGCCTGGTATATTTATTACAAACATGCCAAAGGCAATAGCAAGAAGCAAGTTAGGCTCAAATTTCTTAACTATGGCAAGGTAGACAAGAATGCAGGCAATAATTAGCATTATAAATAAGCCCCAAATGCCAAGTTTGTAACCTTCCATTACAAAATTATCGGGCACTGGGCTAGCTACACCTGTAGCTTTCCACAGGTTTTTGAAAGCATTGCCTATGGAAGTTGCCGAAATCAATAACGAAGTCATTTACGCCTCCTCCTTTGAAATTTTCTTAATGGAACGAATGGTGTATCGCTGGTGCAGAGTGGCGTCGCTGTTTGTCATAAATACTTCAACTGCGGCATGAATTGCTTCAAGTGTTTGCTTGTCAATTTCCTGCTCTTTTGCCACTTTATTCGTATCAAGAGTTGTTATGTCTTGAGTTTTCTCTTTTTTGCGCATAATTTTCTTGGTATCTACTTTATTAAAATAATTCATTAGAATAACAAAGACAACCAAAATGGCTAGTACAACAAAAGTTGTTATAATTCCAATTAGGAATGTGATGCTGCCTGTGGAAAACTTTTGCGCTACGCTTAAAGCAAGTAACATATAATCTCTCCTATAAAAAATCTTAAAAAATACGGATGGTTATCAAAAATCATCCGCATTATATTATATATGTAAAAAATTGTAAATGCAATGGTTATTACATAAATATATTAGTTATATCTATATACTTAATATTTTTGCAGCATAGCTACTTCTTTTGGGGTAAGATATCGATATGCCCCCCTAGAGAGTCCGCCCAATCTCAAATCCCCTATCATTGTTCTCTTTAAGAAAATAACTTGTTTTCCAATGGATTCAAACATACGGTGAATTTGTCTATTCTTGCCCTCTAATATGGTTATTTCAAGTCTGGTAATATTGTTTTCAAATTTCAAAACTTTAATACGGCTTTTATTAAGCTTAACTCCGTCTAAGATTATGCCGTCCCGCAAAGTATCTAAATCTTCTTTTTCAATGCCGCCTTCTACATTGGCAATATAGGTTTTGGGAACTTCGCTAGATGGTTGAGTCAGCTTATTGGCAAAATCGCCGTCATTTGTTATTAATATTAAGCCTTCTGTATCATAGTCTAGTCTACCCACAGGAAAAACCTTTTCCTTTTCAAAGTCTTGCAAATAGTCCATTATGGTTTTTCTGCCCTTATCGTCTTTGACGGTACTTATACAACCTTTTGGTTTGTTTAGCATAACATAAATCTTGCGTGTGACTAGCATAATTTTTTTGCCGTTTACCATCACTGTATCGTTATATTCATTAATGACGGTGGCAAGATTGGTTACTAGCTTTCCATTTACTTTGACTTTCCCTGATGTTATAAGCTCTTCAGCGGCTCTTCTTGAACAAAGACCGCTTTTAGCAATATATTTATTGATTCGCAAAATTGAATACCCCTTTGAATTGTTAACTAATTTTAGCTTTTTTTATAGCTAAATGCAAGCTATTTATCAAGGCATAGAGTATTTTGCAAATCCAAAGTCAAGCAAATTAGCGCATTCTTGCCACATTGCTCCGCGGTTTAGCACCACGCTTACCATAGTGATATCATTTTTAGTCGCGCTTGCAACTAAGCATCTGCCTGCTTTCTTGGTATAACCTGTTTTTATACCATTACTTCCTTGATAGGAGTTGAGCATCTTATTTTTGTTCTTAAAATATCTAGTGCTTTCCCCTTTGTTTACCGTAATCATTTTTGTAGAACAGATTTTACGGAATATAGGATTTTGCATAGCCACGCAAGACATATAACATAAGTCGTACGCGCTTGTATAATGATTATCGTCATGCAAGCCGCTTGGATTAGTAAAGTTTGTATCTTTTAGTCCCATAGCTTGCGCTCTTACATTCATAATTTTAGCAAAGTTCTCTACATTTTTTGCCACATGAATAGACAGCGCTACGCTAGCGTCATTGCCGCTTCTTAACATAAGACCATATAAAAGTTCTTCTACGGTAAATACTTCACCTTGTCTTAAATAGATAGAACTACCCTCTATGCCTACCGCTTGTGGCGGGATTTTTACTTTTTCATCCATCTTGCAGTTTTCTATCACAATAAGCGCTGTCATAATCTTAGTCGTGCTTGCCATAGGTAATCTTAAATGCTCATTGTAGCCTTTTAATACTGTTTTGCTATTTGCTTCCATAACAATATAGCTACTTCTGTCGGCAGCATATGACGGCTTCTTATTGGGAATCATAATTAAATTTAGAACAACAAGCGCTAATAACGCTAACGCGACAACCAATTTTTTGCCAATTTTATAAGATTGGACCATTTATCAAACTCTCCTTCTTCTACGGGTATATACCTGACTCTAATATCTTCAATTATTAAAAAACCGATAGGATGCACCGTTGCGCCGCCCCCAATGCTCCCTAAAGGCAAGCCTTCAATTGTCTTTGCATATTTTGGCTCTAACTCTGCTGTGGCTGTCACAAATCCAACTGTCATTTTGGTAATTGGAATGACTGTAGTTTTGTCCGCATAAATAGGTTTGCCGACAATCATATCGGCATCTAACACACTTTTTACCCCTTTAAGCGTTTCTGTCAACACTTCTTCAATTTTCATAGCTTGCTCCTTTTTTTGTTATTTTTATTATCTTAAAAAAACGGGAAAATATTATGAACAAATTAACTTTTACATGAAGTTTTAATTGTATTTTTGGCATATTGTCGCTACTTTCTGTGGTTATGAAGTCAAAATCATATAAATTATCGTATATACGCAGCATAGTAACAAACTGCTGAAGCAAAGCTAGCGCCATATTATAAGCAATATTGCTGTACTTTGAGATATTATGACAGAGTATTTTTAGCTCATATACAGTTAGGATTTTTAATATGTCTGATGTGGGTAAAGTCTTTAACTTAAATGCGTACTTTGATTTTTTTGCTATTTGCTTTATTTTTGATTCACCTTTGCTAAAAGGGAAAATATCTATTAGCCTATTGATGTTTAGATTAACAAAATATGGCTCTAATCTATCGCCAAGGTGAATTTTAGCTCTAAAGCTAAAAGGCAAACAAAAAAATGATATTAAGAGCAAGTAAAAAATATAAAAAAACACCATAACAAAAAACCTTTGTTATAGTATTTGTTGATTGTTAATAATTAATCAACGATTATTTAATAATTATTTAATAGTTTTTATTCTACAATGACTATATCTTCATCTTTGAGAAAATCAGGCGTTTCGTCTGTTATTTCTTCAAAATACTCTTCTGTAAGGTTGTATTCTTCGTCATTGCGATATAAGCTTAAGGTGTTTTCATAATATTTATCTGACTGTTTAACTTCGCTTAGCAGTTTGTCATAGTCGGGCAAGTCTTCTAATGTTTTTAGACCGAATTTTTTAAGGAATTTTTCCGTGGTTGCAAACAAAGCTGGTCTGCCTGGACTGGTTTTGCGCCGACCAGCAACTTCAATTAGGTTTAACCTAAGAAGTACTCCTATTGCGTAATCACAGCTAACTCCTCCCCGTATTTCTTCTATTTCTAGTCGGGTTACAGGCTGTCTGTAAGCTATTATAGAAAGTGTTTGAAGCAAAGTCTTGCTAAGCTCTTTTTCCTTAATTGGCTGTAAAATATTTGCCAATCTTTCTCCATAAGAGGGATTGCTTTGGAATTGGAATTTATCATTATATTCAATAACAACTATACCCTTTTCTCCAGAATACTCTTGCTTCAATTCAGCTAAAGCTGTTTTAATTTCTCTTTCGGTGTATTCGTCGCCGAAATGATTTTTAATATCATCATAAGCTATGCCCTTTCCAGATGCAAAGAGCAATGACTCAAGCATATTCTTCAATTTCATTTAGTAACTCCTTGCTTAGCTCTAAGTCTTCATATGTGTCGTTTGGATTATGTTCTAGATAAATATTTTTTGTAAGCTCATCTTGTGTTGCGTTTGCTATTTGCATTTTGATAAGCTCAAGTATTGCTAGAAAGGTGTTTATAACTTCTAGTTTAGAATAATTGTCTTGAAACAAGTCAAAAAAAGCCACTTTTTGTTCCGTTCTTATGGTAGATGCTACATTTTTGACTATTTCAGCAACGCTAATTGATTCTTTTACAATGATTTTTGGCTTATCGTCATGAGATGAAAACTCCACTCTTTCTAGTACTGTTTTGAATGCATCAATTAGCTTATGAAGTTCAAAATCTTTAATGACAAGTTTGTAATCATCTTCTTCATAAAGCGGGGGCGCATAGAATAAATTTAGCTGTTCTAAAGGTTTTAATTTGTCAGGCATTTGTAAAAGCATAGCTTTTTCTATGTCGCTGATTAGCTGTTTTTCAGCAAGATAAAGTTCGCTTTCAATATCTTCTTCTTCCAAATAGTCAGGAAGCAGCTTGCTTGCTTTAATTTCTATCAAAGTTGCAGCCATTGTTATGTACTCTGATACATATTCGTAGTCAAGTTCCTTCATTTTGGATACATAGTTTAGATATTGACTTGTAATATCGCTTACAAATATGTCCATTATATCAATTTTTGCTTCTTTGACCATTTGCACAATTAAATCAATTGGGCCTTCAAAGTTTTGATTTTTTATATGGAATTTTACATCTTCTGTTGTGCTGTTTATAAACTTTGCCATTACATTACCAAACCTAACAGTCTGCCAATAAGGTAGTTGCCCCAATAAAAAATATCTAAAAATTGTAAGTTTACCATGTTTAGCACGCGGCTAAGCAGTATTAGGCCAATAAGCGCAAAACTGCCGTATCTATACATAAATTGCGAATAAGCATTACCCGGTTTTAACAATAAATTAACTACCCTAAATCCATCTAGCGGAAAAATAGGAAGCAAATTAAAAAATGCCAGCATAAAGTTAATTTTAGTAAAAAAAACCAAAAAATAATACAATAATTTGCGCAATGCTACCGCTGTAACTGTGGCAGTTGCAGTATACAAAATAAGCGGTTTAAGAATGTAAATTAGTAAAAGACCTATTCCGCACAAAATTAAGTTAGTGGCGACGCCAGCGACAGATACTAAAAAAGTGCCTTTACGGTAGTTTTTAAAGTTACTTGGGTTTACTGGTACAGGTTTTGCCCAGCCAAAACCGACTAAAAGAAGCATAATAACGCCTATTAGGTCAAAATGCGCAAGTGGATTAAAGGTGAGCCTGCCTGCGTTTTTTGCAGTGGGGTCGCCGCATTTAAGAGCCATATAGCCGTGCGCCATTTCGTGCATAACAATAGCTATCATTGCAGCAAGCAGTAATGCTAGGATATATAATATTAGTTCGGCAAAGTCTGCACCATTATTTAATATACTGAATAAAAACATATACACATGATAACAAAAGGCGTCTCAAAAGTCAATCTAAAGCGGCGCAATTATGTAAAGGGGAAAAAGTTTTTACTCTTTCCCCTATGGCATATATACTCACTTCATAAACCAATTTTTTAGTACTTTATCTATACCGTCTAAATAGCTTCGTTTTTCAATGTTGTGGCGTGAATATATCAAACCTTTGCAAAGTGCCGTCCCTTCGGAATTTAATACCGATATGGTGCCCAAATCGGTGCTTGCTTGTATGGGCGCAACTAGATTGTCTTTAATATCCACTTGGATTTTATAGTCTGTATGCGCTCCTTTCTTTGTGAAAAACTTCAAATCTCTGTCACAGTACAGCTCTATTGGAGTATCTTTTGCTTTTGCAACAGCTAAGTTGCAGTTTAGATTTTCTCCGCTTCTTACAAGTACTTTTGTTTCATAGTTTGCGAAGCAGTATTTGAATATATCGGTGACTTCACGGAAACGCGTTTTGCTATCGGGCGCGCCTAAAACCGTGGCTACAATACGCATATCACCTAATTTTGCGCTAGCGGAAAGACAGTGCATAGCTTCGTTGGTAAAGCCTGTTTTGCCAGCGTCGCAATACTTAAAGAATCTAACTAGCTTGTTGGTATTTACAAGTTGAGTAATTCTTCCATCTGGATGTTTATAGTCTTCCATCCAAATTTTTGAAAATTCAAAGTATTGTTTGTGAGTTAGCAACTTTCTTGTCATTATTGACACATCTTTAGCGGTAGAATATTGAGCTCCTTTAGCGTCTGGTAACCCTGTGGCATTACAAAAGAGCGTATTTTCCATACCAAGTTCTTTAGCATAGCTGTTCATTTTTGCAACAAAAACATCTATACTACCTGAAATTGCTTCTCCAAGAGCAACAGCAGCGTCATTGGCGCTACATACAATTACGCCTTTTATAATGTCGGACACTGCATAGCTGTCCCCTGCTTCTAAAAACATTTGAGAGCCGCCCATGCCGCTGGCTGTGGGACTTATTGTAAGCTGAGTATCGTAACTTAGCTTACCTTCTTCTATGGCGTTGTATGTCAAAAGCAGTGTCATTATCTTTACCATACTGGCTATTGGATAAGGTTTGTTGCTATCCTTTTCCATAATTAAAGTGTTGGTGTCAAAATCTACTACATAGCAAGCTCTTGATTTTATGCTAGATACAAAGTCTTGACCGACAGCAAAAGCAGTAGCTGCTGCGGGCATTGCAAAAATTGAGCAAATGACTACAATTAAGGTTAATATCAATATAAATTTCTTCATAACTTATCTCTCCTCATTGGTTAGTGTGTAGATTAAATTGCTAATTATGCTAAAAAATTCAATAAATTAAGCTAAGAATTATAAGGAAAACTCCTGCATAAATAAAAAGAGCTAAGTAAAGACGCAACACTATATCAAAAAACATCTTTCTTGTTGTGGGCCAGTAGCTAGCGTATGATACAATAAATTTTGTATTACAGCTAAAGATAAGCGAATACATCGACAAAAAATATTTGATATAAAAAGCTGTGATTATCAATATAATAGGTAACCATAATAAAATTAATAATATGTAGGCTACAAATCCTTCAAGCAGGCAACAGGCAAAGACAAAAATAAAGAAGCTTCTATAAAACAATGCCAAGACCAAAAAGTTTAATAAAAATACATAATAATTAAAACTCAAAAGAAAGCAAGCTAAAAATATTATGGTGGGAATTCCTAGCAGTTTTAGATAAAAGATAAAAACATTAAATGAGCCGTCCATAAGCGCCGATATAAGTACATTTTTTTGGTGTCGCTCTAGCGCTGTTTCCACTTTGGCAATTGCTGCTATAATTCCAATGATAAAGCATATAAGCACAGCGATAAAAACAAACTGGTACTGCTTATATGCTTTTTTTAGGTCAATTATCTTAGCACGAAAATAGCAACTAATTTTTGTAAGCACATTAAAATATATGGCTTATTTTGTCGTAATATACCTTAACTTCCTGTCATCCATTCTATATATACTCCATATCCCATAGTGGGGTCGCTTATAAATACATGGGTAACTGCCCCTACCAAACATCCATTTTGCAGTATAGGAGAACCGCTCATACCTTGCAATATGCCGCCTGTTTGTTGCAATAATCTCTTATCAGTAACTCTTATTACTAATCCCTTGTCTGCAATAGAGTCTTGTTTTTGCGCCTTTACTATTTCAATATCATAAAATTGTGGCTTGCCTTGGTCAATAGTAGTGTATATTTGAGCTTTACCTGCCTTTACTTGATTGCGCCCTGCTATCTTACAGTGCGGTCTGCCTGTCTTTTCATTGGCATTAATTTTACCAAATAAACCCGCAAGAGAGTTTTTGCTTATGCTACCTAAACATTGCTGGTCATATACAATTCTACCTTTTAATTCCCCTGCTTTGCCTTGCTCTCCTTTTACAAAACCTTCTATATGACAATTAAATATTTTGCCTGTTTGGTATATCTCTGAATAGTTAAACTCATCAGTAATTCTATGCCCTAATGCGCCATAGCAATTGTCTTCAGTTATATATGTCAAAGTACCTATGCCTGATAAGTCCCCTTTGACTTGCAGACCTATTTTCTTGGCATTTTGAGAAAGGTCATATACAGGATTGATGTTTACTGTAAACATATGCCCGTTACGCTTTACTTCTAATACTACTTCATTGGTGGAATTTGCTATTATATTATTTAGTTGAAATATGTCATATGCTTTTTGCCCATTTGCGCTAATTACAATATCGCCTCGCTGAAGTCCTGCTCTTAAAGCAGGAGAATATGCTCCGTTTTCCGTTATTACACTTACAAATTGCGTAATCACCAAAGCATCGCCTTTTGCAACAATGACTATCGGTGTACCGCCTAAATATATCCCATGCTCCAAACCAAAAGCTTGATAATCAGAGCTTACAAATATAAATCCAATTGCAATGCTTAAAATGCTTATTAAAATCAATATCCCGCTAAATTTTAAAATCTTTTTCATAAAGTTTTCTCCCGTAAATCAATGTTAGTTTGGTTACGAGTGCTTTGAAATATTATTCATTAAACCTTGATAAAATTGGGATATAATTACAAAATAATTTGATTTTTGGAATAATAGTATAAAAAATTATCTAGGGTTTAGAAGTTTTGTAAGCTATCGCCCACTGTTTTAACTCTTTGGCGCTGGATAATCCCACTTTGCTATTTTCAACAGATCCTGCCAGTCTCATAAGCTCTTGGTATACGCTTTCGCCTGTTAGTTCTTTGACATATGTAAGAGTTTTGCCATCTCTTACTTTCTTTTCTATAAGATAATTTACATCGGCCATAGAAGCTAGTTGGGGCAAATGCGTTATGGCAATAACTTGGCGTTTTTGCGCAATATCGTTTAGTTTCATAGCCACTACTTTAGCAATTGCTCCTGAAATGCCTGTATCAATTTCATCAAAAATAAGGGTGTCTATTTCGTCTATCTCTGCAATGACATTTTTAAGCGCCAGCATAAACCTACTCATTTCTCCACCGCTTGCAATTTTAGCTAGCGGTTTTAACGGTTCGCCTAGATTTGGCGACAACATAAACTCTACATAATCTGCGCCATATTCGTTAATATTGGCTAAAACATCGTCATAAAGCTCTACTTTTACTTGGAAAACAGAGTTTTTCATACCAAGCTCTTGCAGGTTGTCACATATGGCTTTGCTAAATGTTTTAGCTGATTTTACCCTTTCATTATGTATTTTGGTAGCAAGGTTTATTATCTTTTCAGATAATTCTTTCTTTGCTATATTTAATTTAGCTATGGTGCTTTCCGCCACTAATAGTTCATCTAATTCTTCTTTTGCATTTGCTAAAAATTTATTAATTTCTTGCAAATCCTTGCCATATTTTCTCTTCAAGGACTTTATATCGTTAATTCTTTGCTCAATGAAAGCAATATCAATGTTTTCGCTTTCGGCAAAGTCTAACTTATTCCTTATACTATCGGCTATATCGTCAAGTTCTATAATAGCGCTGTCTAGTCTATCCAAAATAAGCTCAATTTCATTATCAAATTTAGCAATTTCGCGTAAATCTTTATAAGCAAGCTTAATACTTTGCACTCCGCCTAGATTTTCATAGCCGCTTATGTTTTGCATTGCGCTATTTAAGTTTGTAAAAATGCTTTGAGCGTTATAGTACTTATTCCGTGTATTGTTTAGCTCTTCTTCTTCCTTATCTTGTAAATTTACTCTCTCTATTTCCTCTATCTGATAGCTTAAAAGGTCAATTTTTCGCTCGCGTTCTGCTTGTGTCATAAAATGGTCAAGTTTTGACAAAACATTCTTATATTGAGCAAGCAAATGAGATAATTGTTCTTTATATTGCGTTAAATTGGAATTATAATTATCTAAAAGCTTGATATGGTTATGCACTTTTAGCAATGACTGATGCTCATTTTGGGAGTGAATGTCCACAAGCAGAGAAACAATATTTCTAAGTGTGCTAAGGTTGACGATATTGCCGTTTACTCTGCATTCGCTTTTATCTTGAGTCATAACACGGTTAATGATAAGCATATCATCTTGGTAATCAATTCCATAGCCATCTAAAACCGCTGTAAGCTCTTTTTTATCCATTATATTGTCAAAAACAACTTCCACTCTTGCGGTGGTTTCGCCATGTCTTATTAAACTTCTGTCCGCTCTGTCCCCTAGCACAAAGTTAATAGAGTCTATTATTATGGATTTGCCTGCTCCTGTTTCGCCGCTAAGCACATTAAGCCCATTTTTTAGCTCTAGAGAAAGTTCTTTTATCAAGGCAATGTTTTTGATATTAATATAACTTATCAACTTTTGACATACTCCTTTAGCTTGTTATAGATAATTTCTACATCTTCTTGAGTTTTTGCAATGATTATAAATGTATCGTCCCCAGCTAGCGTGCCTACTATATGGGGTAAATTGACATTGTCTAAAAAAAGGCAAGCTGTGTTGGCTGTACCTGGATAAGTTTTTACTACAAGCAAATTCATAGCCGCTTCCATACTGATAACACTTTCTGTAAAAAGGTTGGCTAGTTTTGCTAAGCCTTGGTTTACAGGCGGTAGGGCATATTTATATTTTTTTTGCTCCCCGCGCACTTTAATTAGTCCTAGCTCTTTAATGTCGCGGCTTACAGTAGCTTGTGTTACATTACACCCTGATTTAACTAGCAATTCCGCTAACAAACTTTGTGTATCTACTTCTTTTTCTGCAATTAGTCGCAAAATTTTGCTGTGTCTTTCTTCTCTCGTGGGCATAACTTACTCCGATATATTTACTTTTTTGCGTAATTTTTTATAGAAACTTCCTTCATCAAACTTTATAAAGTTGGCAACTAGCTTAGATTTTGTAATAATTACGCTGTCTTTATGATTAATTTTAAAGCCATCTTCTCCATCTATATTTAAATACGCATTGCATTGGCCTTTTATTTTAACTTCAATTTGACTATTATCAGAAACAATTAAAGGGCGTGAATTTAGCGTATAAGCATTAACTGGTGTAATTAAGATGCACTCCACTTCAGGCGATACTATTGCGCCACCGCAAGAAAGTGAATAAGCTGTTGAACCTGTTGGTGTAGCTATAATAAGCGCGTCACTTCGTAACTTTTCAGCTGCAAAATCGTTTATTTTGTATTCAAAATCTATAAGAGCAAACTTGCTATCTCTAGAAATTACGCACTCATTTAATGCGTCATAACACTTATTGTCTACGCAAACATTAATAAGTGAGCGTTTTTCTATTTTGTAATCGCCTTTAATTATGCGCTCTATGCTGTTTTCTAGGTCTGTATTTTCCGTTTCTGTTAAAAAGCCTACTCTGCCTATATTTATTGCAAAAATTGGTGTGTTATACCTGGCGCAAATTTTTGCATAGTGAAGCACCGTTCCATCTCCGCCAAAAATTACTATTACATCGCATTCTTTTGCTAGCTCATCATTGGGAAGAAAATCGGCATTATAACCTATTTTGCTTAGGTCTTGGCTAAAGAAAAAGGGTAAATTTTTCTCTTTAAGGATATTTGCCAAGGCAATGCAGGATTTGCCTTGATAATCTCTAGTTAAATTGCTGTAAATACCGAATTTCATATACTACCTTGCTTTGCATAAATATAACTTTATACAATAGTTTTGTATTAATTATACATTATTTGCTTCTTTTATGCAATGGCTTATTGTTTGATTATGTAAATAAAATACTCTTGGTTTTTGTGCTCAAACGGGTGTGGCGCTTCAATAACTCTCATATTGTGAGAGCCTAAACTAATGGCAAGCGAAGTTATCTTCTTCACTGCCTTATCTTGTAATTTTTTATCCTTAACTATGCCTGACTTGGTAAGGTCTTTTTTAGATAGTTCAAATTGTGGCTTTATAAGGGCTATAATCTCTCCTTTTTCCTTTACTGCATTGTAAACTGCTGGCAGTACAAGCTCAAGGGAAATAAAAGACACATCAATACAGGCAAAGTCTAAAGCGTGTTCAAAGTCGCTTTTTTCAATAAATCTAGCGTTTGTTTTGTCTTTTACCACTACTTTGTTATTGTTTTTGAGATAATCAGGCAGGGCGCACTCTCCGACATCTAAAGCATATACAAGGCGTGCACCATTATTTATAAGCACATCTGTAAAACCGCCATTTGAAGCGCCCACATCTAAACATATTTTATCTAAAACAGATACGCCAAAATGTTCTAGAGCATGGTTTAGCTTAATTCCGCCCAAACTTACTGGGTAATCGCTTAAAACCTTTACTTCATCTGTTTGTTTAACATTGTAAGATGGTTTGTTTATAACTTTTCCGTTTACTGTAATTTTGTTAAGCTTAATTAGGTTATTGGCTCTTGTTCGGCTTTGGGTAAAATTGGCGTAAAGTAAATATAAATCAAGTCTCATATTATTTCTTGGGACGGTAAAATATGCTCATTACTTTGCTTGTGAACATAATTATATCTTTTGATTTTTTGATGGCAAATGACTTAAAAAACGCTTTGCCGCCTACCGTAATGGCGGCAACAACGCTGCTCATAATGATATTATAGATATACATATTGGGATTATCTAAAGCTAGCTTTATAACAATGGCAGCCGCCGCTCCGCCACTTATAATACCGCTCATATCTCCTATGACATCGTTGCAGATATTGCTAACCTTTTCGGCGTTTTGAACAAGTTTTACCGCTACTTGTGCGCTGGGAACTTTTTTAGACGCCATACTTAGCAAAGGCGCTAAGTCGCATGAAGTGGCCGCAATGCCGATTGCGTCAAAAATAATGTTGATAAAGACAAGCACAGCTAAAATTATAAATGAAACTGCTATGTTTGCCTTGTTTGATGTGATTTCTGTAATAAAACTTACAATTAAAGCTAGAACTAGCGTTATGATAGTTATTTTTATAGTCCAAATTGTAGCACTGTTTGATTTTTTGCGGGATTTTTTAGATTTTTCCTTAATTGGTGGTGTTTCTTTATCGCTTAAAAATTCAGCATTTAACTGCTTTGTCGATTTTGGTTTTTTCATAATTCCTCAATCTTGATATGTTTAATGGTGGCGCAGACTAAGTAAACCTTGCGTCATAGGTTCGGTAGGATTTCCCCTCCGGTAACGCGCCGTCGCCGTACGCGCAGTTTCCTTTTAATACCTGAGCAGTTATAATTGCTTATAACCGGACCGAATTGCCACTTAGAGCGCACTATAATCCTTAGTCCATAGTCTAGAAGATTTCCTTAACAGGTTTGATAGACCTTATCCTCTTTTGCAAGCGTGGTTTCATTAGGCAATGACTTTAGCTTCATCGGCCGATAAAGCCAAAGCTTTAAATCCTAAATCCACCATCCTCACTCAAGGCAAGCTACACTGCACACAGCTATTGTTTACCGCGATACAGGTTTAATCCTATTCAGCTAAAGGTTGAGTACTTCGGCCGAGATAGGTCTCCGCGAAAACTGGGTCGGCTCTTGCATGCCATTACAAGACGCCCAATAATCTTAACTCCCAGCACCAGCCCTGGTTTGGGCAACCAAAGCCAGCACAAGAAACTTCATCGATATGCTCTACGACGGTATTTTAACCCCGCCTTCAGAATATCTCACCTGACTAGAATACTATGCCACCATTACAATTAGTATATTATCACAACTACTTAAAATAATCAAATATTTTATTTATTTTGTCCTAATTGTAAGATAATTACAAAATTCTATTAGTTTATCGCCTTTTTTGTTAAAAGGGGTCATAGCATTTATAGCTTTGGTTTTCATTTCGTATATGCTTTTAGCTATAAATTCTTGCTTGTTTTTTATTAAATCTGAGCCTGTATCCAAATCTAAAAGGTCGTCAACATATTGAAAAATATGCCCTATGCTTTTGCCGTATTGATAAAGTGCGTTATACTCTAAACGACTTGATTTTATTAGCGCTGGGCTGAATACAGCGCTTAATATAAGCGCCGCTGTTTTTTTGGCGCAAATGTCAAAATAAAGGTTATCGTTTAGCTCTAGGTTGCTAAATTCTAGCGCTTGACCGCCTACCATACCCAGTCCGCCTGCCTGAGATGCTATAAACTTACTTGCATTTAATATGCTTGCATCTTTTATGCTTGCATCAAGTAAATGCTCAAAAGCTAGGTTTAGTAAAGCGTCACCTGCTAAAATAGCCATTGCCTCACCAAAAATTTTGTGACAAGTTGGCTTGTCGCGTCTTGTATCGTCATTATCCATTGCAGGCAAATCATCGTGAACAAGGCTGTAACTATGTATAAGCTCAATTGCCACAGCTAAGGACATCACTTTAGCTGGAGCAATACCTAAAAACTCAGCAGATAGCAGTGTTAGGTATGGTCTTATGCGTTTGCCGCCGCTAAAAACAGCATACTCCATAGCTAAGTATAGCTTTTCTGGATATACTGCTTTAATGTTATTAAAAACTTTAATTAAACTTTGCTCTATATACGCTAAGTATTTATCATTCATTTGATATTCTTTAGTCATTTTCGCATTCTATTTCCAATTCTTTAAGCTGTTTATCAAGTATTTCCATTTTGCCTTTGAATTTGTTAAGCTCTTGCAAGCTTGACCTTGCAATTTCTATACCGCTTGCGTAAAGTTTTAAACTATCGTCAAGAGGTAGTTTGTCGTCGCTTAATTTTTGCAAAATACTTTCTAGCTCTTTAATATTCTTCTCGTAATTCATCATTTATCTCCTTGCTGATGATTTTGGCGCTTGCTACGCCGTCAATTCCAATAATATTTACCATACTATCTACATTAAGCTCAGATATGTTGTTTATACTTTGACCGTTACTAGTTAGTTTAAAATACCCTTTATCTAACTGTTTTAAGGGATTAAGGCTATTAAGTTTATCAAAATAAGCGTTTAACCTTTCTATTTTAATCTGGGCATAGTGCTTAGTTTGCGCGCCAAAAAGCGATGTAAGGTGTTTTATGCTACTAAATTGATTGTTATAAAGTAAATTTGCTTTATTCTTTATCTCTTTTGCGCCAAGCGTAAATGTGTTTAGTAAATTTTCATACCTTTGCTTTGATGCTTTTGCTATGCCTTTAGCAAGATTAATAATTTCTGTTTTTAATTGGCTTACATCAAAAGCCACAATTTCAGCTGCTGCTGTGGGCGTTATTGCTCTTAAGTCTGATACATAATCACTTAAAGTATAATCAGTTTCGTGTCCTATAGCTGTTATAATAGGCGTTTTCATATCAAATATAGTTCTTACTATTTGCTCATCATTAAAAGAATACAAATCTTCAAAACTTCCGCCCCCACGGGAAAGCACGATGACATCAAAACCGTGTAGGTCGGCGCATTTAAGCGCAGTAACAACATCACTGACGCAACATTCGCCCTGCACTCTTACATCAATGGCGGTAATGTTTATGATATGGTTTTTTTGTCTAACAGTGGTGAAAAAATCTTGGAATGCCGCGCCTTTTGTGCTAGTTATTATGGCGACATTATTAGGTCTTTTGGGAATTACCTTTTTGTACTTCTTATCAAATAGCCCTTCTCTTGCTAAGGCTTTTTTTAACTCTTCTAGTTTTATGTGCATTATGCCCTTGCCAAATGGCAAAACTTGATGGGCATTTATAGAAAGCTGTCCGCCTTTAATATAGTAATCTATCCGCCCGTGAACTAACACTTTTTCGCCGTTTGTGGGGATAAAAGAAAAGTTTCTTGCGTTAAATAGTATTACTTTTATTTGTGCCTCTTGGTCTTTTAGCGTAAAATAACAATGGCCGCCCACCACAGAGCAGTCGGATACTTCGCCAAGCACAGGTACATTGTACAACAACTCTTCTTCCAAAAAAAGATTATTGATAAAAAAATTAAGCTGTTTTACGGTGAGATAATCTTTAGTCATCACTCGCTCTTTTGCGCATTAAGCTCTTTGTATACCGTAGATAGAATGCCGTTTACAAACTGATTACTCTTTTCGGTAGAAAACTTTTTAACAAGCTCCACAGCTTCGGCAATAGATACAGAAAGAGGTATATCCGACATATATTTCATTTCGTAAACAGCTATAAGTAAAGCTGATAGATCTGTGCGATAAATTCTGTCAATGGAAAAGCCTTGAGAATACTTTGCAATAATATCCATAAGTTCGGCATAGTTGGTAACTACTCCAAGGTATGCTTTTTGCATATACTCTATGTCATTATCGTCTAAATCAATGTGCTCAAAAATCTCATAGGTACGCTTGTTTACCGTTTGGTTAAACAAAAATTCAAATACTAGTTTGTATGCGCATTCTCTAGCTAGTTTTCTACTCATTTATCCCCTATTTACATAAAAATTACATTGGCAACATTGACATTGATGTTTTTAACTTTGAAGTGTGTATTCTTCTTTATTAGCGCGATTACTTTTTCTTGCAAGGCGCACACCACATCGGGCACTCTAAAACCATAAATTACAGAAATAAACAGGTCCACCGTTACTTCATCGTTGTAAAAATAGACCTGCACATTTCGTCCAGACGCATAAGCGCCTATTTTACCTTTTATATTTTGCTGTTTTGATACTCCATCAGTTTGCATAATTGCGGTATTTACGAATGAAGTAATCAAAGTTTTGTATCGCAAAAGTTCTTCTTGGTTCATTGAGTCTTTCATACTTTACCTCAAAATTAGTTTAGCATAAAAGACTCAATTAGGCAAGTGGTTTTCAAGTGAATGTAACTTACACATAAGGTATTATTGTCACATTTTTAGCTTTATATTCTGTTTGAGTTACTACTACATCTAGTATTTGCGCGGCTTCTTCTGCTGTTACTTCTTCTTTCATAACAACAATGTTTACATTTCCTTTGGTTATGGTAACTACACAATCTTCAAAACCTTTTGATTTGATAAGACCTTCTAGCGCAAGTTCTGTCTCCATAGCATCTACTATACTGATTTTCTTTTCTTGCGCGCTTGCCATGGTAACTTCATCGGTGTTGGCGCTGGCAATGATGTCGTCTAAGTACAATATTTCTTGCGCTCTCATGTTGGTTCTGTCTTCACGGAATGTAGAAAAGAATGTGGGTGTAGCGTCGACATCTAGCGGGTCATTATTGTTGTTTTTAACGGTCAAGAAATAATTTAACACACCTGTTGCTACCAATAATAGTACCAATGATACTAAAATGATTATTTTCTTTTTGTTTGCTTTCATAAAATTGCCTCCATTTTGTTATTTCATTATGAAAATTTCTATATTTGATGCATTGAGTTGCAATATAGCCTGACATGCGCGCATAATGGCCAGCTTGGTTACAGGTTTGTTTGCGCCTTCTGCCACTACAATTACGCCTGTAATGTCCGGGGCAATCTCTTTTAGTATGTAGGGACTGCTGCTGCCATTATTGTTTATGATTACCGGACTTTCTGTGCGACTGGTGTTAGAGCTGGAATTGCCTTGAGCGTTGGTGTTTGTTACAGTGCTTGTGCTAACTGTTTTTGCTGCTACCTTTTCCGATGTGCCGTCAAAAGCTATCATCACTTCTACTCGCCCAACACCGTCAATTTCTTGTAAAACTTTTACTAATCTTTCTTCAAGTTTGGTATAATCATATTCGTTGGACACATTCGTTGTTGTAACTTTTTCTTTACTTATAACAGGTTTTTGTGGAGAAGCAGCAAAAGCGCTGTAAGCTACAAGCATTATGGCTATAACAAGAATTCCTATAATTATTTCTATGTGTTTTATTTTTTTTAGCTTTGCCCAAAACGCTTTTAACTTGTCATTAAACTGCGACTTTACCATCGATTATTATTCCTTCCTTGTTGATGTTTACGACGCTTTGACAAGCGTCAACTATCTTATCATTAATATTTATATTCCCACTATTTGAATTTATGACAGAGCTAGAAGTATCGGCATATATATTTTGTACAAAGATATTTCCTGTTTCGTTATAGCCAAATGAAAAGGTAATTTTTACCCCTTCTATTCCTTGTTTTTCAAGTAAACTTTCTATGCTTTTTTGAGCTAAATTGTATCTGGATTGCTCAAGTTTGGTAAGGGTGTCGGAATTTACGCCAACTAGCTCTTGTTTGGGAATATCAATATAGTCTTCAAAGTTTTTATTACCTTTAACAAGAGCGGTAATTCCTGCTAAAAACACAAGTACAATAGCCAGAGATAATATACCTTGTATATATTTCTTGGTTTGTCCTTCGGTAAGCAAGGCTTCTGCCAAAATACTGATAAGACTTATAGCTGTAATGGAGATAAGCACACCGCTCATAGCAGCCCCCAATTGCAAGTATAGATTATTAGCATAAGCATAATTAGCAAAGTAAAACTAATGCAAATTACTATGGTAACTAGTATTGTAAGCGCGTTTGAAGTAGCATAAAGCATATTGGAAAATTTTTTGTCACTAATTGGCTCTATTATTGCGCTTAATATCTTGAATGTGAATATAAGAGTTAGTATTTTTATAATGGGTATTATTGCTAAAAATACTAGCACAATTATTGCAGAAAGACCTAGAGCATTTTTTATAACGATACAGCTTGCTAATACAAGGTCAAAGCCTTCTTTTAGGTAGTTGCCAATAACAGGCACATAGCTAGAGAGCGCATACTTTGCCCCCCTTGTTGCTAAGCTGTCAAACGATGCGCCAGTTATGCCTTGCGCTGTGGTAAAAGTAATAAAGATACTAAACATAATACCTATTATCCAATTTGCTGCGCTCTTTGCTGTTTTAGTAAACTTTACAAGTTTTACATTATCCGTCATTTCACTAATTAAGCCAAATATAAAGGCGGCATAAAACAGCGGGAAAATTACTGTTTCTATCACCTTGAATATTACAGTAATAAGCACTAGAATAAGCGGTTGGTAAATAGCTGCTGTTGTTGCACCACCTAGCGAAGTTATTAGCGTAAGGAGTATGGGAAAAACAATATCTATAAATCGTCCTAAGATGGTCAGTGTTTTTTTAGTTTTTATTATGCTATTAGAAACAAGTACCATAATTAGCGCCAGCATAACACCATAGCACGCTATGTATACTACTTTTCGTATGCCTGTAGAGGATAAATTATCAGTAAAGTTTTTTAATATACCATACAGTATGCCAATAATTATTATGGAGATAGCTGTGGGTAGAATGTGGCGCAGTTCTCCTAAGAAAACGGCCAATACCATATTGATAAAATATCCAAAATCATATGTATTTGTACCGTTTACTATGCTATAAATTAACTCCTTAAAGGTTGTGCCAAGAGATTTTGAATATTCTGACTCTAGTTCATTTAAAAACTCTTCTAGTTCGGAAATATCAAAGGAATTAAAAGTTTGGTCCAAGGTTTCTTCAAGGGAGCTTTCTTGCGATTCCTCTTGACTGGCATAAGCAGGATAAAGATTGGGGATAGACAGTATGGATAAAAGTATGATTAGTAAGATTGTCCATACGATTTTCTTTTTCAAATTAAACCCTCAACTAGTGATAAGATATTGGTAATTATCGGTATCGACATCACAAAAATGGTAACTTTTGCGCCTAGTTGTATCTTTTTTGCAATGCTTGAGCACCCTGTATCTTCACAAACTGACGATGAGTACTCTGATATATATCCTATTCCGATAATTTTTATTATTGAAGAAAACAAATCGTTGTTAATGCCTGTTTTTGTCGACATTTCGCTAAACGCTGTAAGCGCGCCTACAAGGTGGTCGCTTATTAAGATTAGGCTTATTGTCCCTACGGCAAGTAACAAAAAGACTCCGTAATCGGATTTGATGTTTTTTATAAAGCCGTAGGCAACTATTCCGACAAATGATATGCCTATTATCTTAAATATAAGCATTAGTACAGCGCGAACATTCCTCTGAGTGAACCAAGCAGTCCGCTAAGCATTTCTACTACCATTATTAGCACTATCACAAGCCCTGCCAAAGTAACAAGCGTAGCTATTTCTTTTTTGTCGCTTTTTTCTAATATGTTGTTTATAACTGCGGTAATAATGCCTACACCTGCTATTTTGAATATTACATCTAAGCCCATATTCCTCCTATATCAACAAAATTAATATACCAAGACCTAGCAGCGGCGAAAGTCTTTTTGCCATTTTGCCTTTGACATTTACTTCATTTACCGCTCTTTCTATTTCTAAATTAACCATATCTGTCATCGAATGAAAAAATGCCTTGTGCGACTGTCTGTCAAGAGTTTTTATTCCCTCGATGATTTGTTCTACTATTTTTTGTTCTTTGCTAAAATTTATATTGTCTTGAGCGCTAATTATGCTCTTAATTATCAATGAATTTGGATAATTTTCACTGTATTTTTGGTAAAGCTCTTCTATAGTTAATTTATAAAAGGCTATTTCTCCGTCGCAAAAGTTAATAAAACGGGGAATTTCCATTAAATAATCACAACGACTTTTGTAGATATTGTTTATAGCAATACAAATATATATACTAGATGCAAATATTAATATACCAGCTATTATGCTATACATTTTCTCTCCGTGTGATAGATTGTATGCTGCCAACTGTGGGATTAGAATTTAGCACTATAAAGTAGGTAAAATTGTCTGCTAAACTTTTAGGAATTTGCAAATAATCTTGAGCGTGATAAGTAGCTAGGCATTTAATGCCGCAGATATTTAAGCGACTAATTGCTTCAATATCATTGTTGTCAAAAAGTTCGTCGCAAACAACCAGTTGCGGAGCCATTGTCCTTATGATGTTTTCATAGATCATAGACTTTGGAATACCCGATATAACATCACACTGTTCTCCCATTTTCATGGTAAAATCTTCGCCACAAAGTTCATACCTTTCATCGACTATTAATGTGTCAAAGGTGTTAGTTAGCAATCTTGCCATTTCTCTGCAAAGCGTTGTTTTACCGCAACCTGGCGGGGAGATAATTAAAGTATTTTCAAAATTTTCTAGTATTTGATTTATTTCTTTACGAAGTCCAAAAATTTGGTGGGGAATTCTTATACAAAGGGCGTAAACTGCTTTGTATGCTATTACTTTGCTTTCGCTTATATTGCCTTTGCCTATTATGCCAATTCTCACACCGTCTTTATATCCAATATAGCCGTTGTCGATTTCATTTTCAAAAGCGTATAGAGAATTTCTTGTAGCGTTTGAAACAATGGAGTTTATCAGCGTTTTGTCGGCGACAATATTCAGAAAATGTATACCGTTTAGAGTGCGCAACATAATTTTGCGGTTGAGTCTTATCCTTATCTCCAAAATATTGGAAAAGGAAAAGCTCTTTGTTATGTTTGTATAAAGGTACTGTCCTAAGAGAATTTGCATAAAAAAACACCCTAAACTATTAATAGTCTAGGGCGTATATAATTATTACTTAAAAAGTTAGATTCTGGACATGTATGTACCGTCTCTTGTATCTACTCTTACAATGTCGCCAACATTTACAAATAAAGGAACTTGAATCTTAAAACCTGTTTCTAAAGTCGCGCTCTTGCTGCCTGGTTGCGCGGTAGCGCCCGGAATTCCCGGTTCTGCTTCTATTACTTCTAGCTCTACAAAGTTTTGCGGTTCGCAACTAAAAGCTGAGCCTTTATAAAATGCCAAATCGCAAGTGTCACCTTCTTTTATAAAGGACAATGCGTCTTCTACAAGCTCTTTGTTTGGTGGAACGGAGTCAAATGTTTCTTCGTCCATGAAGTA
>JAAYOD010000054.1 GCA_012520515.1 Clostridiales bacterium
ATGACTATCCTCAGCTTTTTAAAATGGGTGGTCCATTAAGTGGTGTTGACTACATAAACGCTATGATCGTTCAAGATGATAAAGGAAGTGAGCTGATTAAATGCTTTGGGAAATATCTTACATCCATAGAAGTTGAACCGCTTACTGTCCAAATTAGTCACCCGCAGTTGAATAAGCCTGGTGTGTTTTCAAAATTCAGATTTGATGGAATAGATATATACAAACAATCTGGATTTGAAGGATTGATTAAGCTAAATCAAAAAAAAGTTAGAAATGCACGGCTATCTAGAGAGGGCCGAGAATTGGTGAATAAAGTTGGCATACTCTTAAAGACTATTATGGGTAGGAAATAATAGAGATGGGACGGCATTAGACTTTTGGGCAAGTTATATTTATTTACTCGGGTACTGTATTGACCAATGCAAGTATTAGAAGGTTCGTGAAGAAATCTGAGGATGTGGACATATGGGAAAAAACAAGTATAATGAACTAACTCAAAATACTGCGTTATTTGCCATCAGTACTTTTGGGTCAAAAATAGTTATCTTTTTTTTGCTGCCCCTTTATACATCTGTTCTTTCAACAGAGTCATATGGTTTGGCGGATCTAATGAATACTACAGCACAATTGTTGATTCCAATTTTAACAATCAATGTGCAGGATGCTGTGTTGCGGTTTTCTCTGGATAAGAAAAACAATAAAGATAACGTATTTAGTTTTAGCATTATAATTGTTGCATGCGCTTGCTTGCTTCTGTCGATAGCTTTGGTCATTTTGCGGAATCTTAGAATATTCTCTTTTGATCAGAAATACCTGTTTTTTCTATGGGGTATTTTTCTATGCCATGGTATATACAATGTTTTCGCCATGTTTTTAAAGGCTACTGATAAAGTTAAAGTTCTAGCTGTCTGTGGAATCATAAATACTGCTGCCATTGCTTTACTAAACATTGCTTTGTTGTTATGGTTCAAGATGGGTATTGATGGCTATCTTATTGCAAATGTCAGTGGATCAGCGATTGCAATTCTGTGCATGTTCTTTGGCGGAAAGCTTTATAAAAATATCCATTATTCACAATGGGATAAATCGCTAAATCGTGCAATGATGCTTTATAGTTTACCACTTATAGCAAATTCAATTGCGTGGTGGCTCAACAAAGCAAGCGACAGATATATATTGACATATTTTTGTGGTGCAGCGCTGAATGGTATTTATGCGGTCTCTTATAAAATTCCAACTATCTTAGCCTCTGTTCAAACTGTATTCTATAATGCGTGGTCTGTATCTGCAATTGCGCATTACGACCCTGAAGACAAGGATGGATTTGTTTCACGAGTTTATCAGTTATATTTTGGGGTTTCTATAATCGCGTGCTCTTTTATCATGGTGCTCAATATCCCCGTGGCTCACTTCTTATATGAGAAGGATTTCTTTAGCGCATGGCATTATGTTCCTCCGCTATTAGTAGGGACAGTTTTTAATGGACTAGCCTTGTTTGAAGGATGTATTTTTACTGCAGTTAAAAAAACAAAAACAATATCAAGGACTACCCTAATAGGTGCTGCAATTAATACAATTTTAAATTTCGCTTTGATTCCAATTCTTGGCGCCTATGGTGCTGCATATGCTACGTTGATTGGATATTTTACAATCTGGTTAATTAGAGCAATAAAAATAAGACAATACATTAAACTAAGATATAGTCGTTTTGAATTTGTTGCAGCCATAGTATTGATTTTTATCCAAATGATGGTGGCTCATTATCAAAATTTGGTATTTGTACAAGCAATTATCCTTCTACTACTTCTCGTACTGTATTATAAAAAGATCCGCATGGCGACTAATAAGATTATTGCAACTGTAAAGAAGTTTATAGCGGCCAATCGTAATAAAACCCGATAGCCTTGGTAAAGAAGTTGGAAGATAGATAACATGTTAATCATAGATTGGAGACCTATTACTGAGACCGATGAGATTCCTTCTTTTGGGGAAGAGCTAAAGCGGCGTCTTGAAAATCGGAATTATGCAGTGAAAAATGCTTCGTGCTC
>JAAYOD010000055.1 GCA_012520515.1 Clostridiales bacterium
CCGCTTGGCGTGAAATACTTTGATGTTAGATAGCTTTTATAACTAGGCAAAAGCTTTGTAACAAGCAATAATATCTCGTTAAAAAACACCGCAATTAACACAAGACCAACTATATAAATCCCAAATCCCATTTTATTCCAATTTAAATGCCTGGTAAAATATAGTGGTAAAAATAGTATTGCGGTTTTGTGAAACAAGCAAGCTAAAGCAATTAAAATAACATATGGCACAACCTTTCTTTGCTTGATAAAGGAATATCCGTTTATAACAAGCACTGTTGCCATATATTGTCTAATTACATTAAAGGAAGTAAAATAAATCATTAATAAAAACAGCAATATGGTACTTAGAAACATATTGCTAGAATTTTTATAGATAAACAACAAGAAACCATATGCCATAAAGGCGCTTGTAATTATCAGCACCATTTGTGGTCCCAAGCCAATTAAAGACACTATCTTGTTAATAAGCACAAAACCTGTTTCTTCTCTTAGGTTTGTTAACTCTTTAAAGCTTGAAGTGTTTGCTACCTTATAAAAAATATCAAAATAAGCAGCTGTGTCTGTGCCTACCGTGATTCCTCTCAATCCGCCTAACAATGTCAGCTGAATAAATGTCAGTAAAAAATAAGTTTTTTTTGCCTTTGCTTGATTGTTTTTTGAAAACACAACCATGCCAAAAAAAATATTAAGCAACAAAGTTACTACATAAGCTGCCATTGTTTAACTATCCTTGTCTTGCATTAAAAAGTCGCTTTTTACGCTTTAATGCCTTTTTTCATCTCTTTATATGCTGTAAAAAAACCCATCTCTTGTCTAGCTTTTTTATGCCTTATTAAGTACTGTATACATAATAGCTTTGCCAATTTTTTTGATATATGGTTATATAACACCCCTTTATCATAAAAAAACTTTTTATTATATCCATCAAACCAGGTGGAAGGTCTGCTATTATCCAGCTTGCAAAGAGTAACAGGGGTTGCAAATATTTTTAATTTTTTTGCTAAACAGTCGCGCAAAAACAAAGAGTCTTCTCCTGCGCTATACTTAGCTCCTCCACCAAACAGCGAGCTAAACCACACATTTGCTTTTTGCAAGCTTTGGCGTTTTATAGCAATGCGCACTGTACCATACCGCATAAAATTATACCACCTAACACGATGCGCTTTTGTAATAGGTCGTCCTGCGCCTTTCACATTAAATATTATCATGTCAGCTTCAGGATTGTCATTAAAGGCTTGTAAAATTAAACCTTCATAGTTATCATCATAAACTAAATCATCGTCAGCAAATAGTAGTATATCTTTGCTTGCATATAATAAAGCAAAATTTCTGTTTATCCCAACTCCCTTTGTCTTTGTGGATATTATCTTAACTATATTATTAAATTTAGTTTCTATTTCTTTATACTCATTTCTTTGACACTGATTTGCAATAACTGCATCAGTTTTAATGTTCATCTTTTGCAAAAGACTATGGTCTTTTTGGTGCATTGTGGCTACTAATACTTCTACTTTCATTTATTTTCTCCTAATTTAATAAGTTTTTTATTAGTTCTATTATTTGCGGATAGGTATACTTTCTATCAAACTTTTCCTCTGCTAGATTTCTGTTATTCTCGCCCATTCTCTTTCTTAAATCTTCGCTATTGTATAATTTCA
>JAAYOD010000056.1 GCA_012520515.1 Clostridiales bacterium
AGGCGCTTAGAAAAGATGTCCTTGCAAAATGCTATGGCGGCGATATTACCCGTAAAAAGAAGCTTATAGAAAAGCAAAAAGAAGGTAAAAAGCGTATGCGCCAAGTAGGTAGTGTGCAAATACCAAGCGAAGCATTTTTGTCCATACTTAAGTTTGACAATGACAAATAGTAATAAGCTAGGACTGTACATTCACATACCTTTTTGTCAGCAAAAATGTAGTTATTGCGACTTCTATTCCATAACAGCGAAGCAAGATGTTATGGATAGATACGCCAAAGAAGTGGCAAATGAAATTTTTTTGCTATCCCAAACGCATTTAGAGAACTATATTTCAACCATATACCTAGGTGGCGGCACGCCATCAATTTTATCACTTAATAACCTAGAAGTAATAACTAATAGCATTTATAAAAATTTTAAGTGCAAGGTATCAGAGTTTACCATAGAAGTAAACCCCAGCTCTAGTCAAAATTTAAAGTTGTATAAAAATTTTGGAATTAATCGCATAAGCTTAGGCGTACAGAGTTTTGACAACAATATCCTAAAAAAAATAGGTCGGCTTCACGATAGAGATATGGCAATAACAGCCCTTGAAAAAGCGGCTAATTGTTATGACAATGTAAGTAGCGACTTTATACTTGGCATTAGTGAGAATCAAGATATTATTAGCGATGCCAGCATTTTATTAAAGTTTGTAAAACATCTTTCCGCCTATATGCTAAAGGTAGAAGAAAATACACCGCTAGAAAAACAAATCAACGATAAAAAAGTGTGCGTGGCGACGGAAGATACGCAAGTTTTGCAATACCAAAAGCTTTATGAATTTTGTAAGGAAAATAATTTTCATAGGTATGAAATTAGCAATTTTGCTTGTTTAGGTTATGAAAGTAAGCATAACTTAAGCTACTGGGATATGACGCAATATTTAGGCGTTGGCGTGTCTAGCCACTCTTTTATAGGTGGAAAAAGATATTTTAATGTTTCCGACATAAATGCATACTTAGAGGGCAAGCACAGTGGACGCGGACAACAATTAAAGGAAAGGGATTATTCTTATAAAGACACTTTAGAAGAGTATATTATGCTGTCGCTACGCACAGAAAAAGGCTTGCAAATTTCAAAATTTAATGAATTGTTTAACAAAGATTTTTTGCAAGAATATCAAGAAAAGATTAAAAAAGCGGCTCAATACACAACGCTAAATGGAGATTGGTTTAGTATCAAGCCGCAATACTTTTTGGTGCAAAATTCTATTGTTTCAAGTCTATTATAAATTCACCGTTTTTAAAGTCAATCTCAATAAGTGTATTTGCGCTAACTTCTTTAGTGAGAAGAGTTTTAGCAATAAGCGTTTCAATTTTTGTTTGAATGAACCTTTTTATAGGTCTTGCGCCAAACTGTGGCTCATAAGCTGTGTTTGCAATTGCATTTTTAGCTGCGTCCAATACAGATAGCTTAAGTTGCATATCCTTTAACCTAAGCGCAACATTTTTAAGCATAAGTTCCACAATTTTTACCACTTGACTAGGCGTTAGGGGCTTAAAGAACACAATTTCATCTAATCTATTTAAGAATTCAGGACGAAATGCCGCTTTTAGCAGCGCTTCAACATCTTCTTTTGCCTTAGGCGTAATTTCTCCGTCGCTACCTATTCCATCTAATAAATAACTTCCGCCAAGGTTGCTTGTCATTATAATGATGGTATTTCTAAAGTCCACAGTACGCCCTTGAGAGTCAGTAATTCGACCGTCGTCAAGTATTTGCAACAGTAGATTAAAGACATCGGGGTGCGCTTTTTCAATCTCATCAAATAACACCACAGAATAAGGCTTTCTTCTCACCGCTTCAGTAAGCTGTCCGCCTTCGTCGTATCCCACATATCCAGGGGGTGCGCCAATAAGCCTTGACACGCTGAATTTTTCCATATACTCTGACATGTCTATACGCACAATGTTTTTCTCATCGTCAAATAAGTTTTCAGCCAAAGCTTTAGCAAGCTCTGTCTTGCCAACGCCAGTAGGTCCTAAAAACATAAATGAACCAATGGGACGCTTAGGGTCGCCTATGCCTGCTCTAGAGCGAAGAATAGCTTGACTTATTAGAGTAACACCTTGCTCTTGACCTATAACTCTTTTGTGCAAAGACTCTTCCAGGTTAAGCAGTTTTTCTTTTTCTCCTTCTAATAGGCGAGTGACAGGAATTCCTGTCCAACGAGAAACTATCATAGAAATCTCTTCTTCAGTTACCTTGTCACGCAACAGTTTATTTTCAACTTTCTTATCAGGTTGCGCCTGCAGTTTGGCAAGTTCATTTTCAAGCTCTGGCAGTTTGCCATACCTAAGCTTTGCGGCTTTTTCATAGTCATAAGAACGCTGAGCAAGCTCAATATCGTTGTTGATTTGCTCAATTTGCGCCTTAATCTCTTGTACAGAATGAATGCCTTTTTTCTCAATTTCTAGGCGTGTTTTCATAGCTTGAAAATCTTCTCTAAGCTCAGCTAGCTCTTTTTGAATGGCAACAAGCCTATCTTTGCTTAAAGTATCTTTTTCTTTCTTTAAGGAAACTTCTTCTATTTCTAACTGCATTATTTTACGGCTTATTTCATCCATTTCGGCAGGCATTGAATCAATTTCCGTTCTAATCATAGCGCAAGCTTCATCAATAAGGTCTATTGCCTTATCGGGCAAAAACCTTTCCGTTATATATCGATTGCTTAAAGTTGCCGCGCTAACAATAGCGGTATCGGTAATTTGCACGCCATGAAAAACTTCATACCGCTCTTTAAGCCCCCTTAATATAGATATAGTGTCTTCTACTGTAGGCTCATCAATTAGCACTGGCTGAAAGCGTCTTTCTAGCGCCGCGTCCTTTTCAATATACTTGCGGTATTCATCTAGCGTCGTTGCGCCAATACAATGTAGTTCGCCACGGGCTAGCAGGGGTTTTAAGATATTGCCTGCATCCATTGCAGAATCTGTTTTTCCAGCGCCAACTATGGTGTGTAATTCATCTATAAAAAGTAAAATTTGCCCATCGCTGTCTTTGACATGATTAAGTACAGCCTTTAGCCTTTCTTCAAATTCTCCACGATACTTTGCGCCCGCAATTAATGCGCCCATATCTAAAGAGAATACCGTTTTGTCCTTTAATCCGTCTGGCACATCACCGCGCACAATTCTTATAGCAAGCCCTTCAGCTATCGCTGTTTTGCCAACGCCAGGCTCACCTATAAGAACGGGATTATTCTTAGTTCGCCTGCTAAGAATCCTTATAACATTGCGGATTTCAGTATCTCTGCCTATGACAGGGTCTAGCTTATTTTCCCTTGCCCTGCTAGTTAGGTCAGTTCCATATTTATTCATAACATCATATGTGTTTTCAGGCATATCAGTATCCGCCTTTTGATTGCTCTTCACTTTGGATAGTTCCTCCTTGAATTTTTTATAACTTAATCCATATAGCGCAAACAATTTGTTAAGTTCATTACTCTTTTCAAAAATTGCGCTCATAAGATGTTCTACACTCAAATAGCTGTCACCTGTAGCTTTAGCTAAACTCTCAGCGTGTGAAAAGATAATGTTAACGCCTTGTGAAATATAAATTTTACCTTGATTGGTACTGCCCACTTTAGGCAATGCGTTTATTTTCTTTTGCAAAGCTGAAAGTATCTCATCGGGATTGGCGTTACACTTTTTTATAAGCGTAGGGATAAGACCATCATAATCGCTAATAAGACTATAAGCGATATGTTCAGGCATAAGTTCGCTATTCTTATTATTAATAACCATATTTTGCGCTTTATTTAGGCACTCTATGGTCTTTCTAGTCATTTTATCGGCGTTCATAACTAATCTCCTTATTAAATTATTACCGTACTACTGCTATTTATATATTGCAAATACCTTTTCTCTATTTGAGAAAAAGAAGTGAATTTTTGTGATAAATAGTTCTTAATCAGCTCATCTAACATAGCTACATAATTGCTTATGCCCTTAGCAAGCTCATCATAAGTTACCACAAATCCGTAAGGCATTGACATAGACCTTATAAACTTACCGCCAGATAGCGAATATTCTATATCCATATTATATCTAGATTTTAGGTACGCGCTCTCTAGCTTTGCAAAGTTATTAAAAAAACACTGCAAATTGTCAAGAAGTTCTTTTGACTGTGTGCGGAATATAACTTTTAAATATCCAAATTTATCTTTTGGATTTTTTATAAGTTCAATAGAGTACTTTACAGTTGGACGATACTTATAATCAAGAGAAGTTTTTACGCTCATCATTGTTTCGCATTGCTCCTGCACAGTGGAAAACACCTTACTGCAAAACAATTGGTCCAAATAACTAAATATCTCACTAATCTGCTTTTCTGGCGTCACCAAACTTACATATTCAGCAAGAATTTGATTGATAAGATTGCTTCTATTTGTGTTTTTTTCTTGTGCTAATTCGTCTATTTTTTTAACTACGCTGTCCATTAACATAAGACTGTACATACTCTTTCGCATAAAAATTCTCCTTATGTAAATATTATATTATGCTCACAAAAACTTGTCAACAAATTTATATAAAACTTTGTACGAATTTCCGTTAATATTAAATATTAATTTTTGCTTGACACAAAAGTTTAATTGTGGTTTAATATTTGCTGTAAAGACTTTTTACTTCACACTAAAAGGAGATCATGATACAAGACAAAATACATATAGGTATGCTCAATGATTATTATGGCGGTATACTAAATTCTCATCAACAGGAAATAATGAGAATGTATTTTGATTGTGACATGAGCTTAGCAGAAATCGGTGAGTTTATGGGCGTTACGCGCCAAGCAATAAGAGAAGTGCTGGTACGCTCTACCAAAAAACTAACACAAATGGAAGAAAAATTACAGCTAGTACAAAAGATTAAGGTGATAAGTCAAAGACTTGACAGTATCATTGAAAAAACAGCCGACAAAAATATAAAAAGCGAGCTTAAAGAGCTTTCTAAGGAAATTAAGGAGATATAGATGGCCGCTTTATTCGGTAGTTTAAGTGAAAAAATATCCCACGCCTTTGCCAAGTTAAAGAACAAAGGCGCTTTGTCGGAATTAGAAATTAAAAATGCCATGAGAGAAGTAAGAATTGCCTTACTTGAAGCCGATGTTAATTTTATGGTGGTAAAGGCATTCATTAACGCAGTAAGCAAAAGAGCTATTGGCGAAGATATCCTAAAAGGCTTAGATGCCAGTCAACAAGTTATTAAGATAGTTAATGAAGAGTTAACAAACCTTATGGGCTCTACCCATAGCAAGCTTGAAGTTGCTGCAAAACCGCCTACCGTAATTATGATGTGCGGATTGCAAGGCGCAGGCAAAACCACCATGTGCGGCAAGCTTGCGTTGCACCTTAGAAAGCAAGGCAAAAAAGTACTTCTTGCAGCAGGTGATGTATATAGGCCAGCGGCTATTAAGCAATTGCAAATAGTGGGCACAAAGGTAGAAACACCTGTCTTTGAAATGGGGCAGATGGACCCAGTAAAAATTGCGCAAAATGCTATTGTTCACGCTACCAAAAACGGTATGGATACTGTTATTATTGATACCGCTGGGCGTTTACAGATAGACCAAGAGCTAATGGCGGAGCTTTCCAACATTAAAGCAAAGGTAAATCCTACCGAAATTTTGCTAGTTGTAGATGCAATGCTTGGGCAAGAAAGCGTTAATGTGGCATCATCATTTAATGAACAGCTAGAAATAAGCGGCGTTATACTTACAAAGCTTGACGGCGACACAAGAGGCGGCGCTGCCCTAAGCATAAAGGCTATGCTAAATAAGCCTATAAAGTTTTGTGGTATAGGGGAAAAGATGACTGACATTGAGCCATTTTATCCCGACCGTATGGCGTCAAGGATACTTGGTATGGGTGATGTTCTTACCTTGATAGAGAAAGCGCAAGCGGCAATTAGCGAAGAAGACGCTCTAAAGCTTGCCAAAAAGGTAAAGGACAGAACTTTTGATTTAGAAGATTATTTAACGCAAATGAACAACATGAAAAAGATGGGCAATCTTGCTGACTTAGCTGGCATGATACCTGGCCTGTCCAAAAAGCTTAAAGGCGCTGACCTTAATGTAGATGAAAAGCAAATGGAAAAAATGAAAGCCATTATTTTGTCTATGACACAAGAAGAAAGAAGACGGCCAGAAATTCTTAATGGCTCTAGGAGAAGAAGAATAGCAAAAGGCAGCGGAAATACAGTACAAGATGTAAATAAACTTCTTAACCAATTTAACCAAACTAAAGACATGATGAAAATGTTTAGTTCGGGCAAAAGGAAATTACCATTTGGTTTTTAATAACTAAAGTAATATATAAATTTTTGGAGGATATACAAATGGCAGTAAAACTAAGACTAACAAGAATGGGAAAAAAGAAATCTCCTTTCTATCGTATTGTTGCAACTGATTCTCGCAAGGCAAGAGATGGACAATACATTGAAAAGATAGGTTACTACAACCCTGTGGCAGAACCGGCAGAAATTAAGATTGACGAAGAAATAGCAAAGAAATGGCTTGCTGTGGGCGCGCAACCTACCGATACTGTACGCAGCTTGTTTATTAAGCAAGGCATAATTGAAAAGTAATAGGTGAATAATGTTTGAATTAGTAGACTTTTTGGTCAAACAAATAATACCTGCTCAAAGCTATGAAATAGTCATTATTGAAGATTGCGATAAAGTAGATATTAGAGTAATGGTAGATAAAGATTATGTTGCTCAAGTAATCGGACATTCTGGTAAGACGGCAAAAGCTATCAGAACTCTGGTTAGAGCGGCAAGTCAAAATATGGACCAAAAATATTCGGTATATGTTGAGGAGAGATAGTATTTATGCTATTGGTGGCAAAAGGAATTAAAGCGCACGGCATAAAAGGGGATATAAAAATAAATTGTTATACAGATACCCCCGCAACTATTACTCATCTAAAAGAAGTCATTATAAAGGGTAAAACCTATAAGGTAGAAAAGGTGCGTGAACTTAGCGCATCTTTTGCACTTTTGAAGCTTGACGGCGTCGATACAATGAACGATGCGGAAATGTTTAGAGATAGTAAAATATTTTCCAACCGCGATAAAATGCCAAAATTGCAGGAAGGAGTTTATTATATAGACGACTTACTTGGCGCTAAAATAATGATAGATGGTGAAGAGATAGGCATTCTTACCGAAATTTTACAGCACGGAAGCGCCGATGTCTATGTTATAAATACAAGTAAGGGCGAAATAATGTTTCCTTTTATAGACGGCGTTGTGGAAAAGGTTGACTTAAATGAGCGCATAATCTATATCAACAAAGAAGAGTTTGATAAGGTAGCTGTTTATGAAAATTAAAGTACTTACTCTTTTTCCTGAGATATATTCTTCATTAAATGTGAGCATAATAGGAAAAGCGCTGGAAAAGGGGGTGTTTGAAACAGATATCATCAACATAAGGGATTATTCATGCGATAAGCATAAAAAATGTGATGACTATCCCTATGGTGGCGGGGTAGGTATGGTAATGACACCCCAGCCTTTGCACGATGCCATAGTGAAAAATGACCCCAACCACGAGTTTTTAAGAATTTATCTAAGTCCAAAGGGGCAGACGCTTAATCAAAATTTAGTGGAAAAGCTTGCAAAAAAAGATAAAATTATGCTTATAAATGGCAGTTATGAAGGGGTAGACCAAAGAGTAATAGACCTTGATGTAGATATGGAGCTATCAATTGGCGATTATGTGTTGACAAGCGGTGACTTAGCTAGTTTGGTGGTAATAAATTGCGTAGCAAGATATATCCCTAGCGTGCTTGGAAGCAGTGAATCGGTGAGCGATGAAAGCTTTGCCAAAGGTATGTTAGAGTACCCACACTACACAAGACCGCAGGTATTTGAAAATCTTAGCGTACCCGATGTGCTTTTGTCTGGTAATCACGCTGAGATAAAGAGATGGAGAGAGCAAAAAAGCAAGGAAATAACGCAAAAAAAGCGTCCTGATTTATTGGAGAAGGAATAGATGTTTATACACTGGTTTCCAGGTCATATGACCAAAGCGATAAGAGCCATGCGCAAAGATATGGCCATAGTTAATAGCGTAATTTATGTCATAGATTCACGCGCTCCTAAAGCTTGCATTAATCCTACTTTCGATGAAATAATTGGCAACAAACCAAGATTATATGTTCTCAATAAAGCAGATTTAGTTCCTAAAGAGGAGCTAGATAAGTGGTTAGCTTATTTTAAGGAGCAACCAAATAGTGGTTGTATTTGGGCAAATTCCACCAAAAACACCAATTCAGCGGTGTTTATAAACGCGCTTAAGACGCTAAATGAAGAAAAGATTGTTAGATTCAAAAACCGCGGAGTAAAAAAGACTATAAGAGCAATGGTAATAGGAGTGCCTAACTGTGGCAAATCCACCTTGATAAATAGTCTTATAGCCAAAAAGAAAACAATTACTGGCAACAGGCCGGGCGTGACTAGGAGCATGCAGTGGGTAAGCATTGACCAATATATAGACTTAGTCGATACGCCAGGTACACTCTATCCTGATTTTTCCGACCAAGAGAAAGCCACATATCTTGCTATGATTGGTTCAATTAATGACGATATTTTGGATATAACAGAGCTTGCCGCCGAAACCATAAAGTATTTATGTGATAATAATTATAAAGAGGCATTTAAATTAAGATATAACTTGCAAGAGATAAGGGAGAATTCACTAGATAACCTAACAGCTATAGCCAAGCAAAAAGGCTTTTTACTAAAAGGCGGACAATACGATTTAGAGCGCGCGTCAAAAGCAGTTGTCAATGACTTTAGAAAACAAGCTTTTGGCAAGATTATTTTGGAGAAAATATAAATGAGCGATTTGCTTAATCTTGAAAGAGAATATCTATCTAAAAAGATTAACTACATAGCAGGAATGGACGAAGCAGGTCGCGGACCTCTTGCAGGTCCTGTTATGATAGGGTGTTGCATTATGGATTTAAGCGACATAATTCCTGGAGTTAACGACAGCAAAAAATTGACAGCAAAAGAAAGAGAGTACCTATACAACTTAATAAAAGAAAAATCTATCTGTGCGCAAACTGTATCAATTGACCATGAAGAAATTGATAAAATAAATATTCTTAATGCCACCAAAAAAGGTATGCACCTTGCCCTAAAAGCGATGTTCCCAATACCTGAAGTGCTGCTTGTAGATGCCGTAAAGAGCGACTTTGAGATACCATATCAGGCAGTTATAGGCGGCGATGCTATAAGCTATTCTATTGCTGCGGCGTCTATTCTTGCCAAGGTGGAAAGAGATAGACTAATGGTGAAGTACTCTGAAATGTATCCAGAATATGGTTTTGAAAGGCACAAAGGTTACGCTACAAAATTACATATAGAAATGCTAAAAAAATATGGACCTTGCCCCATACACAGAAAAACTTTTCTAAAGAACTTTTTTCAGATTTATAAAAAATGGATAAATACGGAGTAGGGGTATCGGGAGAGCAAATGGCTCTAGAGTACCTTGAGGCAAAAAATTACCAAATTATATCCACAAATGTTTTTTATCCTGTGGGAGAATTGGATATAGTAGCAAAAGACGGGCAAACTTTGGTATTTGTGGAAGTAAGGACAAGGCAAGATAATCTTTTTGGACACCCTTTAGAAACTTTAACTAAGGTAAAACAGCAAAAGATTATTAAGGCTAGCAGACGATATATTATGGAGTACAAAATTAAGGCATCATCATTTAGATATGATGTTATAGCCATACTAAACAATAATATTGAGCATATAACCAATGCTTTTTATGCAAAATGGTAAAAAATCTTATTTAGCATTTATAATATGTAAAAAATAGTAAAAAATACTTGTACAATTTAGTTTATTTTGATATTATATTAAAGACTTGCAACGGTCCTATGTAGAAGTATGCAATTTTTTTTTAATAATAAGTAGTGAAAGCATACAAAAATCAAATTCTATACGAACGTTGTTTTACGATAGATGGAGGTAAGTCATGGCAAACATTATTGATGTAATTGAGAATGAAGGAATGCGCAAAGATATTCCCGACTTTAGAGTAGGCGACACAGTTAGGGTTTTTGTTAAAGTTGTGGAAGGCGCAAGAGAGAGATTGCAAGCGTTTGAAGGCGTTGTAATCGCAAGAAAAAATGGCTCTATTAGAGAAACCTTTACTGTAAGAAGAATTTCTTATGGAGTAGGCGTAGAGCGTACATTCCCCTTACACACACCCAAAATTGACCATATCGAAGTGGTTAGAAGAGGTAAGGTAAGAAGAGCAAAACTATATTATCTAAGAGGAAGAACAGGCAGAGCGGCCAAAGTTAAGACTCGCGGTATTTAATATAACTAAATTGTTCAGTATTCATGCAACCATTCCTTATAAAGAGTGGTTGCATTGATATTAAAAAGGGGTATTTTAATGAAAAAAGCATTTCCAATTTTACTAATTTTGCTGGCAGGCATATTCCTTTTTGCAGGTTGTACGACGGCATTTAACAAAAACATACTTGACATTGGCGAAAAGGGCGCATTTGAGTATGAAAATTTAGAAGGACTTCAAAAGGACTGGAAGCTAAACACAGATGATGCGCACAGTCCTAGCGACGCATTTAGCGTTGTGGATTATGCGCTTACCATAGACACAAGTACTACAGGTTGGGCGCAAGCTACCCAACAAGTAGATGTTTTACCAAATGCTTATTACCTTGTAGAATATACATTTACAAGCAGTAATTTTGCCAGCTTTAAGCCAAATGTTGGTTTTGAGTACTTCTTTGTATCTTTCCTGGAAGACGAAGACTTTAATACTGAAGTTGCTGGCGACAAAAGAGTTTTTCACAATACATCAGCTGTCAATGAAAAGGTAGGTTCTTTCTATTTTAAGACCAAAAATGTCACCAAGGCAACAATTGCTATCAATGTAGGTACTGAAGACCACCCTGTTTCTGCAAAAGAAGTAAAGATTTATTCCATCAAGCTAATGAGAGTACGCGCTTCTGAAGCAAAATCAGGAGAACTATCTCTTTTCACTTTGGAAAATGACACCTATGGCGAAGTTGGCAAGCTTAATATTATATATATTGTGCTCGGCGCTCTTGGCATTTTGCTTGTAGGCTATGCTTTTTATGTAATGTTCCAACGCGATATGGCAATAGAGCTTACTGAAGACGGATATAAAAATAAATTATTAAAAACCATACGCGATTCCAAATGGCTTGGATTTGTCATTGTGGCAGGCACAACATTTTTAGTAAGATTTTTGCTTGACCTAATAATTACTCTTATAGCAGGTTCAAAATTGTACGCCAACCTTGGCTATGAACTTGAAGGAAGCGCAGCGCAAGCGCTATTTTTGGGCAAATACGGCACAGCATACCTTGTTAGCTCACTAGGCAGGTTTACAAGTGACTTTGGCTATATTAATATGCCTGTTGAAAATTCTCCAATATACCTATATGTCTTAAGCATTTGCGGACTATTAGGCAAAGGCTTTAGTGACCCAATTTTGGCTACAACTTTCTTTATAAAGCTATTTTCAGCAATCGCTGATGTGGGCACTGTTATCCTTATATATACAATAACCAAAAAACACATAAACAACCTAGGCGCAATAATAATGTCACTTATGTATGCGCTATTACCGCTTACCTTTGGCGTAAGCTCTATATGGGGACTTAAAGAGAGTATGCTTGCATTCTCTATACTGCTTGCTTTCTTCTTTATGCTAAGAAATAATTATTTTGGAGTGGTAGCAAGTTATATGCTGGCATTCTTGACATCGTGGACAGCAATTTTAATTG
>JAAYOD010000057.1 GCA_012520515.1 Clostridiales bacterium
CACACTGAAATTTTGACTTTTTGATTTAGAATTTTTGAAATCAGGAAAAAACAGGTGATAGTATGGCAGAAGTCAATATGTCAAATAAAAATAAAACAGAATTACAGGATGAAATACATAGGCTGAAACAGCTTTTCCCCGGAGCTGATAAAAATAAGTTAAATGCACTTGAAGGGTTAATTGAACAAGCTGCTTATGAGAGAATTTATCTTAAAAGATTGAATGAGCAGGCACTTGTGTCCGGATTAGTTAAATTTCATCCGGAAAATGCTAAGCTTCAAAGGACCCTTCCAATTTCAGGGGAAATAGCAAAGCATTCCGCTGCATTAACAAACATCATGGATAAACTAATGAAGCACCTTGCTGTTGAGGTAGATGATGAAGATGACGGACTTAGTGAATATGAATAAGTTGTATAACAAGTATCCGGGGTATCTGACAGAGTATATGTCAAAATGCAAAAGCGGTGAGATAATAATAGGCAATGAATTAATGATGATGTTAGATATCTTGAAAGGGTATTTAATAAGTCCAAACAGTTTGTTTGATACCTTTCATAGTGAAATCAAATTTGATACATCCGAATCTGATATAAGGATAAAATTTATAGAAAATGAATGCAAACATTATGAGGCTCCTTTTGCAGGGAAGCCTTTTATTTTAACTCTCAGGCAAAAGGCCTTTATTGAATCCTTTTATAGCTTTAAAATCTTTGATGAAGAAATAAACAGGTGGGTAAGACTTTTCCAGGAATACCTATTGTTAATAGGCAGAAAATGTGGCAAAACTCCTTTGGTAGCTGCAATGGATTTAGCTGAATGGTTCTGTGGCGAAATGGGGACAAGGATCCTTTGCTCATCAAATGACTATGAACAAGCTGCTATTATGTTTGATGCCATCAATGCAATGAGGGAAGAAAGCCCCAGGCTCGAAAGAGTAACAAGAAAAAACGTCAAAGGAATTTTCTTTGGGAATCCTAAAAATAAAAAAAAGAAGGGTAAGTTTAGCTATCAAAATAAAGGACATATTAAAAAGATATCTGCAAAAACGGGAGCTAAAGAAGGTAAAAATATAAAGGTTGGATCCGTAGATGAGGTCCATGAATTAAAAGACAACAGTTCCATAATGCCGATAAGACAAGCTTTATCTACTCAGGATGAGCCAATTTATGGTGAACTTACAACAGAAGGGTTTACAAGAGACGGATATCTTGATGAAAGATTGAAAGAGGCGCGAAAAGTATTAAAAGGTGAGCTGGATCGCCCGCGCTGGTTAATATGGATGCATACACAGGATAGTGAAGAGGAAATATGGAGAGATGAAAGCTCCTGGGTGAAAAGCAATCCGGATTTAGGTGTTATTAAAAAGTGGAGTTTTTTAAGGCAGATGGTAGCGGAAGCAAAGGAAAGTTCAGCTACACGAGCATTTGTATTAGCAAAGGATTTTAATTTGCCGCAGTCTGCTTCATCAGCGTGGTTACAGCAGAGTCAGATAATAAATTTAGAAACTTTCGACTTAAAGGATTTTGTCGGAAGTTTTTATATTTCCGGCAATGATTTTGCAGAAACAACGGACCTTTGTGCATCAACGATTTTGCTTAAGAAACCAAATGATAAAAAAACTTATCTTCATACGCGTTATTGGATTCCAGAAAGCAAATTAGAAACCAGTCCGGATGATGTTGACTATCGTCAATGGGAAAAAGAAGGATGGCTGACCATAGTTCCCGGTAATGTAGTTGAAAGTTCTATGATTGCAGATTGGCATTTTGCTTTATTAGAAGAATATGACTTAAAGCCTTTTAAGAGTGGTTTTGATAACAGATTTGCTAAAGATTTTCAAAACAGGTATTTGGATTTATTCGGAGAAAAGATAACAGTCAATATTCCTCAGGATTTCAAGGTGCTTAATAATCCTATGAGAACACTTGAGGCAGATATGAGGGACAAATTAGTTAATTATCAAAACAATCCTGTCTGCTACTGGTGTTTTTGCAACACAGGTATCGTATTAGATAAATTAGGGCGAATAATGCCCACAAAAATGGATTCAACAAAGCGTATAGATGGAACTGCAAGCAAGATTATCGCATATGCGACTTTGGAATGGTATCGTAGTGAATTTATGGCGCTTGTTGGATAGGAAGAAGGTGAAAATTTGGGTGTATTTAATTATTTGAAGGGCATTTTGCCAGTAAGTAGGAATACTCTATACAGAATGTGGCTGACCAATTCACAACCTATATTTACAAGCTTTGGCAAAGATATTTACTTGAGTGATTTTGTAAATAATGCCATTGACAGAGTTGCAAGCGAAATTGCAAAAATAGAAATTAAAATCATAGTACAAAGACAGGATTTACTACAGATACAAAACGATGACATAACGAGATTATTCCGTTTCAAGCCAAATCCCCTACAAACAACAAGTGATTTTCTTGCAAATGTAGAGTGGCTAAGGCGTAAATACTGTAATGCTTTTATTTATCCGCAGTATGAAATTATAACCATGCCAGATGGCAGACAGTTTAAAAGATATTTAGCTTTATATCCTTTAAAGCCGTTACAAATCTATATTGGTGAAAATGACGGCCAGGTTTGGGAAATAAGATTAGACTTTGAAGATGGCAGTAGTTTTACATTGCCATATGCAGATCTAATACATTTGAAGTGGAGAAGAGGAGCGAATACAGTCTCTGGTGGCGGCGATGATTATGGACAAGTTAATGATTACGATATAATACGAACTATTGATGCATTAGACAAAACTATTCAAGGACTGCCAAAGAGTATTGAAGCAAGCCTACAAATTAAAGGCGTTTATCATGCAAAAACATTGGCTGATTCACAAAAATTAGGCAAGATTAGAGAAGATTTTGAAAGTCATTTAGTGACAAGTAAATCC
>JAAYOD010000007.1 GCA_012520515.1 Clostridiales bacterium
ACTTAGTCGAGGTTGGCAAAAGCCAATCACTCTAAAAAGCAAATACGCTTTTTAAGGAGTATAAACAAGTTACAACTAAAAACGCTATAATAGTTTGCTAAAGCTTTTCTGTTCTAAATAGGTACAATTTAATTTTTATAATAAAAGCTTGCATCTTGCAAGCTTTTATTTTTTAGCTGCCTATTTTAAGGTAAGTTTTTTATTCTAAATTAAGGCCATTTTAAGTATAAAAAGTAAAAAAACAGTAAAAAGGGGAAAAGAGTATTTTGACGCCATTTTTGCAGTGAAAAAAGGAGCTTTTTAAAATTGAACATAATTAGACATTTTTAATAAGGTTTTAGACAAAATTTTTACCAAAAAAAGCGTTCAAATGTTACAGAATGATTTGTAGCCGATGTTACAAACGCTCTAATTGGTAGCTTGAAGCAAAAAGACGTAATCATTATGTGCGTATTTGGTAGCCAACGGTAAAATAAAAAGGGAATAAAGGCGTAATATAAGAGAAAAGTGAAAGTATTATGGCAGAATAAGTCGAAAATATTATGTTTCACGTGAAAAAATTATTTTTGATGTTTATTGTGAAACAAAAATTGACTTTAGCTAAATTGACTTGATTAAGAGCGTAAAAGTTGTTAATATATTGCTATGAAAATTATTGCGGCGGGAGATATTCACGGAAGTTTTGTTTATGCTGACTATCTTATAGAAAGGATAGCTGAGCACCAACCTAAAAAAGTGGTGCTTCTTGGCGATATTTACGAATACTTTTATTCTAGAGAACTAGATAATATTTTACTAAGTTCAGGCGTCATAACGGTTAGTGTAGAAGGAAATTGCGATTATTTTGCAACCAAATTAAGCAGGCTTGAATTTGTGGGCGATAATCTAATAGAGCGCACATCAGGAAGACAATTTTTGTTTACCCATGGTCATATATATAATGGTGACTATATTCCTAAATTTCTTAAAGACGGTGATGTGTTAATTTATGGGCATATGCACAATACTAACATAGTAAAAGAAAATGGCATTTATCTTGTAAATGCAGGCAGTGTCGGTATGCCTAGAAATAACTCAAAGCATAGCTTTGTTTTAATAGATGGCGATAAGATAGAAATAAGAGAAGTGGAGAATGGCAATCTAATTGATAGATTGCAGTTAGACTAAATGCAAATAAGTAAAAAACAAAATTTATCAGGCAAAATAATGTTGCTTACGGCCACTATAATTTGGGGCAGTTCTTTTTTTGTTTTAAAAAATGCAATAGATAGCTTTCCTACCTTTTATGTGCTAGGGATAAGGTTTGCCTTAGCTGTAGGCTTGCTTGGATTAATTTTCTTTAATAGAGTAATTACACTTAACAAAACTACTGTTAAAAAAGGTGTTGTCTTAGGAGTGTTTTTGGCTGCGGCTTACAGCTTGCAGACAATAGGATTAAAATATTCCACCCCTGCTAAAAATGCATTTTTGACGGCAACATACTGTATAGTCGTGCCTTTTTTAAGCTGGATTATTTTTCGAAAAAAAGCAAACTCATATAATATAGTAGCGGCAGCTATGTGTCTAGTTGGCATAGGTCTTGTGTCGCTAACCAACGACTTAAGGCTTGGATTTGGCGAAATCCTTACTATAATTAGCGGCGTGTTTTTTGCCTGTCAGCTAATTGCTATATCAAGGTTTGGACAGCATGAAGATATGATTCAGCTGCTTATGGTAGAGCTATTATTTGCTATGCTTATCTTTTTTGGCATATCATTTATTTCAGAGAGTCAAAGATATGTTATAAAATTATCCTTTAGAGATATCTTACCTATTTTATATCTTAGCGTCTTCGCAACGGCGCTAACGCAAGTATTGCAAATGAAAGGACAAAGGTACACAACGGCAAATGAGGCTAGCCTAATACTTTGCTTAGAAGCTGTGTTTGGCACACTGTTTAGCATTATTTTTTATAAAGAAGTAATGACATTAAGACTATATATTGGATTTGCCATAATTTTTGTGGCGCTTGTAATTAGTGAAACCAAGCTAGAATTTTTGACAAAAGGCATAGAAAAGCTTAAAATAAAAAGGCAAAATAACAAAAGGAGATAAAAATGGTTAGACATATAGTATGTTTTAAGCTAAAAGATAGCAGTTTGGAAAGCTGTAGAAAATTAAGAGAAGTGTTGTTTAGCATGGAAGGGAAAGTTCCCATGATAAAAAATTTAGAAGTTAGGTTAGATGAGCTTAAATCAGCTAGAAGCTATGATGTTTTTTTAAGCGTAGATGTAGACTCATGGCAGCAACTTGATAACTATCAAAATGACCCATACCATTTAAACATAGTAAAAAAATATGTGCAAAGCGTGGCTAGCAATAGCGTAGCTGTAGATTTTGAAATATGATTAAAAAGTTTTTGTCTATTTTATTGGCTGTACTGCTTATATTAACTATGGCAAGCTGTCAAAAATCGCCCAACCCTTTGCCTAAAGATGAAGGCAATAAAAAAGATGAACAGCAACAAGACAGCGACGATATAGATGTGTCAAAGTTATTGCCTGTAGCTGTGTTTACTATGGAAGATGGTCAAGTTTTTGAGGTAGAGCTTTATAAAGATGTAGCGCCTGTGACTGTAGATAATTTTATAAAGCTTATAAGAAGCGGGTTTTATGATGGTACGCTTATACATCGTATTACTAATGCCGTAATTCAAGGGGGCGGGATTTTTTTAGACCAAGAGAATAACGAATACCAAAAACATGCAAACAATATAGTAGGTGAATTTTTAGCAAATGGACACAAAAATAACCTTAGCCATACACAAGGGGTGATAAGCATGGCAAGGGCATCCAACTATAATTCAGCCACAAGCCAGTTTTTTATTTGTTATGAAGACTGTCCTTATTATGACGGAGACTATGCGGCATTTGGCAGAGTGAGAACGGGATTTAATGTAATAAAAGATATAGCAAGCGCGCCAATAGTCGGAGCCTCAGGCGACGGACCGCCAATATACCATATTATAATAAAAAAAGTAACATTAAAATATGTAGAGCAAAAATAAGAAAAGAAAAGCAAGGTAAAACCTTGCTTTTTTAACTAAAACGGTATTCAAGAGGCGTTTTGCCTATATGTTTTTTAAAGAGTTTGTTAAAGTATCCGCAATCGGGGTATCCGCATTCTGATGCAATACTTACCACAGAACGATCGGTGTTTTTTAAAAGAAATTTTGCATTATTTAACCGCAAAGAAATTAAGTATGAGCTAAAGCTAATTTTTAACGTTTTTGAAAAAAGACGGGAAAAGTAACTTGGACTAATGTCGCAAAGCGCGCTAACTTGTTCTAGTTTTATATCCTTGTTATAGTGCGTGCGGATATACTTTATAGCCGGCTCAAGCACGCCTAGCGCAGCATAACTAGGCTGTGAATATTGTAAAAAAATGTCGCTTACCATTAAATTAGGCCCTCCATGCTCATCAAGGGAAAAAACAGCTAATTTTTCCCCTTTTTTTAATGAATCTACTATTTTTTGTGGATTAGTGAAGATAAATTTTTGCATTTTTTCTCCATTAAGTTTAGGCTTATGACAAAATATTACCATTTTTAGACACAAAAGTCCAATGTTTTATGCGGCTAGATATTATATAATATTTTTACTGACAAAATTTTACTAAAAGGAGATTTTTTTATTATGAGAAGAGCTTTTATTTGTCCATCAAAATACGTCCAAGGTGAAAATGAATTATATAACCTAGGATATTTTGTTAGAACATATGGCAAAAGCGCATTGCTTATTGCTCATCCAGACGATGTTAATCGTGTAAAGACACAACTAGACGCTACGGCAGCAAAGTATAATGTTAAGTTTATTCCTTGCGATTTCACAGGAGAGTGCTCTCGCCAAGAAGTAGAAAGACTTAAAGCTATTGCTAAAGAAAATAAGTGCAACTGCATAATAGGTCTTGGCGGCGGAAAAGCTATTGACACAGCAAAATGCGTTAATGCAGGAAAATCAAGACTAATTATCGTTCCTACCATTGCTGCAACTGATGCTCCAACTAGCCACAGCGCAGTACTATATACGCCTGAGGGAGCGTTTGACGACTATGCATACTTTACTAGTCCCGATGTAGTGCTAATTGATACCGCTGTTATAGCTAAAGCTCCAACCAGATTCTTGGTAAGCGGAATGGGAGATGCTCTTAGCACATACTTTGAAGCACGCTCCAATGTACAAAGCTATAGCGCAGTTAACGCAGGCCTTCCCTGTGGCGCGCGCGAAAAGAAATGCCCGCCAGCGTATGGCACAAAAACAGCGTTTAGCTTAGCTACTCTTTGTTATGAAACACTACTAGCAGATGGTTACAAGGCAAAACTTGCTTGCGACAGCAATCAAGTTACAGAAGCGTTAGAAAACATAGTTGAAGCAAACATTTTACTTTCCGGACTTGGCTTTGAAAGTGGCGGACTAGCTGCAGCTCACGCAATTCATGACGGATTGACAGTGCTTGAAGAAACTCACCACTGCTATCACGGCGAAAAAGTTGCATTTGGAACACTTTGCCAACTTTTACTTGAAAATGCGCCTCAAGAAGAGATTGATGAATTGCTTGACTTCTGCTGTACAGTAGGACTACCTGTTTGCTTGGCAGACCTAGGCGTAGAAGAAATTGGCGACAGACTGCAAGAAGTTGCTGAAAAAGCTTGCATACCAGAGGAAAGCGTTCATAATATGCCATTCCCCGTTACACCTGACATGGTAGCAGCTGCAATAATGGCGGCAGACAAGATGGGTTCAGAATTCAAAGCTAACTGCTGCTGCGAGTGCTAATCTAAAATAAAATATCACAATTTTAATCAATGTTTAGCTAGGGTATAATGCCTTAGCTAAATGTTGCATAAAAGGAGTAGAAATGAAAAAGATTATTAACACCCCTGAAAGTTTTGTTTACGATATGTGTCACGGCATAGCCAAAGCACATCCTGAACTAGAATTTGTAGAAAAGTATAAGGTAGTTAAGAAAAAAGAAATTAATGCAGACAAAGTTACCCTTATCTCAGGCGGCGGCTCAGGACATGAGCCAGCACACGCTGGATTTGTAGGTAAAGGAATGCTTGATGCGGCTGTTTGCGGAGATGTATTTGCTTCCCCTAGCCAAATTCAAGTATACAATGCGCTAAAGCTAACAAAGAGCGACAAAGGCACGCTAATGATTGTTAAAAACTACTCAGGCGATGTCATGAACTTTAATAATGCAGGAGCGTTAGCTGCCGAAGATGGAATTAAGGTAGAAGCTGTATATGTAAATGACGATATAGCAGTAAAAGACAGCCTTTATACAGTAGGACGCCGCGGAGTTGCAGGAACTATTTTGGTTCACAAATGTGCAGGCGCTGCCGCTGAAATGGGCAAGGACTTAGCCGAAGTTAAGAGAGTTGCGCAAAAAGTTATTGATAATGTAAGAAGCTTTGGCTTTGCTTTTACTTCTTGCACACCGCCAGCTAAAGGCACGCCCATTTTTGATATTGGCGACGACGAAATGGAGTTTGGCGTAGGCATACACGGCGAGCCTGGCAGAAAAACTGAAAAAATAGATTATTCTTCTGGCACATTTGCCGACGACATTGCAAAGAGAATTGTTGACGATTTAGTTGAAGACCTTAAACTAGCAAAAGGCGAAGAAGTTTTGCTGCTTATAAATGGTTTTGGCGCATCACCGCTACAAGAATTATACCTATTAAATAATTCAGTAAGCAATGTATTGGAAAGTCAAGAAATTTCTATTTATAAAACCATAGTTGGCGACTTTATGACTTCTATTGATATGAATGGCGCATCTGTTACCATTTTAAGACTAGATGAAGAACTAAAACAGCATTTAGATTATCCAGTGCAAAGCCCTGCTCTTACTTGGGGCGGAGCTATGGACGAAACGGCAAGCGCTGCAGTAGAGGCTATAAACGCAATAGCAAAAGCGCTTAACATCACGCCTAGCGCAGCTGTGCAAACCAAAAAAGCGCAAGCCCAAAGTCAAGAAATAGAACAAGAAGATGCAGTTTATGAAGTGCAAGGCCAAGCTATCGTTGGTGAAACAATAAACACAGCGGCATTTGTTAAGATTATTGACAAAATGGCAGACATAATTATAGAAAATGAAGTGCCTTTCTGTGACGCTGACAAAATGGGCGACGGCGACTTTGGAATGAGTATTGCAAAAGGTTTCCGCCAGCTAAAGAAAGATTGGGCATCGCGTAAAAAAGGCGACATTGGTCAATTTTTGGTAAGCTGTTCTGAAATAATTATGGAATATTGCGGCGGAGCATCAGGTCCTATCTGGGGCAGTGCGTTCCGTTGGGCAGGAAAAGCCATGGAAGGCAAGACAGAAATTACTTTAGCTGACCTTGGAGAGCTATTGCAAGCAGCAAACACTGGCGTTTATGAAACAGGCAAGAGAAGTTTTGGAAAAGGCGCAGTTGTAGGCGATAAGACACTAGTTGACGCATTAAAGCCATGCGCTGACGCAGTAGTTGCGGCAGCAAAAGCTGGAGATAAACTGCTTGTAGGTATTGAAAAAGGAGCAAAGGCGGCAGTTGCTGGCGCTGAAGCTACCAAAGAAGTGGTTGCAAAACTTGGCAGAGCGGGAACGGTTGGAGAAAAGTCCATTGGTTATCCTGACGCAGGCGCTTATGGCGTAGGCGTAATCTTTACAGAGCTTGCTAAGTATATAGCAACGCTATAATAAGACATAAGTTGCAAAAAGAAAGGGAAAAGCTGCACAGTATTTTCCCTTTTTTAATTGAACAAGAAGTTTTAGTGTGGTACAATTTTAAAAAATTGGAGGGAATAAAATGAGCATTTTTTATAGACTATACTGCAGAGTGTACCAACGCATTTTTAAGGTGGCGTCATATTTTTTAAACTTTAGAGAGCCAAAACTACTTGAAGGGCTTGATGTTTTGCCAAAATTTATTAAGGATAAAGGTTTTGGCAGCGTACTAATTGTTACAGATGATTTTTTACATAACAAAGCAAAGCTAATAGACGGGCTAAAGGCAGGGCTAAAGGAGCAAGACATAAATGTAATGGTATATGATAAAGTTGTTCCAAACCCAACAATTAGCAACATTGAAGAAGGCGTTAAGTGTTATAATGAAGGCAATTGCAAGGCAATAATAGCAGTTGGCGGCGGTTCGCCTATGGACTGCGCCAAAGGCATAGGAGCAAGGATAGCAAGGCCAAACAAGAGCATTCCAAAAATGAAAGGCTTGCTTAAGGTTTTAAAAAAGATTCCAACGCTCTTTGCAATACCTACAACATCGGGAACGGGCAGTGAAGCTACTGTAACTTCTGTTGTCAGCAATGAAACAACTCATGAAAAGTATCCCATAAACGACACTGTGCTTATTCCTAGCTATGCTGTGCTTGACCCAAAATTAACAATAGGGCTGCCAAAACATATCACTTCTACAACTGGTATGGATGCCCTTACACATGCAGTGGAAGCATACATTGGCTCAAGCAACACTAAAAAGACGGCAGAAATGGCAAGAAAAGCCGTTGTGCTCATTTTTGAAAATCTAAAAAAAGCATATGACAACGGAGAGGATTTAACGGCAAGAAAAAATATGCAGCTTGCAGCATTTTACGCAGGAATAGCCTTTACTAGAGCTTATGTTGGCAATGTTCACGCAATAGCCCACACACTAGGCGGATTTTATAACGCCCCCCATGGTGACGCTAATGCCGTTATTTTACCTTATATTTTAGAATACTATGGACAAAAAGCATATAAAAAATTGGCAGAGCTTGCTGACCTTGTAGATATTAAGGGGCAAACAGTAGAAGAAAAGGGAAAAAACTTTATTTTGGCTATTAGAGGGCTAAATCAAAGTATGAATATTCCTGATAATGTTAATGAAATTAAAGCAATTGAAAAGGCAGGCGGCGTTAAAGACCAAGATATTCCTACTATGGTAGAGCGAGCTTTTGCAGAAGCAAACCCCCTTTACCCTGTGCCAAAAATAATGAGCAAAAAAGATTTTACTAAAATGTACTATACCATACAAAAAAAGTGAAATAACTACACTAAAAAAAGTGCCCAAACAACACATGGGCATTTTTAATTTTTAAAGCTATTATACACAATTATTAACAATTATTAAGCTTGCTTAAAATAGCTTTATAATATATAATAAAAA
>JAAYOD010000058.1 GCA_012520515.1 Clostridiales bacterium
AATGGAAGGTGTCATGGGCGTTTCCGACCAAGTACCAGGCGAAAGATATGTTGTGGGCGACAAAATTAAAGTTTATGTAAAGAGATTAAGAGAAACAGCAAGGGGCACGCAAGTATTGGTTTCCAGAAGTTGCGCAGGCTTTGTTAAAAAGCTGTTTGAAATAGAAGTTCCTGAACTTAGAAGCAAGCTAGTTAAGGTAAAGAGCATTGTAAGAGAAGCTGGCACTAGAACTAAGATAGCAGTTTATACCGATGACCCTAATCTAGACGCGCTCTATGCGTGCATTGGACAAAAAGGCGAAAGAGTAAACGCTATTGTAAGCGAGCTAAATGGCGAAAAGATTGATGTAATTTTATATTCGCCCAACCTTACCGAATTTATTGCAAGAGCGCTAAACCCTGCTAAATCAATTATCTCTATTAAGCTAGATGAAGAAGCTAAGCGCGCTGAAGTAGTTGTAGCTGATGACAAACTTTCTCTAGCTATCGGCAGAGGAGGCATAAATGCTAAGCTTGCCGCAAGACTTACAGGCATTAAATTAGATATAAAGAGCCTATCTTCTGTTATGGGAGATGACGACGAAGACGAAGAATAACGATGAAAGCAAAGCAACGACAAAGAATGTGCATTGTATGCAAAAATATGTTTGCTAAAAATGACCTTGTTCGTGTGGTTAGAAACAAACAAGGCGAATATTTAATAGACACTACATCTAAAGCAAACGGAAGAGGCGCATATATTTGCAAAAATAAAGATTGTGTTGTGAAATGCTGTGAAAAAAGATATCTTAACAAAGCCTTTAAGGCAGAAGTGAAAGATGAAGTTTATGCAAATCTTAAGGAAAATTATGAACTTATCAAAGATTAAATCCTATGTAGGATTTGCAATAAAAATGGGCAAAGCAGTGTTTGGAGTAGATACAATAACAACCCTTCGCCGCCCCCCTAAAATAGTGTTATATGACCATAGTTTGAGTACAAATAGCGAAATTAAGCTTACAAACTATACGGCAAGAAACAATATAGTAAGTTACAAAGTGGCCATGGAAGAGATATATCCTGAAAAAAATTGCAAGGCAATAGGGATATTGCATAAAAATCTTGCATTGGCAATTGATAAATCAATAAAGGAGAGCCTAGAATGACTGAGAGAGAAAAAAAGACTGCGAGTAGACCCCGCTCCGAGATTGAGATGAAATTAATTGAAATTGACAACGGGGTACTAAAGCAATTAAAAGAGCGAATATCTAGCCTTACTGCTTATATAAATCAAAAAAGGCAAGCGGTTTTGGAAGCGCAACATCTTTTTTTAGAGAAAGAAGAGAAAAAAGTTGTTGTAGAAGAAATTCCTGTTGTCAAAGAACCCGAAATGTCAGTTGTTCAAAAGGAAATTGATGAAAAACCTGAGCCGCAACTGATTGAGAATGAGCCTGAAAATCAGCCAAAACCCATTGAAGTTACTACATTCATTCAGCCTGAAAATGTTGTTGAAAAGAGTGCAGTAAGCGACAAAGCAGACAAAAAAGCAGATACGCGTAAAGAATTTATGCCCGCACCTGCTAGAACAACGCCCGCTAAGGAAAGCGTAGGCAAAAAATCAGCAAAGCAAAACGAAAGAAGAAGGCAAGTTGACGATAAAAGAAAACTATCGCCAAAAGCTATGCTTAAAAAAGGATATATAAAAGAGAGCGCTGGAGTAGAGTATTTTGATACAGGAGAAATTAGAAAAATCAGAACTAGAAAGTCTAAGAAACAATCGGCTCCTGTTGTGGTAGCTAAAGCTATAGAGCATGCCATAGTAAATACGCAAATTATTCCTATCAAGGTTCTTAGTGAAAAGATAGGCAAGTCTTGCGCAGAAATACTCAAAAAGCTTTTTGAGCTTGGCATTATCAAAAACATTAATGAAAGCATAGACTTTGACACCGCAGAGCTTGTCAGCGCTGAACTTGGCGTAACGCTAGAGTTTGTACACGAGCAAACAAGCGAAGAAAAACTTTTAGAATATCACGCTGATGACGAATCAGAAGAAAACAACGAAAACTTGCAAGAAAGACCGCCAGTTGTTACCATAATGGGTCATGTTGACCACGGTAAAACATCGGTACTTGACTATATAAGAAAAGCCAGCGTAGTAAGCGGCGAAGCTGGCGGAATTACACAGCATATTGGCGCATATACAGTAAAGGTAAACGGCAAACAAATTACTTTCTTAGATACTCCTGGGCACGAAGCGTTTACACAAATGCGTGCAAGAGGCGCAGAAGTTACTGATATTGTAGTAATTGTAGTTGCTGCTGACGATGGTATTATGCCGCAAACTATTGAAGCAATAAATCACGCTAAAGCAGCGCCCAATGTAAGTATCATTGTGGCAATAAATAAAATGGATAAAAATACCGCTAACCCTGACAGAATATTGCAACAGCTAGCAGAGCATAATTTGCTTGTTGAAGCTTGGGGCGGCGATGTCCCTGCTGTCAAGGTAAGCGCAAAAACAGGTATGGGAATGTCAGAGCTTTTGGAAAACATATCTCTTTCCGCTGAAATTATGGAGCTTAAAGCTAATCCCAACAGAAGCGCAAGGGGCACAATTATTGAGTCTAAGCTTGACAAGGGCAAAGGGCCTGTAGCTACTGTATTAGTACAAAACGGAACACTAAAAACAGGAGATTATATAGTTGCAGGAACTGCTACTGGTCGTGTAAGAGCAATGTTTGACGACAAAGGACAAAGAGTTTCAAAAGCGTTGCCGTCCACCCCTGTTTCTATTTTAGGTTTACAAGAAGTACCGCAAGCAGGCGATCATATTATGGCAGTAAAAGACGAAAAATTAGCTAAGCAAGTTGTACAAGAAAGAATAGAAAAAGAAAAACTGCAAATGATTAGCACTTACAAAACTACTTGGGAAGATATTTCAAGCAAGATAGAAGAAGGCAAGCTAAAAGAATTTAAGATAATTCTTAAATCTGATGTACAAGGCAGTGAAGAAGCGCTTAAACAATCTTTACTAAAGCTGTCCGATGAGCATGTAAAGGTAATAATTGTACACAGCGGAGTAGGGGCAATCAACGAAAGCGACGTATCTTTAGCTTCTACAGCCAATGCCATAATTATTGGATTTAATATCCGTCCTGATATAAATGCAAGAAACCTTGCAGAAAAGACTAACATATCTATAAAGCTATATAGAGTTATCTATGATGCAATTAACGATGTAACAGCTGCGCTTAAGGTATTAAAACCTAAGAAATATACCGAAACTTATTATGGTACTGCTGAAGTTAGACAAATATTTAAGATATCAAGCG
>JAAYOD010000059.1 GCA_012520515.1 Clostridiales bacterium
ATTTGAGTAGAATTGTTCATTTTATTTTCGAATGATGTTGATCTATTTCATAGATTTAAGTTTTAAAAGCATTTAGCAAAGATGCAAAAAAATATCTTTTTGGAGTATCAAAATTTAATTTTTTCCGTGATCTTTTATTCAACCCATATATTATACATGCTTAAAAAACAAGGATGAGCAAAATAGTACTCTGCACTATACGTACGATATTACGTTTAATGTTTAATATTTGATCTTACAAAAACCAACTTTCTTCAAACAAAACTTGTTATATTATTTGATAGAATAAATATTTATGTTACTTTTGTAACACTTTTCAATGTCAGAGAAATACAGTCTAACTAATTAATAATTAAAGCTATGCTTTCCAAAAACATCCGCAACTTGCGTGAGAGTTTAGGGTACACGCAAGAACAAATTGCTGCTTATCTTAACATCACCCCTTCTGCTGTTAGTCAGTACGAAAATGATGCAAGAAAAATTCCTGCCGATGTCATTAGTAAAATTGCTTTGCTTTTTAACGTGGAAGAATATGAGCTTTACCAAGACGAACCACGTCAGCAGCAGTTGTTATCCGCTTTTGCATTTAGGGCAGATAGTCTTGATGCACAAGACTTAATTTCTATCTCATCTTTTAAAAAAATAGTATTAAACTATTATTATTTACAAAACGCATTGGCAAATGAGCAAAAAACTACAAGAACTTGAATTTTTAGCTCAAAAGTTTAGAAGGGATAACTCTCTAAATGAAAATGAGCCAATTATATTCAGTAATCTTCTTCAAAAGAAGAATATTTTAACTGTATATCGACCTTTGAGTAGCGGGTTGTCGGGAATGTCTATCAAGATAAAGACAAATGAAGGGCAGGACAATATTCAAAGGTTTATGCTTATCAATAGTAATCATTCTATTGGAAAACAGCATTTTACTATTTGTCATGAGTTGTATCATTTGTACTACCAAGAAAACTTTACTGCTGCGATTAGCAATGCCGGTAAATTTGATAAAAGGGGGGACATTAATGAATACAGGGCTGATATGTTTGCGGTTTATCTTCTTTTACCTCAATGGGGTGTTTGGAATTTAATTCCAGAAGAAGAAAGAGCTAAAAATAAAATAACAATTGGGACAATCTTAGCAATTGAAAAATATTTTGCTTGCTCTCATTCTGCTTTGCTGATTAGATTAGTAGAGTTGGATTTGATTGACGAGCAGCACAAAGCACAATTTCAGCACGGTATAAAGTCTTATGCCAGAAAATTAGGATTTGACACAAAGCTCTATGAGCCGGGTAATCACAATAAAGTTATTGGAAATTATGGAGCAATGGCATATAAAGCTTGGGATGATGGAATTATTTCTGAAAGCTCGTACATGTCTCTGATGAAAGACTTGGGTGTTGATGTCTCGAAAATTACCTTAACTGATGATAATGGAGAAGAGTAGGAGATGAGTGGTACTAAAAAAATTATTCTGTTTGATTGTGATGTGATTTCGCATTTTATTTCAAATAACTGTTTGGATGACTTGCCTTTGATATTAGCCCCTCATCAATGTACCATATTGGATTATGTTTATAACGAAGTAGCTTTTCATCCGTTTAGGATAGCTTTTGTTAACAAGTTAATAAAAGACGAGAAGTTGTTACATATGAATTTTCCTAATAACAATATGGATATTAAGCGGGAATTCGCCCGGATTAAACAGTCTAATCATTTAATTGGAGATGGTGAGCGAGCCTGTATGGCTGTGGCTAAATTCCATAAAGATATAATAGCAAGTAGTAATTTTAGGGATGTGGCACCATATTGTGAAAGACATAAAATCTATTATTTAGGAACTATAGATATACTCTCTATTGCCGTTGAAAAAGGAATTTATAATGAAAGTAAATGTGATAATTTCATTCAGAATGCTGTGAAGTTTAATAAGGCGAAGTTCCCGAATGGAGTTACTCAAATGAGATATTATATTCCGAGGGACTTGAGTTTTTTATAGAGTTATTCACTCGGGTGGTGGTAGGTAGGCCTGAATTTAAATACGGGTAGTCCATTGCTTTAAAATAAATACATCCCCTTTTTTCTCTCAAGCAACGCCCCAAACTCTTTTTTTCCTGACTTCGACAGCCCCTTCAATAATCTGTCTTTCTGATTACCCCTTTACAACAGCAAGTGGCCACAACTTCACCGCTATCTTCACCAGATCTTCCTGGTCGGCCATAACCTGAACGATATTTTTATATGCGGAAGGTGCTTCATCCAGGTCTCTTTTCCGCTTGATGGCGTGTACAACTCCCAATCTGTCAAGCTTGCGCTGCTCTTCTTCAAGGCTTAAGGTCCGTATTGCCTCATTGCGTCCCATCTTGCGACCGGCACCATGCGAGCAGCTTGCAAAACTCTCCGGATTTCCCAATCCCTCCACGATATAGGAGTTTGTGCCTTGTGAACC
>JAAYOD010000008.1 GCA_012520515.1 Clostridiales bacterium
CAATAACATGAAAAACAAGCTCTGAACGGGTCATTTTTTCTTTCCTTCTCATTTTTTCTCTCCCAATACATTTATTATTATTATATTATATAACACATTTTTCAAAAAATAAAGTCTTCATTTAATTTTTTAGGCTAAAATATGCTAGCGCTTTTTTGAACAACATTGACACATTGTTATCATAAATGTATAATAATATATACCTATAAACTTGTGGCGGAAAACATGAAAAACAAAAAACTTATAATATTTGCACTACTCATATTCAGCATTGCATCAATACTTACATCTTGTAATTCCATAACAAATATGATGAATCCTATTGTGGACAGCATTATAGAAAATGCCGATGACGCTCATAATCTAAATTTTGCCACAATTACACTTGAAAATGACAATTATACATACAACGGCAGTGAATTTACTCCTGAAGTCATAAAAGTAGAAGTAGCTTCAGAAGAAGTGAGCAAAGAGCATTATACCGTTAGTTATGCCAACAATATAAACGCAGGCGTTGCTACAGTATCCATAACGGCAAAAGGCGATGTCTATGTAGGAAGCAAGTCCACCACCTTTAATATTGCTCCTAAACAGTTTTCTAAAGTGACAGCTATACTTAGCGCAGTTCACACCTATACAGGAAAGGAAATAAAGCCAAAATTAACGGAATTAAAAGATGAAAATATGCTTTTAACAGAAAGCGATTATGACATCACTTATGAAAACAATATAGATGTAGGAGAAAATGCCACTTTAACTATTACGGGAAAAGGAAATTATGCAGGAAGCGTGTATTTTGAGTTTTCCATAAATCCATTATCGCTTGACGGCGCAATTGTTACTCTTGATAGAGATGTATACAGCTACACTGGCCAAGAGCATGAACCTACTGTGGTCAAAATTACTAAAGACAATATTGATTATTTTATCCCTAGCGAAAATTTTGAAATAAGCTATCTTGACAATACAGAAATTGGCACAGGCACTGCTGTGGTGACAGGGATAAACAACTGCCAAGGACAAACTGTTGCTTATTTTGAAATAACCACCGATACAGTTTTTGAAATAGCGTTTACCGCTGTTGATGAGCAAGAGTTTAGTAGCATTTTTGCTTTAGCTGGCGCAAAGATTCAAAAACCCATTGTTGAAGGACAAAAATATTATGATATCAATTGGTATACCAATGATACCTTTAGTCTAGATTCACGCTTTTTCTTTGACACAATGCCAGCTCAAAACCTTACGCTTTATGGACGATGGGAACAAGAGTTTAATATAAAATTCTTTGCTTATGAAGACCAAACCCCCGACTTATCCATAGACAGCTTTAGCGAACTGGTTAACTTGTTAGAATACATTTGTTATAACCAAATAATTACAGAAAACGGGCAAGAGTTTTATGCTATGAATTATGATTATACCGACCTTGCTCAAGAGCTTAAAAAGGCTTGGGAAAAAGTGGTATATCCAACTACAACAGGGTATGGCCATACCTATCAGTTGCAAGAAAATGGCAAGCATAAGGTGAAAATTTACCTTGTTTCTAACGCAGAGTGTATCTTTGAACCTACAATAAAAGCGCAAGAGTCTATGGCTTTGCAATACAGCTCCATAAATGCTCTTAGCATCATAGCAGACCGCGCACAAGATTTTGATGATTTTTATATAGAACAGCTTGATAAAAGCTATCAAGCATCAACTTCTAACCAGCTATACTATTTGTTAGAAAATGGGCTCAAGCCTAATCCCGTTGCCGATTCTGCCGCTGATATAATCTATAAGGAAGCTAAAAAAGTATTAAGGCAAATAATAAACAATAATATGACCGACTATGTAAAATGTATGGCAATTTATCAGTGGCTAGTTGAAAATATAACCTATGATTATGGCATTACGGAAATTGAGCAAAATGAGTGGGTAAAGTATAATAGTTTCTATTTAGAAGGTGTCTTTATAGACAATATAGCTGTTTGTGACGGCATATCAAAAGCCTTTGTGGTGCTTTGCCAGATTGAAGGAATACCTTGTGTCAGAGTGGTAGGATACTCCCAATCTTCAGACAATGGACACGCTTGGAATAAGGTAAAAATAGAGGGGCAATGGTTTATAGTAGACCCCACTTGGGGCAACAGCAACACAACTCTTGGCATAAATACCGTGGAGTATCTTAGCTATCAAGATTTTATGATATCTGATAACTCTAAAAAAGATGTCTTTAACTGCCACGGTGTTTCCTATACCTATCAAAGCATAGCATCAATTGGGCAAAACCTTTACTATCAAAACAATGGATTTGTTTATGACGAACTTTATTATGACTTTGTGATAGAGTCGCAAGAAGAGCTAAACACCCTTATTAAGTATTGCGACAGCCTTGAAGATATTGAAAATTATACTATAAACTTTATTATAATTTTTGATTATGGCAGTGAGTTTAATGACGAATTACAACAAGCGCTAAACACAATACCAGGTTCAAATTTACAGACAGCATTTATTGTTTCAAAATACAATAAAGAAAATATTACCCTGTTTTTTAACTAAACTACTGTAATTCTATTGACTTTTGGGCATAACAAACCTATAATATTACTTGTTTAGAATGCGCCATTAGCTCAATTGGATAGAGCGTTGGTCTACGGAACCAAAGGCTAGGGATTCGAATTCCTTATGGCGCGCCAAAAGAAGAGATGGTACCATCTCTTCTTTTTCACAATGTTTTTTAACTTGAATATTAATGTTAAGAGGCGTATACTTATAGAGTAGACAAAAATTTTCCAAACGAAATAAAGGATGAATTATGCCGTTCTTAGCCGCGGTAATATTATTTGCGCTGACTTATATATTACTACTTGTATTTCCAAAGTACAGAGTCTATATTGCTTTAGTTTCTGCAATCATTTTTGTTTTTTGGTCAAAGATGGGAGTAGGAGAACTTATTGGCGCCATTGATTTTAATGTGCTGATGATGATAGCTGGCACTATGGGTATAGTTGTATTGTTTATTGATTCTAAAATGCCACAACTGCTTGCTGATATACTTATTAGCAAAGCCCCCAATGCCAAGTGGGCAATAGTTTTTTTGGCATTTTTTGCTGGAGTCGTTTCGGCATTTGTAGACAATGTAGCAACCGTTCTTATGGTAGCTCCCGTCGCTCTTGCAATATCCAAGAAGCAAAATTTTTCGCCTGTGCTACCCATAATAGCAATAGCCGTTTCTAGCAATTTGCAAGGCGCGGCGACTTTGGTAGGCGATACCACATCAATTTTGCTTGGCAACTACGCCAATATGGATTTTTTAGATTTCTTTGTATTCAAAGGCAGAGTAGGTATTTTCTTTGTAGTAGAAATTGGGGCTTTACTAGCTACACTGTTACTGCTTTTCCTGTTTAGAAAACAAACGCAAAAATTGGAAATACAAGAGCGTACCATAGTAACTGACTATTTCCCATCGGTACTAATGATTTTAGTAGTTGTGCTTCTTATTGCAGCATCATTTATACCTAACAAACCTGCCATAACCAACGGCATTATTTGTATGGGACTAATGATAATAGGCATTATTTATAACCTAATAAAAACTAAAAACATCAAGATGTTTGTTAAAGTCCTTAAAGAAATTGACTACTTTACCTTATTGCTTTTAGCCGCGCTCTTTGTAATAATTAAGGGCATCTCAAAAGCTGGCGTGATAGATAGACTTGCCAAAGCGTTTATGAATATAGGCGGCAATAATTTATTCGTAATGTATACCATTATTATCTTTATGAGCGTGCTACTATCTGCTTTTATAGACAATATTCCTTATGTGGCAACTATGCTGCCTGTAGTTAAGCACATATCACTTCTAATGGGGGGACAGCCTTATGTACTCTATTTTGGATTATTAATTGGCGCAACGCTTGGCGGCAACCTAACGCCCATTGGCGCATCGGCAAATATCGCAGGAATTGGCATTTTGCGTAAAGAAGGTTATGAAGTAAAAGCTAAAGACTTTTTCAAAATAGGCATTCCGTTTTCTCTAACGGCTGTATTAGCAGGATATGTGCTTATCTGGTTATTCTGGGGCATATAGAACCGTATTTAAGAACATAAAAAGCCGCTCTATTTATTAGAGCGGCTTTTATTGTTTTTTCTTAAATGGATTAAGTTCTGGGAAAATGCTCAGTGTCTAATTCTTCTATTTCAAAGTCTTTATGCTCTGTGTTCATAGGTGGAACATCATTTTCTATGACATACTCTTCCACAATTTGCTCTTCTTCTGTGTCATCTTTCTCTAAATCCTTATCATTAACTATGCTCTCATTATCATTAGACGCATTGTCCAATTCTTTATTTTCTTCCATTATTTTTGCTTCCATTTCAGCTTCTTTTGCTTTTTGTTCAGCTTCTTTTTGCAGTTTCAATTGTCTTAGCTTTTCCACTTCTTTTTGTGATTCTTCCAAAAGCTGCTCCGTCGGCGGTTGATATTTGCTCTTTAGTGATTGCACCTTAAAGTCAATAGAATGGAATTTATAATCTAGTGTAGTTTCAAAAACATTATCTAATAACTTTTTAATGTAAGTGGTCGTTTCTTTAACTTCTAAATCCTTCACTTTTAAATTAATGCGTAAATTAACTCCATATTCAGTCAAAACAAGGGTGATTTTGGTACACTTTACGCCTTCAATGGCCTTTATATATTTTCTTGTTAAGCTCTTAATTACTGGCGCTGTCGCTTTGGTGCTGCCTGACCTGCTTCTATCTAGCGCTATTTCCTTAACAACATCACCGTCGGAAAATAGGTTAATTATAGTAAGTATAGATATTGCTACATATAACGCCGCCATTGCCACAAACAGACTTTTTACTAAAGAATTATCAAATTCTTTATAATCTATACCGCCAAATATTGTTACTAGCAACACTGCGGCAAAGCAAACAGCTAAAAATATGCCAATAACAGCTAGTATTCTATCAAAAATTCTTTTTTTCATTATTTATCTCCTAAATAGTATTAGTTTATTATTTTATTTGTTTTCTATAACTTAATAGTATTCTATATCTATAATTAAAGTCAAGCGCACAATAAAAATTCTATTACAAAAAACGCCCCTATTTTAGCGGAGCGTCTTTTGGCATTAGCATATAAAATATAGGACTAGATAGTCAATTACTTATACAAATTAATTAGTAGCTTATCCCAAGAGCTTAGCTCTTCTTGTATTAGTTTAACGGTAAGGTCTTTGCTGTATTCATTAAACCTTTGGAAAACATCATAGTGGTTGGCGTATGGAATAATATTGATTCTGGACGCGTCAGTAGTTCCTGCTGTTGCTGAATACAATAGCACTGTGCCATCGCCTTGGCTAGTAAAATCATATTTGTCAAGTTTTCTTAGTCCGCCCTCTAGTAATTCGTCTGTCTCATAATAAACCTTAGTGACATTATTATATCCCATTCCGCTTATATATTGGGTATTTACAAGCGATGTAGAATGAACTTTAGTGCCGTCTTCAAGCGTAACTTTCATTGCGTCGTGGAATTCTAACCATTCTGCCATTTGTCTGCGCAACTCACCATTTTCTTTCTTTGCCCAAGGGCGACTGCAATAAAAGTCCCATAATTCTTCTGGGCTTTCAAAAAATACATCTTCACCGTCTATGTTTATCATAGCTTCCCGCTGTACAATCTGCTTTTTAGGTCCAGGATTGTTATCAAAGCCTTTTATTTGCTCATCAAAAACATGGTGGTATTGTTGAGTGGTGAGTAGGTCATAAGATGGTAAAAGTTGATATACTGCCCAAAGTCCTAACAAACGGGTAAATTGATTGTTAAAAATTATTTCAATATTAGAGGCAAGCGCACCAAGTTTATTAGCTCTTAATTGCTTTACAAGTCCATCTATCATGCCGTTTATATTCTCAAGTGTGTTTATCGCTGCAAAAGCACCATAGTATGGCACATCAAAGCTTAAATATTGCTTTACCTTGTCGCGATTTTCTTGGCTTCTTGCAAGATAGCAAGCAGCTACTGAACCGCCATTGCTGTGAGATACAAGTATAACTTCTTTATAGCCTTTTTTATTGATATGCTCTTCAAGTCTTTTTCCGCTCTCTCTATTATCTAGACGGAAGTCATAATTAAAGACTTGCACATCGTATGCTGCGCCAAATTGCTCTTCTAGCGTATGATAAATGTCTGTATGAGTATTTATTACTCCATACTTTAAGCGGCTATCACTGTCAAATGGCACAGGTTTTATGGTCTTTACTACTGATTCGCCATCTTCAGTCATAGCTATCATATTGAACATACTGTCTGGCGTTCCCTTGCCACCATTGGCAAGCAGTTTATCCAAAACTTCTTTAAATTGGTCTTCCATAAGCAACGGCAATATCAAGCCAGCAGGGAAACCCGACCTTCCCATAAAGTCTGTAAACCATACATCAATCTCATCAAAAGGGTCCCATACCGCTTTGCCTGTTGCTGTGTCATATAATCCACTGGCAAACAGACCAGGTAGAATAATTACCGCTTTCTTGGGCTTGTTGTGTGTAGCCGCAACGGCTATCGCAGTGCTGCCAACTGCAGCAACAACAACGGAGACTATGCAAATAATTACAATTAACAGATTTTTAACAGATTTCTTCATTGGGGACTCCATATTTACAAAATTTGTATAAATTATAACATATGCCTATACAAAATTCAATACTAAAATTAAAAAAGCACCCGACCTTAGGGGCGGTCAGATAGGGATTTATAATTCCTGAAAAATTCGGCATAGTCGTTGATATTCGGCTATGCCGTTTTTTCGTTTATTTTGGTAAGTCGATAGCGCCAATGCAGTTATAGAAA
>JAAYOD010000009.1 GCA_012520515.1 Clostridiales bacterium
CCGCAATAAAATTTAATAAAGCTTTATGCCCTAATTTGAGCAAATTAGATGCATTTTTGTTTGATAAGTGTAAGTGCCAAAAAAACTGGAATGTAGTAAATTACATTGAACACCAAGTAAACCTATTGCGTAAGCAAATAGGCGATAAAAAGGTTTTGCTTGCTTTAAGCGGCGGTGTAGACAGCTCTGTTGTGGCGGCGCTCCTTATAAAAGCTATTGGCTCAAATCTTGTTTGTGTCCATGTAAATAACGGACTTATGAGAAAGGGAGAGTCGGAAAATGTTGTGGAAATTTTTTCCAAGATGGGCGCAAAATTTATTTATGTGGACGCTGAAGATAGATTCTTAGATAAGTTAAATGGCGTTTGTGACCCCGAAGAAAAAAGAAAAATAATAGGTACTGAGTTTATAAGAGTATTTGAAGAAGAAGCAAAAAAATTGCAAGGAATAGACTTTTTAGCGCAAGGCACTATTTATTCTGATATTGTAGAGAGCGGAACAAAACTAGCTAAAGGCGTTAAAGCGCATCACAATGTAGGCGGACTGCCCGACGATATGGCTTTTGAACTGGTTGAGCCTATAAAATACCTTTTCAAAGACGAAGTAAGAGCGTGCGGAAAGGCTTTAGGCTTGCCTGATAATATGGTGTACCGCCAGCCTTTCCCAGGTCCGGGACTTGGCGTAAGGTGTCTAGGCGCAATAACTAAAGATAGACTAGAAGCGTTAAGAGAATCTGACGCTATACTTAGAGAAGAGTTTGAAAAGGCCAATCTAACTGATAAAGTTTGGCAGTATTTTACCGTTGTGCCAGACTTTAAGTCAGTAGGGGTTAGGGATAATAAAAGAACTTACCACTGGCCAGTTATTATAAGAGCCGTCAACACAGTAGACGCTATGACGGCAAAGATTTATCACTTTGAATGGGAATTTTTAGATAAAGTAGCTGAGCGCATAATGAAAGAAGTAAAAAATATAAATCGCGTATGCTATGACTTGTCAAAAAAACCAAACGCAACAATTGAATGGGAATAAAATAAAAAAAGCTATCTAAGGTATAGATAGCTTTTTTTATGTTTTTATTTAGTGTAATTATCAAAATAGCCTTGTATTAGCACTATAGGAGTGCCTTTGTCGCCCGAACCGCTTGTAAGGTCGCAAAGTGAGCCAATTAGGTCAGTTAGCCGTCTTGGTGTTGTGCCTTGTGACGCTCTTTGACCTACCAAATCATCGCCTTTGTGGCGGATATATTGGCGAATTGCTTCTTTTAGCTTGTCGCCTTTAAGGTCCTTAAAATCATTGTCGGCAAGGTATTTTAGCTTAACTTCGTTAGGTTGTCCGACTAGGCCTTTAGTAAAGGCAGGGGATACCACAGGGTCGGCAAGTTCCCATATTTTACCAACAGGGTCTTTAAATGCGCCGTCGCCATAGATTAGCACTTCTATATCGCAGTTGGTTTTTTCAAATAGTTTTTGTTGTATGGCGTCTACTACTTTTTGACAATCTCTTGGGAAAAGTTTTATTTGGTCTTCGGTGGCTTTGTTTGCGCCAAGCAGTCCATAGGTTTCGTTATACCCAGAGCCATTAATTGATTTATTTAAAATATCGTCCAAAAGATATACAGTTGCGCCTTTTTCCTTTAGCAGTCTTTTTGTACGCATTCTGGAATGGATATCGCAAGCAAGCACATAATTTGTATAATTTAATATTGCGCGACAGTCATTTGCAAAGATAATTTCCACCTGGCAACCTTGACTTTCCACAATCTCTTTATAATACTTGACATAATCAATACCAGTAAAGGTGTGCTTAGGGTGTCCAAAAAGTTCTCTAAACTGCTCTTCGTCTAAGATATCCGACCAAGGATTTATGCCTTTAGCATCTAGCATATCGATATTGACAAGATGATTGCCTACTTCGTCCGACGGATAGCTTAGCATAAGAATAATTTTCTTTGCGCCTTTTGCTATGCCTTTTAAGCAAGTGGCAAAGCGGTTACGGCTAAGGATAGGAAAAATAACTCCAATAGGGTTATCGCCGAATTTATCTTTGATGTCGTAAGCTATGTCTAGATAGCTTACATAGTTGCCTTGCGCTCTTGCTACTACGGCTTCTGTAATGCCTACTACATCTCTATCGCCTAAACTAAAACCTTCTGACTTTGATGCGTTTATAACGCTAGAAGTTACTATGTCTACAATGTCATCTCCTTTAGTTATGATAGGCGCGCGGATTCCCCTTGAAATTGTTCCTACTAATCTTTCCATTTGTAATACCTCAAAAAAAATTGTCAAACAAATGACACTAGATATTATATAATACAGCAAGGCAATTGTAAAGAATTACAGCCAAAAAAAGCAAAATAGCCACAGCATTAGATATTGCAATAGATGGACAATTATGGTAAAATTATGACAAATAAGGAGCGTTGTTACTATGAATATAGCCAGCATTTTTTTTAAGATAAGCGATTTGACTATGCACTATGCAAGGAATTTTGAAAAGTTCCCTGACATAACGGTGCTTAAAGATATTTCTTATGACGATAGGTATGGCAGATACACTAGAGCCGATGTCTATTATAAAGATGGCCAAGATAGCTACCCTGTCATTATAAATGTGCATGGAGGCGGATTTGTAAAAGGAGACAAGAGGCATAGAGCGGCAGTTTGCGCAAAGTTTGCCCGTCAAGGTTATTTTGTGTATAACATAAACTATCGCTTAGCACCTCAATATCAGTTTCCTGCGGCATGTGAAGATGTCATAAACGCCATTAATTTTTTACCAAAGTTACAAAAGCAGTTTAAGCTGAGTTTAGACAATATCATTTTAACGGGCGACTCTGCTGGTGCATACTATGCCATGACCGCCATTTTGGCAAGCACTAATGAAGAATTTAGGCAAGGACTTTCATTGCCAAACTGCAATGAAAAAATTACTGGCTTTATGGGTTTTTGCGGCGCTTACTCTTTGGAAGTAATTGTAGCTAGAAAAACGCCCCTTAATGTTGCTAAGGAAGTAGGCAGCGCAGTTATTGGATTCAAGGTAAAGAAAGATTTTTCCAATTTGAAAGATTTTCCTTTGTTTAGCTACACTAATCTTCTTGATTTTATAAATGAAAAATTCCCGCCATCTTACATAATGGCGTCAAAGCACGATAAATTTGTAGGCGGTCAAGGAGAGCTACTGCAAGAAAAGCTAGAGTCGCTTGGCGTAAAGCATAGTGTGCATTTTGCCGATGAAGTTGGGGATTTTCATTGTTTTCAATTATTACCTAAACATAAAAATACAAAAAAAGTAATGGAGAGCGCGTACAAATGGCTGAAAGAACAACAAAAAGAGTAAATAAAGACTGGTGGAAAGAAGCGGTTTTTTATCAAGTGTGGCCACGAAGCTTTGCTGACGGCAACGGAGACGGCATAGGCGACCTAAAAGGTATCTATGACAAGTTAGAGTATATAAAAGAGCTGGGCGCAGACGCTATATGGTTTAGTCCGCTTTATGTGTCACCGCAAAAAGATTATGGGTATGATATAGCCGATTATTATAACATTGCGCCAGAATACGGCACAATGGACGACTTTAAGAAAGTGCTTAATAAAGCGCATTTGCTTGGTATGAAAGTAATTATGGATTTAGTTATTAATCATACCTCAAATGAGCATAAGTGGTTTTTAAAGAGCAGAAAAGGGGGCGACGACAACCCATATAAAGATTATTATATATGGCGAAAGGGCAAAGGCAAAGATGGCAAGCGTTTTCCAAACAACTGGAATAGCACTTTTCCAGGCGACGGCTGGCAATATGACGAAGTACGCAAAGAGTATTATTTGCACCTTTTTGCAATAGAACAGCCCGATCTTAATATGGATAATCCCAAAGTAAGAGAAGAAGTAAAAAACATAATGAGATTTTATCTTGAAATGGGAATAGATGGCTTTAGGGAAGATGTAATTACATTTATAAGCAAAAGAAAAGGCTTGCCAAATGGTTTTCCGCTACCTACCGCAAGGGGTATGGAGCATTATGTAAACGGGCCTAATATCCATAAGTATCTAGCTGAGTTTAGAGAAGTTTTGGACGAATATGGCGCTGTGACTGTGGGCGAAGCGCCTTTAATTAATGCCAAAACGGCGTTAAAATATATTGACGAAAAAAATAAAACGCTAGATATGATGTTCCACTTTCAGCATATGGAAGCAGACTGTATGTTTATAAGCTGGTTCAAACTGCCGTTTAACCTAGTTAAACTAAAGAAAGTATATAATAGGTGGCAAGAAAAGCTGTATAACAGGGCTTGGAATGCGCTATTTTTAGAAAACCATGACCAGCCTAGAATTATATCAAGGTATGGAAGTGAAAAGTTCCGTGAAGAAAGCGGTAAGGCGCTTGCTTGTATGTATTTGTGCCAGTCGGGCACGCCATTTATATATCAAGGGCAAGAAATAGGCATGACGAATTATCCTTTTAAGGAATTAGATGAATTTGTCGATGTCAATACTTTTGCTTTTTACAAATTACTTAGAAAGTTTGGTTTTAGCCACAAAAACATACTAAATAAAGCAAGGTATGCAGCTAGAGATAACGCAAGAACGCCTATGCAATGGAACGATGGTAAAAAGGCAGGCTTTACCACAGCTGAAAAGCCTTGGTTTAGTGTCAATCCAAATTATACCGAAATAAATGTAGAAGAGTCAAAAAAACGCCCTGATAGCTTGCTTAATTTTTATAAGAAGTTAATTGCTTTTAGAAAAGAGAGCAAAGCGCTTATTTTTGGCAGTTTTCACCTATACTATAAAAGAAATAAAAGACTTTTTATCTATGAAAAAAGATATGAGAATGATAGAGTTTTTGTAGTTATTAATTTAAGTGAAAAACCTACTAAGCTAAAAGTGCCAAGTGAAGTTAATTTGCAGGATTTTGAGCTAAGCATTAGTAACTATGAGCAAAATACCAACATACTAAAGCCCTATGAATGCAGGATATATACTTTAAGGAGATAAACTATTTATGGATAACAGAGCGCTTTATAAGATAAGTTACGGACTTTATATTTTGTCTGTAAAAGAAGGGGATAAAGATAACGGTTGTATTACCAATACCGTTGTGCAAGTTACCGATTCGCCCAAGCGTATATCGGTGTGTTTAAGCAAGCAAAATTACACAACAGAAATGCTTCTTAGGACTAAAGAATTTAATGTGACTATGCTAACTGTGGATACGCCTTTTTCTGTCTTTAAGCAGTTTGGATATAAGTCGGGCAGAGATGTAGATAAATTTGACTGCCCAAATCCCTCCCGTTCTGAAAACGGCATAATTTATGCGTCTAAATATGGCAACAGCTATATATCAGCTAAGGTGTACCAAACAGTAGATGTAGGCGCACATATTATGTTTTTGGCAGATGTGGTGGGCGCTAAAGTGTTAAGTGACGCGCCCTCTGTAACTTATGAGTATTATTTTCAGCACATTAAGCCAAAGCCTAAAGAAACTGACATAAAAAAAGGTTATAGGTGCAAGATTTGTGGTTATATCTATGAGGGAGAGCCCTTGCCTGATGACTTTATTTGTCCTATTTGTAAACACGGAGTGGACGCTTTTGAAAAGCTGTAAGTAAGTAAAAGTATAAAATAAAACACCTAAAAAATTTTAGGTGTTTTTTTTCTTTGAAAGAGGGTGCGCACTTAATACCTTTTGATAGCGGTACATAGCGTTATAGCGTATAGGGCGGGTGTAGGGCGGTGTGTTAAAAACAAACAGCACGCACTTGCCTATTTTACTGTGGTGGTAACTGTCAATAATATCAATTAGCTCATTGTTTTTTATGCGCTGAATAATTCTGTTATGGTATGGGTACAAAATCACTCCTTTATTTATAATTAGCATTGTAAAAATAAGAGTTTGTATGCTATAATAATTACATATAGGGCGTACATTGGCTAAGTTTGGGTATCCTAATCAAAATATAATGGAGAAAGCTATGGTTGGCAAATTGCAAAAGTTTCCGCTGGGCGATATTAAGCCAAAAGGCTGGTTGTTAGACCAGTTAAGAGCGCAGGCAAATGGACTTACGGGTAATGTTTCTACACTGTTTAATGACCTTAGCGATAATTCAGCTTGGCTAGGGGGTAAAGGGGAAAAATGGGAAAGAGGGCCTTATTATTTAGATGGCCTTATGCCCTTAGCCTATCTACTAAATGATGAAAAATTAAAGAAAAAAGTGCAAAAATGGATAGATAGTATTATTTCTTCTCAAGATAAAACAGGCTTTTTTGGCCCAAAAAATAATTTAGACTGGTGGCCAAGAATGGTGGTTACAAAAATGCTTCCATCGTATTATGAAGCTACCAAAGACCAAAGAGTAATACCGTTTTTGACAAATTATTATCTCTATATGAATAAAAATATAGATAATCGCCCTTTGTACTCTTGGGCAAATGCGCGCGGATTAGAAGAGCTAATTGGCATAGAGTTTTTATATAAGACAATGGGGGAAAGCTTTTTGCAATCTTTAGCAAAGAAAATAATTGCGCAAAGTATTGATTGGAATGAAGTTTTTGATAATTTTCCTTACATAAAGCCATCTAAAGAATATATGTCAACAACGGCATTTAACATCAAAAAAGTGCTGTTTTATGGACGGGATTTTTTAGCTAATTATTTTAATAATTCACGCATTTCAAAAAAGAGAATAATAAAGCGTAACAACAATGAGTTTAATAAGTTTTATCACCTAACTCATGGCGTAAATATTGCCATGGCATTAAAGCACCCTGCGCTTTGCGGTTGCTTTTTAGATGATAGCAACATGGCAAGCCTTGCAAAAAAAGGCTATCAAACTATTATGGAACACCACGGCACAGCGACAGGGCTTTATACTTGTGATGAACATCTTAGCGGAGCAAGCGCAACGCAAGGGATAGAACTTTGCACAGTAGCTGAAGCTATGTACAGTATGGAAAAGCTGTATCAAATAACAGGCGATAATATGTGGGCAGACCTTATTGAACTGTATAGCTTTTCTATCTTTCCTGCCACATTTACTAAAGATATGTGCGCGCATCAATATGTGCAACAAACCAATCAAGTTTCGGCAACGACTGCCAAACGCTTATGGTATGACAGCTATAATAAAGCTAACATTTATGGTCTAAAGCCAAACTACGCTTGCTGTCTTAGCAATATGCATCAAGGCTTTCCAAAGTTTGTTGAACACCTTGCCTTTTATAGCGATAATACACTTGCTTTTTTGTGCTTAGCGCCTATGGAGATAGATACCTGCGTTTTTGGAAAAAGAGTAAAGCTAAAGGTAATTAGCGACTATCCATTTAGAAACAGCGCAATAATAGATGTGGAAAAAGGGGAACTAAACTTGCGTATAAGGATACCCAAAAACGCAAAATGTGTATATGTGGACTTCAAAAAACATACTGGCGACTATGCTGAGATAACAGCTAAAAGCGGTCAAAAAATTACGGTAAGCTATGAGTTTGACATAGTAAAAAAAGAAAATGTTGATGGCTCTGTTTCTTATTATTATGGCAACTTACTTCTTGCTTTACCTATACACCCAAATATTACTTATAAAGAAAAAGACAACAAGTTTTGCGATAGGGAAATGTCCACAGGCTCAATGTGGAATTATGCGCCTTGCAGTAAAGGAGAGTTTACTATTGTGCAAAAAGAAATTGCAAAATTGCCCTTTGACAAACCACCTGTAAGCTTTAAGGTAAAAGGCTATGAAATACCGTCTTGGACACAGCAAAATAATCAAGCAGGCAATGTGCCAAAAGAGTTTGAAAAAGGGCAAGAAACTGTGCTTACCCTTGTGCCTTACGGCACTACCTTACTTAGAATAGCTCACTTTCCCAAAATATAGTGTTGACTAAAAAATTGCCAGCATTTATACTTTACTTAAAATAATTACATATAAGGACATTTTTTGTTATGTTTGCTAAAATTAAGAATTACCTAAATGAACATCAAAATATTTTACAATTAGTAAAGTTTGCTATTTTTAGCATGGTGGCTTTTGTCGTAGAATATCTATCATTTACCATACTAGTACTAAGCTTAAAGAGTATTAATCAACCTATAAGCTGGTGGATATTTGTCTATCCTAAAACAACGGGCGGACTTGGCGCGTTTATTGCCTTTTTGACAAGTACAGTTTTGGCGCAAACGGTAAGTTTTATTATATACCGCAAAAAAACTTTTAACGCCAATAATAATGTTGTATTTAGCGCAATAATGTACGCTATTATGGTTTTTGGCATAATAGTAGTAAATACTTATTTAGGCGCAGCGCTTACTAAGGCGTTTAATAAAGTTATTGACAATGTAGTTATTTGCCAATATATAGGTAAGCTAATAGGCTCTTTTGCTTCCTTTATAATAACCTTTATTATGAATAAGTTTGTTATTATGAGAAGAAAGCCAGAGCCAGAAAAGGAAACTGTTATAGAGAAAGCTCAAGACAGCTAAGATAACTAAAAAAGTAGCTCAAGGGGGAAAGCTATGCAAACTAATACTAATAAAATCGGCGCAAAAAACTGGATTATCATTTGGATAGCAGGACTAGCTGGTCAACTTTGTTGGAATATAGAAAACCAATGGTTTAATACCTTTGTATATGCAAAAATTGCGCCAAACCCTAGCATTATTAGTTGGATGGTGGGAGTTAGCGCAGTAGTTAGCACGCTGTCTACCTTTATATCGGGCACAGCTAGCGACAGAATGGGCAAGCGCAAACCCTTTATTGTGGGCGGATATATCTTATGGGGACTGTTTACCATAGCATTTGGCGCAACGGAGTTTTTGCCTATTAGGAACATTGTAGCGCTTGCTACTGCCGTAGTTATGGCAGACGCTATTATGTCGTTCTTTGGCTCACTTGGCAACGACGCTGGCTTTAATCCATGGACTACTGATATAAGCAATGAAAATAATAGAGGCGCATTAGGCTCTGCTATTGCTGTTCAGCCAGTGCTAGCTACCATTGCTGGCTCTCTTATAGGCGGAGTTATTATTGAAAAGCTTGGATATTTTCCCTTTTTCTTAATAATGGGCTTGTTTGTAATGGCAGTAGGCGTCTATTGCGCTTTTGTGTTAAAAGATTCTCTAGATTTAAAGCCGTCAGTTGACCCAAAAGGCGCATTTCATCAGTTTCTTAATGCTTTTAACTTCAAACTGTTTGCCAAAAATAAGCTACTAATCATTGTGTTTTCCATCTTTAGTATGTTTTTTATTAGCTTTAATGTTTACTTTCCACACTTGCTTAACTACTTTATCTACACAAGGGGTTTTGATGAAGGATTATCAGGTATTTTGCTAGGCGTGGGACTTATTATTGCTATACCGTTTACCTTTATAGCAATCAAGTTTATTAATAGGAAAAAATATATCTCTGTGCTATCGGTGGCGCTGTCGGCAAACATTTTAGGCTTGTTTATTTTGGTTTTGTCACACTTTGTAGGCGACAGCGTGTATGCAAATTATGCAGTTCTTGCGCTGGCTGTAATTTTTGTGGGCGGTGGGTATATGGTCATTTATCAAACGCTTATGATGTGGTGTAAAAACCTATATCCCAAATCACAAAGAGGACAGCTAGAGGGCGTAAGGCTATTTTTCTATGTCTGTATCCCTATGGTGCTTGGACCTGCTATCGCTAACCCCGTAATAAAATCGTTAGGTCAAGAAATTACTCTTTATTATGACGGCGTGGGCGTAAATGGCTTTACTGCAAGCATGGACTTGTTTTATGTGGCAGCCGCTGTTGCTGCGCTGACATTTATACCTATCTATCTTGCATACAGGTATCAAAAAAAGCACCCAGAGCAAGCGCAAACTGAAAATAACTAGACAAATAATAAAGGCTTTAACCGTTTTTTTAGTTAAAGCCTTTTTTGTTTATTTTACTTTGTAAAACCTATCGTTATCGCATTTTAGGCAGTTTTTGGGAGAATCATTGCCTTCGTGAACAACTCCGCAAACGCTACAACGGTAAAGGCTTGGTCTAGGCGGCCGGGCGTTGTCGGACTTTGGCTGTGGAATGTCCGTTTGGTAGGGAGAGCCGTAATTGTCTATTGATTCTATGTTGCCTTTTTGAGTAATGTTTGGCGTTGCGGCAAGGTTTATTGAGTTGCCGTCCATTGGTTGAATAATATTATTTAAGTTGCTTTTTCCTGTGCTTTTGTTATTTTTATAGCTTGTTTTAGGCATTTTTTCTAAGTCTCCTTTTTTAAGTTGGTGATTTAAGTATTGACTAATGTTGTTTATAATATTCCTTAAAGTTATTTAGCATAAGCTTAGCGAAAAAATATTGCAAAGATAGCTTATTTAGGTTATACTAAATGATATGAGTTATGTTTCATTATATAGGCGGTTTCGCCCAAATACCTTTGACATGGTGGTAGGTCAAGACCATATCATTAAGACTATCACCAATCAAATTATGTCTGGCAAAGTAAGCCATGCCTACCTTTTTACAGGCACAAGGGGCACAGGTAAGACAAGCTGTGCCAAGATTTTTGCGCGCGCTGTAAACTGTTTAGAGCCAGTAAATGGTTCTCCTTGCCATAAGTGTCGTGTTTGTAAAGAGCTTGACAAAGGCGACTCTATCGACATTATGGAGATGGACGCAGCTAGCAACAACGGCGTAGACGAAATAAGAGATTTAAGAGAAAATGTGCAGTATAGGCCCACCTATGGCAAGTACAAAGTTTATATAATAGACGAAGTGCATATGTTGACAAGTTCAGCGTTTAATGCTTTTTTGAAAACTTTGGAAGAGCCACCAGAGCACGCTATTTTTATTTTGGCTACAACAGAAGTGCAAAAACTTCCCCAAACCATTTTGTCTAGGTGTATGCGCTTTGACTTTCGCTTAGTTAGTGTCGATACGCTTATAAATCACCTAAAATATATTTTTGATACGCTAAAAGTAAGTTATGATATAGATGCGTTAAGGCAAATTGCCATTCAGGGGGAGGGAAGCGTAAGAGATGCCCTTAGCCTTGCTGATATGTGCCTTAGCTATTGTAAAGACCATATTGGATATAAGGAAGTTTTGGATATCCTTGGAGCAACTAATTTTGAGACATTAGATGTTTTGGGCCGCGCAATTTTGGACGGCGATGTAAAGACAGCGTTAGAGACGGCGCATTCATTGCTTAAGATGGGCAGAACAACGATAGCTAGAGATTTAGCCAACTATTTTATGGATGTTATTGAAGTAAAGAACACGCCAAACATTGCGCTAGACGGCATAAGCAATGAGCGTAAAGAAAAGCTAATTTTAGCTGGCAGTAACCACACCAATTACCGTATTGCAAGAGTTATGGACATAATGGCAAGCATGGAAAATGCACTGCGCTACTCTACACAGCCTAGAATTTTGCTAGAAGCCAACATTGTAAAGGCGTGCGAACTTCAGACAGAGCTTAATTTAGACGGACTAACAAATAGAGTAAAAGAGCTGGAAAAAAAGCTGGAAAAGATGCAAAATGAGGGACTAAAGCCTATTTATGTGGAAGCTGTTCAGCCTGTGGATTTGCCAACTAATTCAGCTAAAGAAATTAAATTAGAGCAAGAAGAGGCTGTGGAAGAAGCTAAGGTAGATGCTCAAACTATGCTAGAAAAAATGAGCATAGCAAAGGAAGAAGTTACGGTATTTGATGACACTAAGCAAGAGGACGATAAAAGTTTTTTAGCTAACGAAGTTTGGAGTAAAGTGCTTGTGCGCCTAGACGATATGAATGAAAATATGCTATATGACGCATCACATAATATTGAGAGTGTCAATATATCGGGCAAGCAGTTTGTCGCTAGCACCAAAGATAAAATAACCTTTGAGATATTTAGAAAACCTATGTATAACCAAATTATTCAAAAGCTTATTAAAGAAGAGCTTGACGCGGAATACTCCTTTGTTATAAATAAGATAGATGAAGAAGATAAACAAGCTATAAGCCAGCAAGACAAAGTACTTTTAGTAGACTTGTTTGGCGGAAAAATAATACTTGATTAAAAGGTAAATAAATAGGGCGGCTTAAGTTAAGCCGCCCTTTAAGTTTAGTTAGACATCATAGTAACTCTTGCGCCGTTTCCTAGCCAGCCTTTTACAAGTCCACCAATATCAGAACCGTAAGCTTTATTAAGTTCTGAAATTAGCGCGTTGGCATTTGCTATTTTGTATCGATTATTTTTTACATAATTACTTAACGCTTTATTGAATTTTGCTTCTCCCATAGTTTGCATAAGATGGGCAAACATCATTGTACTTTTTCTGTAAGCTAGCATTTCATATTGGTATTGCGTAAGGTCATAGATACTTCTATTTATGGATAAGTCTTCCTCTGTTTTACGCATTTTTTGTATTCTTTCATAGAGAGTGTAACTGTCAGAAATTGCTTTTAGGCTGTCGTCAAATTTTTCTTGTCCGTAAATTTGTTTGTAGTAGTACAAGGTAGAAAAGCAGGCAAGCCCTTCATCTAAAAACGCGTGGTTAATACTGTCACTACCGACTATGCCATACCACCATTGGTGCGCAATTTCGTGTACTATTGTATCTTCTATGTTCATAGTGTCAAGAGCTACATACACTAAGCAACCATATTCCATGCCAGCGCTTTCAAAGTCAGTCATTACTATACTTAAAGTAGGATAAGGATATGCGCCATATTTATCGTTAAAGATACTCATAGCGTCTAGCGCATATTTTAGCGTAGCTTGTGGGTCTTGGTCTTCATAATAGTAATAAAGTACTTCAGTGTCGCCAATGTTGCCTTTTTCTACCAATAAATTTTTATCGATAACAATGACAAAATCACGGATATCTTTGGCAATATACTTATTTTCAATGCCGTCTGGCGTTTCTGTGCTTTTTTGCAAAACTCCGCTACTTGCAATTACGCTGTCTTGAGGCGCAGTTATGGTAACTTCATAATTGGCTGTGTTACTATAAAATGGGTCGCCAATTGTGGTATAGACATCGCATCTAAAGCTGTCGTTTTCATATACTGCTAACTGGGGATAAAAGTTTGCAAGCTTGGTACAGTCACCGCTTACACCCATTCTTATATTACACTCAGGCAAAGTAACTTGATATGCCATAACAACGCAAATTGACTTATTAATGGCTAGGGCAGGAATGGCGACATTTAGAATAGAATTATCTTGTTCTAATTCATACTTGCAATTTTGGCCATCTACTGACACTGATTCTATGTCGATTTGTCCATAGCTAGTTAGTTTTGCTGTATACGCTTTGTTTTCGGCGTCTTCTCTATATGCGTTGGCGTATAGATTAAAGATAAGATGGTCTAAGTCATCTTTATAGACATTTTTAATAGTTGTGCTTTGCTCAACGGTATAGACATTGTTTTGTCCTGTTATGGTGATATTATAATCGATATGGCTATTTTTTTGGTCCATTTTATCCTTGCAGGCAAACAAAGATATGATAAGTACCAAAATAAGCATTATAAAAACTAATTTCTTTTTCATTAAACACCTCTTTCAAAATAGTAAATTTTATGATGCAAAAAGTCGAACTATGTATATTTTACCTTTTATTTACAGTTAGACAAAAGTTAATGTATTTGACAAAATGCAACATTTTAAGTATTATGTAGTTGCAAGGGGAACGAATTTGGTCACAAACAAAATTTTCCTTAGGTATAAAATAAGCTCATAATTTTCCCCCTTATCATAAGCAAAAAGGCTCTGAAATAAATTTCGGGCCTTTTTGCACTTTTTTGTCGCCTTTTGTACACAAGGCAATTTAGACTAAAAACAGCTATGGTATTGAATGTTAAAACTCTTGTTTTGTAGGTATAATATATGTTATACTTAATAATATTATTTTTTATGAGGTGAATATGGGCTTATTTGATTTTTTATTTCGCAGAGAGAAAAGAAAACATATGCAAAAACTTAATGCGAGGGTTAATGAAATCAACGCTTTAGAAGAAAAGTATGCCGCGCTATCTGATGATGAACTTAGAGGCCAAACGGCAATATTAAAGCAAAGATTGGCAGACGGTGAAACACTGGACCAACTGCTTAGCGACGCTTTTGCCGTAGTTAGAGAAGCTGGCAAAAGAGTGCTCAATATGCGTCATTTTGATGTACAGCTTATAGGCGGTATAGTGCTGCACCAAGGCAGAATTGCCGAAATGAAAACTGGTGAAGGAAAGACGCTTGTAGCTACCTTGCCTGCCTATCTTAACGCACTAGAGGGAAAAGGCGTCCATATTGTTACGGTAAACGATTATCTTGCCAAGCGTGATGCCGAATGGATGGGCAAAATTTATACATTTTTGGGCCTTACGGTAGGCTGTATTTTACCCAATATGAGCTTTGCCGACAAAAAAGCCGCTTATAATTGCGACATAACATATTGTACCAACAATGAGCTTGGATTTGACTATCTTAGAGATAACATGGCGACACGGCTGGAAAATGTTATGCAACGGGGACATAGCTTTGCCATAATTGACGAAGTGGACAGCATTTTGATTGACGAAGCCAGAACGCCCCTTATAATAAGTGCGCCATCTAATAAAAGCAGTGAAATTTATGCCACTATTCAAAGATTTGTCAGGACTTTACGCCAAGACGATTATGAGCTTGACGAAAAGGATAAAAGAATTTATCTTACCGAAAGCGGTGTAGATAAGGCGGAAAGGTTTTTCCGTATGGATAACTTAGGCGATGAAAAGGGTGCTGATTTAAATACAAAGATAAATAATGCCTTAAGAGCCAACTTTATAATGGCGCGTGACCAAGATTATATTGTGGAAAACAATGAGGTCATAATTGTAGATGAGTTTACGGGCAGAAAAATGGAGGGCAGAAGATATTCTGAAGGTTTGCACCAAGCCATAGAAGCTAAAGAAAATGTGCAAATAAAAAGAGAAAACCGCACCATTGCCACTATCACTTTCCAAAACTTATTCCGTCTTTATAACAAGCTTAGCGGTATGACAGGAACGGCTATGACGGAAGAAGCGGAATTTAAGGGCATTTATAACCTTGATGTAGTGGAAATTCCTACCCATAGAGAAATGATTAGGGTAGATGAGCCTGATAAGATTTTTGCCACCATTAATGCAAAATTTGAAGCTGTGGTGGAAGAGATAACAAAATTGCACCAAAAAGGACAGCCTGTTTTGGTGGGTACTATAAATGTAGATGTAAGTGAACTAATAAGTCGCATGCTTGCCAAAAAGAGAATACCTCACCAAGTGCTAAACGCCAAAAACCATACCCAAGAAGCTAGCATAATTGCGCAAGCAGGGCAAGTGGGGGCAGTTACTATTGCTACCAATATGGCAGGGCGCGGAACTGACATACTGCTTGGTGGAAATCCTGAGTATTTGGCAAAAACAGCTATGCTTAATCAAGGCTTTTCAGAAGATATGATAAATATAGCAAGCGCTCATAACACATTAACTGATCCAGAGCAGATAAAAGCAAGACAGCATTATAATAATTTAGTTACAGAGTACAAGCAAAAGACTGATAAAGAAAAACAGCAGGTTAAACAGCTAGGCGGTCTTAGAGTAATAGGTACAGAAAGGCATGAAAGCCGTCGTATAGATAATCAGCTTCGCGGTCGTAGCGGGCGTCAAGGCGATGAGGGAAGTTCTGTATTTTACTTGTCCTTTGAGGACGACTTGTTAAGGCGGTTTGGCGGAGATAGGTTAAAGCAAGTTATGATGATGTTTTCGCGTCAAGACGAAAGCGCAATGTTGCAAGTGCCTATTTTGTCTAAGCAAATAGAAAATGCGCAAAAACGCTGTGAAGACGCCAACTATGAGAGAAGAAAGTTTGTGCTTAACTATGACGATGTTATGAATCAGCAAAGAAAGCTTATCTATGAACAACGCAATCAAGTTTTGCAAGGCGAAGATGTGCATAGCCAGATATTAAAATACATTAGACCTATGGTGGCAAATATTGTTATGCAGTATGTGGACTTTGACCAAGGCGACGAAAACACCGTAGACTATGTAGCGTTTAATAGAGCGCTTGAGCAAAGAGTGCTAAAGAAAGGCACAAATATTGTTGACCGCAATTTAATTGGCAAGGCAAACTATGAAAAGATTTGCGATGTCATTTGTGAAGAGGCGGAAAAACAGTATGAAGAAAAGATGGAGTATGCTGAGAACAACAACATAAACTTTCGCGAAACAGAGCGCAATGTTATGCTAAATCAAGTGGATAAACACTGGATGGAGCATATTGACAGCATGGATATATTGAGAAAGGGCATTGGGCTTAGGGGACTTGGACAAAGAGACCCTGTGCTAGAGTATAGGCGTGAAGGCTATGAGATGTTTGATAATATGATAGAGAGCATTCAAGAAAACATAGTAATTACGCTATGCAAGCTAAATGTTGAGCAAGTAGTGGAAAGAAAGAACGCTTTTGAAGCTCAGGTTAGAGAAGTTAGGAAAAAACAAGCGGGCATTTATAGCAACACTCCTTGCCCATGCGGAAGCGGAAAAAAATATAAGCATTGTTGCGGAAAGAAAGCATAATTTTTTTGTATGATAGATTTTTACAAACAACGACAGGAGCTTGATAGACTTAATAATGAGTATATAACTCTTTATGATGCGCTCAAAATTGAAGCGCTTAAAGCTGATGTTAAAAATCTTACAAAATTACAAGCGGAAAAAGACTTTTGGCAAGACGCTAAAAAAGCGCAAGAAATCACTAGGAAAATAACCACCAGTAATAAGACAATTAAGCAACTTAATGACTTAAAGGCGGGGCTAGAAAATGCAAGCGCCTATCTTGACCTTGTGGAAGAGCTAAATGAAATTAGCGAAGTGGAAAACGCTAAAAAAGAAGTAGAAAAGCTTACTAAATTTGTGCAAGAGTTAAGCGTGCAAGCTTTGCTTAAAGGAAAGTATGACGCAAAGAGCGCAATTTTGACTTTGCACGCCGGTGCTGGCGGAACGGAAGCGCAAGATTGGGTGGAAATGCTTTATAGAATGTATACAAGGTATGCTGAAAGAAAGGGATACCTAGTAAAACTTGTAGATAAGCTAGACGGTGAAGAAGCAGGGATTAAAAATATTACTTTTATGGTGGAAGGAGAAAACGCCTATGGCTATCTTAAAGCTGAGATGGGAGTACATAGGCTAGTAAGGATAAGCCCTTTTGATGCAAGCAAGCGCAGGCATACATCTTTTGCAAGCTTGGAAGTTATGCCAGAGATAGACGATGACGATGATGTTGTTATAAAACAAGACGATTTGCGCATAGATACATTCCATAGCGGAGGCGCGGGCGGACAAAATGTAAATAAGACAGCTAGCGCAGTTAGGATTACTCACTTGCCAACAGGCATTGTAGTGCAGTGTCAAAATGAGCGCAGTCAGTTGCAAAATAAAGAGCAGGCTATGAAAGTGCTTGCAAGTAAGCTAGTAGAAAAGCGTGAAAGAGAGAATTTAGAAAAAGCTATGTCGCTTAAGGGCGAAATGAAAAAAATTGAGTGGGGAAGTCAAATAAGGAGCTATGTTTTTTGTCCTTATACTATGGTAAAAGACCATAGAACCAATTATGAAAGGAGCGACATAGACACTGTTATGGACGGCGACATATCGGATTTTATTGTGGAATATCTAAAAAGGATATAGAGATGGAATATTTAGAAATTGCAAAAAGCAAGCTACAAACTTTACGCGCATTAGACAATTATTATATTTTAGCTATTGAGTCAAGTTGTGACGAAACGGCAGTTGCCATAACTAGAAATACAGAAATTGTAGCTAGCGTTATCTCTTCTCAAATTGACATTCATAAGCGTTTTGGCGGTGTTGTGCCTGAGATTGCGTCAAGAAATCATATTCTTGCTATCGATAACTTGGTAAAGGAGGCATTTAAAAAAGCCAACCTTACCTTTAACGATATATCAGTTATTGCCGTAACTTACGGGGCAGGCTTGCTTGGCGCATTGCTTGTTGGGGTGGCTTATGCTAAAGCTTTAGCTTATGCGCTACAATTACCGCTTATTGCAATAAACCATGTAAAAAGTCATGTCTTTGCCAATTTTATAGCGCACAAAGATTTGCAAATGCCTTTTATGTGTTTGTTAGTAAGCGGGGGGCATACAGAAATTTTGGAAGTTAAGAGTTATCACGATATAGAAATTTTAGGTAGCACTTTAGACGATGCCGTTGGCGAAGCGTTTGACAAGGTGGCAAGGGTGCTAGGATTTTCTTATCCTGGCGGACCTGAGATAGAGAAGCATGCAAAACTAGGTAAAAATTGCATTTCTTTACCTAGAGCGTTCAAAGGAGAGAAGCATTTTAATTTTTCATACTCTGGCTTAAAAACCGCAGTTTTAAATTATGTCAACACACTTAAACTAAAAGGGCAAGATATACCATATAATGATATTGCTTGTTCTTTTCAAACTGAAGCTGTGGCAGTGCTAGTCGAAAAGGCAATAAGAGCGTGCAAAAAAAATAACTATAATAAGCTTTGTATAGCAGGTGGTGTGGCTGCAAACGGGTATTTGCGCAACGAACTAGATAAAGCTGGCAAAAAACATAACATTGAAATTATTGCTCCGCCAAAGTACCTTTGCACAGATAATGCCGCTATGGTAGGAGTGGCTGGATACTTTGCAATAAAAGAAGGAATTGGCGCATCTGACCTTTATCAAGACGCCGACGCAAGGGCGTAAAAAAGTATTGTAAGATACTTTTTAATATGATATAATCAAAAAAAATGGAGGTAAAATATATTATGAGACTTATTATTAATCAAAAATATTTCGCTTTGCGCGATAGGTTTATGATTACGCACGAAAATGGTCAGCCAGCGTATGCAGTAGAAGGTAAGCTTTTTAGCATTGGTAAAAAGTTTTATATAGAAGAGCCATGCGGAAGAGAAATTTTCTTTGTCAAGCAAAGACTGTTTAGATTTTTACCCAAATGGGATATTATACAAAACGGCGATACAGTAGCTGTTTATAAAGGCAAACTATCTTTTCTTACAAAGAGAGCAAAAATTGTATCAAAAAGCTTTGGCGATATCACCATAAAAGGAAGTGTATTAGGCTGGACTTTTCGCTTTTTTGACCAAAGTGGCAACCAAATAGCAGAAGTTAGCAAAAAAATTCTTAAAATAAGAGATACCTATGCGCTAGATATCTTTGACACACGCTATGCAGACATTATTATGACAGCTGTAATTATTATAGACGCGCTTTATCACAGGGGACGCTAAAAGCGCTAAAGTTATAAGATAAAACTTAAGGGACGGGTTTTTACGCCGTCCCTTTTTTACTTTAGGCGTTTTGACTAACTTTTGTCTTTACTCTGCCTAGATTAATGTTGTCTTTGGAGCGGTTTTGCAATTCTTTACGCGGATTGGGACTTTCTTCAAACCTATAATCAATGCTGTATTCTTTGATATGCTTATCTATTACTTGGTGAGAGGGATTGTCTTTTGGCTCACGATTAATTATACCTTGATACTTAAAGAAAGTGGCATTTGGCTCTAAGTCATTAACATCAGAGTATGTTTCTTGCTTGCCAGTTAGCGTTACTGTTTCTTTTAGCACTTCTCTAATATAAGTTTTTTGCGGACCAAAGCTTATAAGCTGTGGAAATTCGCCAATGGGAATAACTTGTTGCCAGTCTTTGTGTTCATACTTTTTAAGAAGTTCAGCAGCTTTATGCAAATGCGCAATCTCTTGCATAAGCATCTCTTCCCAAATGGCTTTTACTTTGGGGTGTGTTTCGTCCTTGTAGCAAGAGTAGTACAAATAGCATTCGGTGTATTCGTGGCAAAGCAAGTTTTCTAGCCAAGTTGCGTTTACATCCATTAGACTGCCGTACAAGGTGACATGCTCTTCTTCTATCATGCCTATCTCTTGATAAATACGCCTGCCAAGCTCTGAAGTGTAAAAACCGTTTTGGTTCATATAATAGTTCATTGTTTGCTGTTCTGCCGCAGTAATTATAGATATGCCAAGTCTAGTAAGCGCGTCAGCTGTCTTGTTGTCTATTGGTCGCTTGACATCGTCAACAGGGTGTCTGTGTTCGCTTATGGTAGGACGGCCTGGGAAAATTTCTGTATAAGAGCCAACTAAGCGTTCAGCGTATACGCTATAATCCATCTCTAGCAAGTTTGAAAAACGATATAGGTGGTCAAAATCTTCAAGAAGCGCAAAGTCATAAGCCGCCTTTACATAAAGGTCTTTCTCTCTTTGTGCTAAAATAGCCGTTAGGTCAACGGCAAGCTGTTCATAAGCTATGGTGTTTTCTAGTATTGTTTCATTGATGGGCTTGATGCAAGATATACGCTTTTGCTGTTGTTGCTCTACCCGTCTTACGCTGGCAAGCTCACGCCTTATATCGTTGTTGTTGCAGTTGCGGTAAAATTGATGATTAAACCACACCGCTTCATACTCTGTGCCGTTCATAAGGATAGTTCGGACTTTGGTATAGGGGTCTACATCGTATTTATCGTAAGACACAGGGTAAAGTTTGGACCAATCCAAAAAAGTGTTATCCAAATTTACTGGTTTTTCATTAAATGGGTTAAAACTCATAAATATCTCCTTTAATAATAATTTAAGATTATTATTTGCATTTGGCGGTAACAATATACATTTATTAGCACTCAATAAATTTGCATAAAGGTATACTTTGTGCTAAAATATTGTAGCTTGGAGAACATATGTCAAAGACTAGAGTTGTGGTAGGAATGAGCGGGGGAGTAGACAGCGCAGTAGCTGCTATGCTCCTAAAAGAGCAAGGCTATGAAGTAGTCGGGCTTTTTATGAAAAATTGGGAAGAAGAAAGCGATGATGGCGCTTGCACTGCAGAAACTGATTATGCTGATGTAAGGCGTGTTTGCGCAACGCTAGATATCCCTTACTATACTGTAAATTTGTCTACTGAATATATGCAAAATGTCTTTAAGCATTTTGTTCAAGAGTACAAAAAAGGGCGCACGCCTAACCCTGATGTGCTTTGCAACCGTGAAATAAAGTTTGGCGCTTTTTGGAAATATGCGCAAAAATTAGATGCTAAATATATAGCAACAGGGCATTATTGCGGCACAAAGGTATTAGATGGCAAAACTTATTTAGTTAGGGCAAAAGATGAAAATAAAGACCAAACTTATTTTCTTAACCAAGTTACGCAAGAGCAAATAAAAAATGCTATCTTTCCCCTTAAAAACCTTACTAAGATAGAGGTAAGACGCCTTGCAAAAGAAAATAACTTAATAAATGCCCAAAAAAAAGACTCAACAGGGGTATGTTTTATAGGCGAAAGGGATTTTAGACGCTTTTTGTCCCAGTATATACCTATGAAAGAGGGGGATATAAAGACTTTAGACGGTCAAACAATAGGCAGGCATAATGGAGTTTATTATTACACCATAGGCCAGCATAAAGGTTTTGGTCTAGGCGGGGTAAAAGGCTATGCAAATAACGATAAGTGGTATATCATAAAAAAAGATGTAAAAAATAACATTTTGTATGTAAATCAAGGGGAATCACCGTTACTATACAGTAAAGAGCTCACCACTTCAGGCTTTAACTTTATAACAGAACCTATTGCTACAAATTCTAGAGTAAAAGTTAGGATAAGACACCGCCAGCCCCTTCAAGATGCCACCTTTTATATAGACGATGCAGGCAACGCAAAAATTGTGTTTGATGTAGAGCAAAGAGCAATAGTAAGTGGCCAGTATGCTTGCGTTTATGTAGATGATGTTTGTATAGGCGGCGGAGTTATAGAAAAGTAATAATAAAATTTTGTACCGGTAGCTCAGTTGGATAGAGCACTAGCCTCCGACGCTAGAAGTCGTTGGTTCGACTCCAATCCGGTACACCATAATGGCAAAAAGAATATTCTTTTTGCCATTTTATCTTTATTTTAGACTGCAAATGAAGTAGAATTAAATTAAACAATATAGTACTGTGACTTTATCACAGAATATTGGCATAGGTTTTAGTTACAATAATAGTATATGATTATTATAGGAGAGTATTTGTTATGAAGATTGTTATAGTGGGAGGAGTAGCTGGCGGAGCTACGGCAGCGTCAAGGCTAAGAAGAATTTCAGAAAAATATGAGATTGTGCTAATAGAAAGAGATAGCTATATCTCTTATGCCAATTGCGGTTTGCCATATTATATTGGCGGAACGATAAAGGAAAGAGAAAAGTTGTTTGTGCAAACGGTGGAGGGGCTAAAAAGCCGTTTTAATATCGATGTCAGGGTAAACAATGAAGTTGTGAGCATAGATAAAGATAATAAGCAAGTAACTGTTAAAAACACCATAACAGGTGACATCTATAAAGAAAGCTATGACAAACTAATACTTTCTTTAGGCGCAAAGCCCATTGTGCCAAAAATAAAGGGGCTAGATAGCGCAGACAATATTTTTTGGCTTAGAAATATCCCAGATACCTTTAAGATTAAAGATTTTGTTGATAAAAATAAACCAAAGACAGCCGTTGTTGTAGGGGGCGGATTTATTGGCGTTGAGATGGCGGAAAATTTAGCTGAACTTGGCATAGATGTTACGCTGGTGGAAAAATCCGACCAAACGCTTAGACAGTTTGATTTTGAAATGGCGCAGCTTGTCCATCAAGAACTAAATGATAACGGTGTTAGAGTTATACTATATGACGGCGTAAGTGAATTTTTAGATGGCGGGAAAAAGATAAAATTAGATAGCCAAACGGAAATTGAGTCTGATATAACTATTTTAAGTATAGGCATAGCGGCAGAAAGCGCTTTAGCTAAAAACGCTGGCTTAAAGCTTGGCGAAAAAGGTCATGTTATAGTGGACGAAAGGTATAATACGCTTTTAGCTGACGGTAAAGTAAGCAATGATATTTACGCTGTTGGCGATATGATAGAGGTAATAAACGGACTTGATGATACCTTATATTCTGTGCCGCTTGCATGGGGCGCAAATAGGCAAGGAAGGCTTGTTGCTGACGCTATTGCAAACTTAACTACGCCTAAACAAAAGATTTTTGGCAGTAGCGTGCTTAAGGTATTTAGCCTTACCGCAGCTTCGGTAGGAGCAAATGAAAGGACGCTTAAAGATAAAGGCATAGCTTATACATCTATCCATGCCCACCGCGGCAACCATGCAAGCTACTATCCAAACTCTGTAAACATTGCGCTTAAACTTATCTTTGATAAGACAAGCGGCAAGATATACGGCGCGCAAGCAGTTGGCGGACAGGGCACAGAAAAAAGAATAGATGTCATTGGCACAGTTATTCAACTGGGCGGTACAATTAATGACCTAGCAGGCCTAGAGCTTTGCTATGCCCCCCCTTATTCATCGGCAAAAGACCCTGTAAACATCTTGGGGTATATAGCGGAAAATGTGGCAAATGATGTCTATAAAGTAGTCTATCATTACCAAATTGATAAACTGGCGCAAACAGAGCTTGTCATTGATGTAAGGTCAAAGTTTGAATACCAGCAAGGGCATATTGAAAACGCAATAAATCTTGATATAGATGAAATTAGACAAAACCTAGATAAGTTGCCTAAAGATAAAGATACGCCCATTTATTTATATTGTAGGGTAGGCTTGCGCGGATATTTGGCTATAAATATTTTGCGTGACGCAGGGTACACCAATCTCTATAATTTGTCGGGCGGATACCTAACTTATAGAGCGTATAAGTATAAACCTAGCGTAAGAAAAGTAAAAAGCAAAAAAAGTTTTATGGAGGCAAATGATATGGAGCAAGGCAATAAAGAAGGCGATAAAATTAGAGAAATAGACGCAAGCGGTTTGCAATGCCCAGGTCCGCTTATGGCAGTTTATCAAGAAATTTGTAAAATGGAAGAGGGGGAAAAGCTAAAAGTTACAGCTAGTGATAGCGGATTTAGTAGCGATATAGAAAATTGGTGCAAAACAAATGGCCACACCTTAGATGAGCTTATAGTTGCAAAAGGAAAATTTATAGCCACCATAACAAAAGGCGAAAAAAAAGAAGTTAGTTTAGACTCAAGTCAAAAAAATGCCACTATCGTTGTGTTTAGCGGAGAGCTTGATAAAGTTATTGCCGCTATGATAATTGCGCAAGGTGCGGCGGCGCAAGGCAAAGATGTCACTATGTTCTTTACATTCTGGGGACTAAACGCTTTAAGAAAAGAGCAAAAAGTCAAGGTTAAAAAACCTATGATGGAAAAGATGTTTGGCAAGATGATGCCAAAAGGCGCGGAAAACTTACCGCTGTCTAATATGAATATGCTAGGACTTGGCCAAAAAATGATAAAGGGCATTATGGCAAAGAAAAATGTAGATTCTGTAACCGAAATGATTAAGAAAGCGCAAGAGTCAGGCGTAAAGATGCTAGCTTGCTCTATGAGTATGGACCTTATGGGACTTACTAAAGAAGAGCTTATAGACAACCTTGAGTATGTAGGGGTAGCAACCTATATTGCAAAGAATGAAAATGTAGGCACAACATTGTTTATATAAAGCTTATTATAGTTTAGAATAAAAAAGGATTGGAAAAAACTTTATCCAATCCTTTTTTTATGGTAGTATATCTAAAAAGGGGATACCGTAAAGGAGAATAAGTATGTTTGACGCTAAAGAAATACCGTTTTATAACCATTTGACACAAGGAGAAATTGAGCTATTAAAGTCTGGATTATACCAAAAAAAGTTTGTTAAAGGACAGCTTGCGCACAGCTCTACAGAGCCTTGTCTTGGCGTAATTATTGTAAGAAAAGGCAAGCTAAGAGCATACCTAATTTCTGACCAAGGCAAAGAGATTACTTTGTATTACTTATCTAGCGGCGACACTTGCGTGTTGTCGGCTTCTTGCATACTTGACAGTATCTCTTTTGAAGTATTGGTGGAAGCTGTGGAAGATACAGAAGTTATGCAAATTACGGCATCTTGTTTTAATCAAGTTATGAAAACTAATGTTATGGTGGAAAATTTTGCGCTAAAACTTGCAGCTGAAAAGTTTTCTGATGTTATGTGGGTTATGCAGCAAATATTGTTTTTTAGTATGGATAAGCGCCTTGCTATGTACTTATATCAAGAGATGATAGATACAAAAAGCGCTACACTTTATATTACACACGAAAATATAGCAAAAAGTCTGGGCACAGCTAGAGAAGTTGTGACCAGACTTTTAAGGCAGTTTGCGCAGGATGAAGTAGTGGAAGTGACTCGAGGAAAAGTAACTGTAATTGACCGCAACAAACTGCAAGCTATGTTCAATTAGGCAAGCAGGTTTTTAAGCTGCTCTATGGTATGGTAGCCTACGGCTTTTTTATGCATTTGCCCGTTTTTAAATACAATTAAGGTAGGAATGCTGCTTACAGCGTAAGTATTTGCTAACCTTGCTTGCTCATCTACATTGACTTTGCCAACAGTAACCTCAGGCATTTGGCGGGCTAGGTCATCAAGGACAGGCGCTATCATTTTGCAAGGTCCGCACCAGTCGGCATAAAAGTCTACTAGTACTGTTTTATTGCTTAAGGTAACTTCCTTTTCAAAATTTTCACTTGTTAGCTTTATTGGTTTCATTTTATATTCTCCTTTTATTTTGTGTTTCTAATTACAGTATACGGTAATTTTATTATTATTTCTGTGACAAAGTCACATACCCTTAGCATATACTATTTATTAAACTTTACCTATAAAAAAGAGCGGAAAAAGCATTCCGCTCTTTTTTTATCGTATTTAACTAAATACTATTTCTTTATGGCGTCCACAGGGCGCTTTTTTGCTATCTTATACACGGGTATAAAGGAGGCAATGAGCGCAACTACTACGCTTATGCCTAGCATTAGCGCAATTTGTCTTACGCCAAAGTTTAGTATAGTTATAGTTAGGTTGTACTCTGTCCTTAGCATTCTGCCAAGGAAAGCTACAACAATGCCAGTAGCTATGGTAGCTAGCGCAAAGTTAATGACAGCTATTAGCAAGCTTTCGTTAAAGAATATGGTAAACACATCGCTACTTCTTGCGCCAACTGCGCGCAAGATACCTATCTCTCTGCGCTTATAAGATATGCTTGTGCCAATGTAGTTGGTAAGCATTAAGGCTGCAAATACCGCAAAACCTATACCTACATAAAGGAATATTTGAGAGAGCGTTTCAATTAGGCTGTTTACCATATTAAGCATGGACATAACGCCGTTTCTTAAGTTGTATTTAGCTCCATCTTCCACTGAGTCATAGGTGTATTTAATTATGTCAGTAAGCGTTGAGCCTTGGGGCATTTTTGCAATGGCAAAAGCATAATTGCCTATTACTCCGCCATCTAAGTTTTTATACAGAGTATCATCAACTACTACTGTGTTAGCGATATTCTCATCATCAATAAGGTATATGCCTACAAGCTTGCAAGACTGGTCGTATACATTATAACCAAGCAAGTTTTGGCTGGCGCTGAGCATAAAGTTTGTAGGCATTATTTGTTCTATGCCTTGCATAATTGTTCCTGATTTTATTGCTTTATCTAGCACTACTCTTTGATACTCTTCATAGTTATATTTTCCAATTGTTTCATTCCATTCTTCATGGAGTTCAGAAAGAGTCTTTTCAAAAAGTGGAGTATAATCTTCTGATTCTTTATTCTGTTCCATCTGGTCCATATACAAATATATTGTATTGGCTTTTTCTTCAAGAGAAGAGTTGAGATATTTTTGAATCTCCTGCTGAAGCTCTTGGTTGTCTCCCCAATTAGCGTCTATTATGATGTCTATTATGATGTTGTCAATGGACTCATCATAATTGTCCATAATATAATTTATCTTGTATTGCCGATCGTTTACAAAGCCAAAGCGGAAATCAATAAGCCATTGCGGCGCATACTTTCTAAATTCAGTTTCGTCGTCCTTAACTTTGTTGTATAGAGCGTTTTGCACATTCCACGCATATGAAATAGCGTCCGCCATAAACTCAAAGTTGCCTAGCTCTGTCTTGTTGCCCTGCACATAGTATGATGTTTTGTCTAGTTGCTTTAATTGTGACAACTTAAACAATTTGTCGGCATAGAAAGAAAGGTATGTATCGGAAAGTTGCAACCCTGCGCTAAAATGCCCATTGGATAGGTCTGCGCCTATGCTTTTACCAGCATTTTTTGTTTTCAATTCATTATTTATAAAGCCTTCTTTTACAAATGCAAGTCCATGATAGCCATACAGTACTGTTTCTCTAAGCTCTTCGCTAAGCATATAATTTACAAGCTGGTTGCCGTCTGGCGAACTTAAAGCTTCAAAGTGTTGATAGTCAAATTCCGTATCAATAATGCCTGTTATTTCATAGTACCTGTCGTCAAGATAAATTTTTGGCTTTAGAGCAAGGAAAGTTTGCTCGTCAACAATTTGGTCTGATGTTCTTTGTACCTCTTCATGCCTATAGCCAAACTTTTTAAAGTGGCTAAATACATATTCTGATACTGCCACTTGACCATAGTTAGATGGCAGTTTGCCTATTATATTAAAGCCTAAATTTGCTAAGTCTGACGACGAAGTTTCATAAAAGCCGCCAAGTATAGATTGATAGAGCATATCGGAGGGCATTTCGTTAAAGGTGTTTGTAAAATTCAGAACGCTATAACTATTTTGTAGCGGGGTATAGACAGGCTTAAAGTCTATGCTGGTTTGTTTAGATAACTTTGCTAAGTCGTCATCTGAAGAATTTACAGGAGTTTCGTATGTGTAGTTATACTCTTCATCTTCTCTTATTAATGTCTTAGAAATAGCAAGAGCGTTAATGTTGCTGTCAATAATGGAAGTTTCGGTAGCTTTATATTTATTGTAAGAGCCCATGGTGTCAGTAAGACCAAACATAGCAAAAGCAATGACGGACAAAAATATAGTAAAAGCAAGTCTTATTGGCTTATTTTTTAAGCTGCTCGCGCCAATTTTGAAAGAGTTTTTAAAAGGCAAGCGGCTTTTTATCAGCCTAAAGTTTTTATCTTTAGGAATCTCTATTTTGCTTTCATCGGTGTCTTTGAACGCTTCACGATTGCCGTCTATGTCAATGCGCGCAAACTTTTTTAGGTCGCTGTTGGACTTTTCATCAATGGAAATAATAGCATCTTGGCTAGCTATGTAATTATTTATTAATTCCAAATCCTTAGCAGTTAGCTTATAACCTTTCTTTATCTGAATTATTTTGTTATCAATGACATTAACGGACTCATTTAGCCTTTGTCCTTGCGCCTTAAACTTTTCAATGTCGCTAATAATTTTGCCATCTTTAAGTTCTATGACGCGGTCGCCATAAAGTTCGGCAAACTCTCTATCGTGCGTAACAACTACTACAAGTTTGTCTTTAGATAGCTTCTTTAGCGTATCAAAAACTTGCAAACCCGTTTTGCTGTCTAGCGCGCCCGTTGGTTCGTCCGCCAAGATAATTTCGGGATTTTTAACAAGCGCTCTGGCGATAGCCACTCTTTGTTTTTGACCGCCAGAAAGCTCATTTGGCTTTCTTGAGCCGTATCCTGCCAAATCTACCTCTTCTAATATCCTGTTTATATCGCGGTCAGTAGCTTTTTTGCCCTGCAATTGCAAAGCAAGCCCGATGTTAGCGCCTACTGTAAATTCATTAAGGATATTGTATTCTTGGAAAATGAAGCCAAGATAGGTATTGCGGTAGCTGTCAAATTCGCTTTGAGTAAAGTTTTTAGAGGATTTGCCCTTTATGATTATTTCGCCTGAATCATAGTTGTCAAGACCGCCCATAACATTTAGCAAAGTGGACTTACCGCTTCCTGATTTACCCAACAAAAATACCATGCCTTTTTCTGGGAATTTTACGCTCAAATTGTCTAAAGCAACGACTGGAACGCCCTTTTTGGGAGTATATCGTTTGGTGACATTGATAATCTCTAACATAAATTTCTCCTACATAAAATATCTTTTTTTATGTAAACATTGTAGCACACGCCTAAAATATACGCAATAAAAACAGGTGATATAATAATAGTGAAATTATTGTAAATAAATAGCAAGCAGTAAGCATTGTGTGATAGAATAATAGCTATTATAGTAAATTAAGAAAAAGGAGTAATTTTATGACAAGACAACAAGTAAAACTAAAAGCAAAAGAAGATATCCGCGGAAGAGTGTTTGCCTGCTTTATACCTTTTCTAATACTTGGCGGAATACAGCTTTTGATAGGCTATCTGTTGGGAGAGAACACCTATGCGATTGTTCCTATCTTAGTTAATATAGCTATGTTTCCCTTAAGCGTTGGCATAGCGGCAATTTTTTTACAGGTAGTGCGCCAAAAAAACAGCGACATAAAAATGGGGAAAGTTTTTGATTTTTATAAAAAGACAAACAGGTTAGGACAAATATTTTTAGCCTATATAGTGTCGTCGCTCTATGTAATAGGCGGACTTATTTTGTTTATAATACCAGGGATTATCTTAGCTATGCGGTATAGTATGCTTACTTTTGTATTAGCCGATTATGACGATATATCTTGGAGAGATGCCCTTTATAAATGCAAGCAAATAACAGATGGGCGCAAAGGTGAGATTTTTATTTATATGCTAAGTTTCTTTGGCTGGGGGATTTTGGTCGCAATAACCTTGGGCATACTGTCTATATATGTTTTGCCATATTATCAAGCGACATTTGCAAACCTATACACTATCTACAATCCCACCATAAATGTAATAGATCAAGAATTTTTGCCATAAAACATAAACTGTTAAAGCTTTTTTATTAGCGCGGGCTTTTATTGACTTTTGGAGTGTTTTGTTATAGTATATGTGTATTACTTTATGGATAAAGGAAGGGTTATAACTTATGTATTATGTCGGTATAGATATCGGTGGAATGACTATTAAAGCTGGCCTTGTAGATGAAAATGGGCGTATTTTGGCAAAAAAATCTTGTGCTACAAAGCCTGAAAGGCATTATTCTTGTCTAGTTGCCGATATGTACAACCTTTTAGCTAGTCTAGCTCAAGAACAGGGCATAGATTTTGATAAGATTAAAGCAATAGGAATAGGTTGTCCAGGCACAGTAAACACTAAAAAAGGCATCATAACTTATTCTGGCAATCTTAATTTTATTAATGTAGATATTATAAAAGAGTTCAAAAAGCATACAGATTTAGCGGTATGTGTAGGAAATGACGCAAATTGCGCCGCCCTTGGCGAAGTTATGTTTGGTGGTGGTAAAGGCACAAAAAATGCCATACTAATTACGCTAGGCACAGGCGTTGGCACAGGGTTTGTGGTGGACGGCAAGATACTAGAAGGCGTGGACGGCGCAGGTGCGGAAGGCGGACATATTTGTATAAAGATGGACGGACAGCAATGTACTTGTGGCGAAAAGGGGTGCTGGGAAGCTTACGCTAGCGCAACGGCGCTTATGCGCATTACTAAAGAAGCTATGAAAAATAATCCACATTCTTTAATGCATAAAATAGTTTCAGAGCATGGCGAAGTTTCAGGCCGTACTGCATTTTTGGCGTATAAAACAGGCGACAAGGCAGGCCAAGAAGTAGTAAATGAATATGTTAAAAACATAGCTTGGGGCTTAGTTAATTTAGTAAATATTTTCCGACCTGAAATTATTATGATAGGTGGCGGAGTTAGTCACGAAGGGGAATATTTTATTAAGATGATAGAAAAAGTGGTTGTAAAGCACGCGTTTGGCGGAAAGTACAATAAAGTTTGCCCCATTGTAGCTGCTGCCTTAGGCAATGACGCTGGCATTGTGGGTGCGGCGGCTTTGGCTATGCAAGAATTTAATTAAGGAAAAAATAGATGAAAGATAAACTTGATAAAATTTTGATGCAGGTAGAAAAGCCTGCCCGTTATACAGGGGGAGAATATAACACCCCCGATATGACAAAGGCGGCGAATTTACGCTACTGCCTATGTTTTACCGATATTTATGAAGTGGCTATGAGCAATTTAGGCATAGCCATTTTATATGATATTATGAATGCGCACCCTGATATTATTTGCGAAAGGTGTTTTGCGCCATGGACAGACCTTGGTCAAAAGCTAAAGCAAGAAGATATTCCGCTTTTTAGCTTAGAGACAAGAACGCCTATAAAAGACTTTGATGTAATTGGCTTTTCTGTGCCTTATGAGCTTAGCTACTCCAACATACTATATATGCTAGACTTAGCAAAGATACCCTTTAGAGCGGTAGATAGAGATGAAAATTATCCGCTTATTGTAGGCGGCGGACCGTCAGCTGCTAACCCAGAGCCTATTATTGATTTTTTTGATGTCTTTTTTATAGGGGAAGGGGAAGAGAGCAATATAAAGTTTTGTGAAATTGTTATAAAACATAAAGGCGATAAAAAAAGAATACTAGAAGAACTAAGCGGCTTAGACGGCGTATATGTTCCATCGCTTAGTACTATTAAAGATGGCGTATGCGTAAGCAAGGTAAAAAAGAGCGTTGTAAAAGACTTAGACAGCGCTTCTTTTCCTAAAAAACCGCTAGTTCCGAACATAGCTATTGTGCACGATAGAGCAGTAGTAGAGCTTTATAGGGGGTGTTACGCAGGTTGCAGGTTTTGCCAAGCGAGCTTTTATTATAGACCCGTTAGGTATAGAGAGCCCGAAAGAGTGGTAGATATTGCAAAGACGCTTATAAAAAATACAGGTTTTGACGAAATTAGCTTGTCTAGCTTGTCTACTGGTGACTATGAGAATATAGAGAGCGTTATTTTACAGCTTAGAGAAATTGCAGAAAAAGAAAATGTGGTCTTGCAAATGCCTAGCTTGCGCCTTGATAGCTTTAATCGTGAGCTTATACAAAACTCCCGACTTAGTTCTCTTACTTTTGCGCCAGAAGCTGGCACTCAGCGGCTTAGAAATGTCATAAACAAAAATATAACCGATGACGATATAGAAAACTCTATGAAAACAGCTTTTGAGATAGGTTATCGCACAGTAAAACTTTATTTTATGCTGGGACTTCCTACCGAAACAGACCAAGATGTAATGGGTATTGTGGACATAGTAAAGCGCATAAGAAGTATTTATATTAATACCACAAAAAGACGGGATATATCTATAAATGTAAGCACTGCTATGTTTGTGCCAAAGCCTTGTACGCCTTTTCAGTGGGCAGAGCAAATAAGCATAGATGAGATGATACGCAAACAAAATATGCTAAAGAAAGAACTTTTTTATATAAAAGGCGTGCGCTATGCGTGGCACGGCGCTAATGACGCTGTTTTGGAAGGAATGTTTGCGCGCGGTTCTAGACAACTTAGCTATGTTATAGAATCGGCATACAATAAAGGCTGTTACTTTGACAGCTGGTCAGAACATTTTAAGCCTGAAAAATGGTTTGAAGCCATAAAAGAAAATGGCATAGACATTAACGACTTTACACGGGCAAGGGATTTAAATGAAGTTTTGCCTTGGGATTTTATAGATTATGGCGTGAGCAAAGACTATTTAATAAAAGAGTACAAAAAAGCTGTTGAAGGCAAGGTAACTCAAGCTTGCAAATTTAAGTGCAACGCTTGCGGCGCGCTTAGTCTTGGTAAGTGTCGTATGGCGGTGGAAATATGATCACTATAGCTTTTGAAAAGAAAGATAATGCCATTTATGTTGCCCATACTGATATCCTAAGGACACTAAACCGCATATTTAGGCGTGCAGGCATACAAGTTAATTATAGCAAAGGCTTTAACCGCCATATGAGTTTGAAGCTAAGTCAGCCTCTGCCTTTTGGCATAGCAAGCAAGGAAGAATGGGTGACGGCGGATATAGAAAAAGAATACTCCGAAAAAGAGATTTTGCAACTATTTAATGAAAATAGTCCGCCATTTTTGACAGCGTACAAAGCCTATAATGTAAAAACCAATCCAAACTTAGGCGGGCAGGTAGTTGCTAGTGATTATTTTATTGCAAGCAAAAAAGCCATTCAATATAAAGATGAAATTTTATCGGCGCTTAAGACCTTAGAGTATACCATCACCAACAAAAAAGGCATTGAAACAATAAAGCAAGCGGGCAAGCTTATTTATGAAGTAAAAGTAGATGATAAAGGAATCTATGTTTTATGCGGATTTGGCAACAATAATTTGCGCATTGATTTGCTTAGTGAAAAGCTAAACAGCCTTTTTGATTTGGATATAACAATTACCGATATTGTAAGGCTTAAGCAGTATGTGGAAAGGGCGGGCAAGCTGCTTTGGGCAAATGAATATGTAAAGAGTTTGGTATGACAAGAAAGGTTTATATAGAGCAAAAAGAAAACTATGTGGAAGTTGCTATATTAGATAAAGAGCTTGAGCATTTTTATAGGTTGCAAAATGAGCTTTTGACGGGCAGTATTGTGCTTGGCAAGGTCATTAAGTGCATAAAAGAGCTAGGTATTTTTATGGATATCGGCAGAAAAAAAAACGCCTTGCTAAAGTATAGAGAAGGGTTAAAGGTTGGCGATATGCTACCTGTATTAATTGTCAGAGAAGAAGAGCAGGAAAAAGGGTGTGCCGTTACCGAAAGGCTTACGCTAGCTGGTCGCTATGTGGTGCTAAACGACACTAGGGACTATCGTTTTAGCCGAAAACTTAGCCCTGAAAGAGTGGAAGAGTTAAAACAAATAAAACTAGACGATAAAAAAGTAGGGATCGTGTTTAGGTCTTCTTGCAAAGATGTGCCAAATGATGTAATTTTTTACCAAGCAAATCAGTTATACCAAAGGTATATAGATATACTAAATAGGGCAAGAAACAATACAAAGGTAGAAATTTTGCATCAAGAAAAAGGTATGGATGTAGCTTTAAGATATGCCCACAGCGATGAAGAAATAGTCTATGGTTTTGGCAAACTTCAAAAAGAAATAGAAAATATTTTTGAGAGAAAAGTAGAAGTTGAGGGCGTGGAGATTGTCTTTGACAAAACAGAAGCTATGACCGTCATTGACATAAACAGCCACAAGTTTAATAAAAGATATAAAGATGCAGATACCGCCCACTACTTTGCTAATTTAATTGCGCTAAAGGAAGTGGCTAGGCAAATTAGATTGCGCAACATAGGCGGTATAATTATGGTGGATATTATTTCTTTAGCTAGCGACAAGCTAAAGTACCAACTGCTAGATGAGTTTAGACAAGAACTTCTTAAAGACAATGTCATGGTAAAAGCAAACCTAATAGATTTTTTATCCATGATAGCAATAGTTAG
>JAAYOD010000010.1 GCA_012520515.1 Clostridiales bacterium
ATATATTTCTTTGTGAACATCAACTTCTATGCCATCCAAAATATTATTTTTTCCGCCATTTAGAATTATGCCTTTAAGGCTAGGCATTTGTTTTAATTTGCCTATTTCTACATCGTGGCAATATATCTCACTATAAACGCCATTTTGCCTTATTTCCCTTGCAAGTTCTACATTTTTGTCACTGCCAAGGTCAATAATAGCTATCATATCTTGCTTCATTTAAATACCCCTAAAATTATTATAAAAACTCTTTTAATTATATATTTTTTTGTCGCCGATGTCAAAGGCAATGGATTAAAGCTGCAAAAATAATTGCCACTTATTGCCTAAGCATAAAATATGGTGTTGATAAATGTTGCAAAAAAGGTTTTTTTACTCTATAATATTTATACTGCCGCATTTACCTTACGGCAATTTTTTATACAATTGAGGAGCTTTTATGGTTATTACCGACATTTTATCCAAAAACGCAAAGTTATATCCCTCTGATGTTGCCCTTGTGGAAGTTAATCCAGAGCAAAAGGTGAGAAAAAATATAACTTGGAAAGATTATGAATTAGTGCCATCTTTTCGCGATTTTTCTCCGCGCAAAGAAATCACTTGGCAAATATTTGAACATAAAGCCAACCGCTTTGCTAATTTTCTTATTCAAAGGGGCTTAAAAAAAGGCGACAGAGTAGCTATTTTACTTATGAACAGCCTAGAGTGGCTGCCTATTTATTTTGGCGTCCTTAAAGCTGGTTGCTTGGTAGTTCCGCTTAACTATCGATACACCACAGATGAGATAGAGTATTGTTTTAATTTTTCCGACGCCTCTGTGCTTATATTTGGCTCAGAGTTTATAAGCAGGGTAGAACCGCTTGTAAACGGTCGCTTGCCAAAAATTCATACTGCGCTTTATGTGGGAGCTGACTGCCCAATATACGCTGAAAGCTATTATTTTGTAACAGCGGATTGCTCAGTCGAAGCGCCCAATATTCCGCTTAGTTTAGAGGACGACGCAGCTATATATTATTCATCTGGCACAACGGGTTTTCCTAAAGCCATACTTCATACCCATAAAAGTCTAATGTGCGCTTGCACTACCGAAAACTGCAACCACGGACAAACTAAAGAAGATACTTTTCTTTGCATACCGCCCCTTTACCATACAGGCGCAAAGATGCACTGGTTTGGCTCATTTTTGGTAGGCGGCAAAGGCGTTATTTTGCGTGGCGTCAGCCCAAAATGGATACTAGAAACTGTATCAAAGGAAAACATCACTATAGTTTGGCTGCTTGTGCCTTGGGCGCAAGACATATTAGATTCCATAGATTCTGGCGAAGTTAAGCTTAGCGACTACAAATTAGACCAATGGCGTCTTATGCACATAGGGGCGCAACCTGTTCCCCCTTCACTAATTAGGCGTTGGAAAGAAAAATTCCCCAACCACCTTTACGACACAAACTATGGTTTGTCAGAATCAATTGGGCCTGGCTGTGTGCATTTGGGATTAGAAAACATTGATAAAGTTGGCGCAATAGGCAAAGCTGGTTGTGGCTGGCAAACCAAAATTGTAGATGAAAATAATAACCTAGTTGAACAAGGTCAAGTAGGCGAACTTTGCGTAAAAGGCGACGGCGTAATGAAGTGTTATTATAAAGACCCTGAAGCTACAAGCGCAGTACTTAAAGATGGCTGGTTGCACACAGGCGATATGGCAATGACAGACAGTGACGGCTTTATTTATCTAGTAGATAGAAAAAAAGATGTAATAATTAGTGGCGGAGAAAATATTTACCCAGTGCAAATAGAAGACTTTTTACGCACTCACAACCAAATAAAAGATGCCGCCGTCATCGGTATGCCAAGTAGGCGGCTTGGCGAAATAGTAGTAGCTATTGTAGAGCTTAAAGATGGAAGCTGTGTCACAGAAGAAGATTTGCTAGAATTTTGCAAAACGCTTCCAAGATACAAATGCCCTAAGCGTATAATACTAGATAAAGTGCCTAGAAATCCAACTGGCAAAATTGAAAAACCTGTACTTCGTAAAAAATATTTAGGCGATAAGAGCCTTATAGAACATCAGCTAGAAGACTAAGAAAAAACAACTCTATGCGCAAAAAACTTTGCCAAAAACTTTTTGGCAAAGTTTTCTTTTTTGCATTTTATCTTTAACAAATGCAGTTTGCCATTCATAGATATATACCTTGTACGCTAATTGTAAAATACCAAATTTTTGTTGTTTTTTGCCATAATTGTTTGCGGTATATTATATTGTGTTATAAAATTATATATGTTATTATATACAGTGTAATTAGATAAGGTATTAAGGGTGTTATGAAAGAAATTTTTGTTGAGGGTTTGACAAAAAAATTCACAAAAAATATAGGTATTTTTGATATCTCCTTTGAAGTGGACAAGGGAGAAGTTTTTGGTTTCTTAGGTCCGAACGGCGCAGGTAAAACCACCACTATTAGACACCTTATGGGCTTTTGCCGCCCACAGAGCGGTAAAGTTTTTATTAAGCAAATGGAAAGCTACAAAAATTATAATGAAATACTTAATTTTGTAGGCTACCTGCCTGGCGAAATTGCTTTGCCTAACGCGCTTTCAGGCTGGGAGTTTCTCCGTATGATGCAAGCTCTTAGAAAATGTAAAAATGATGATTATTTAGAGTATCTAATAGATAGATTTGAGCTAGACCCTAATATAAATACCAAAAAAATGAGCATGGGCACAAAGAGAAAGCTAGCCATTGTCGCTGCCTTTATGGCTGACCCTGACATACTTATTTTAGATGAGCCAACTTCTGGACTTGACCCTATTATGCAAGAAGTTTTTATAAGCTTTATAAAAGAGGAAAAAAGAAGGGGCAAAACTATATTTTTATCTAGCCACATCTTTAGCGAAGTGGACGCCACTTGCGACAAAATAGCAATTATTAAAGATGGACGCCTTGTCTCTGTCTTTGTGGCAGACGACCTTAAGCACAACAAAAACAAAACTTATCTTATTGATTTTGCCACAGCTAGTGATATGGACAAGTTTTTATCTCTCTCTTATGATATAGCGCACATAGATAGAGCGCGTCTGAGCGTAAAATTTTGCATAAATGACGAAGACATAAACTCATTTATAGCTTCAACTAATGACATTAAGTTTACTAATTTTAGAGAAATGGTATTTTCACTGGAAGATTATTTTATGCAGTTTTATAAAGAAGATAAGGTTTTTGGGGGCATAAAATGAGTGTGATAAAAGTACAACACCTTGTCAAAGACTATGGACTTGGCAGAGGTGTGTTTGATATCTCTTTTGAAGTTCCTAAGGGTAAAATTTTTGGCTTTGTAGGCACTAACGGCGCGGGCAAAACCACCACTATCCGCAACATTATGGGCTTTATAAAGCCAGATAGCGGCAACACCTACATAAATGGCCTTGACAGCTGGCTAAAAAGCAGTCAAATTAAAAACTATGTGGGATATGTGCCAGGCGAAATTGCTTTCCCTGACCTTAGAACAGGCAAAGAGTTTTTGACCTTGCAAGCAAAAATGCTTGGACTTAAAAATACCGATTATGCCAATTTTCTTATAAAAGAGTTACAGCTTAATGTAATGTCTAGACTAAAGACTATGTCCAAAGGCACAAAGCAAAAGACAGCTATTGTAAACGCCCTTATGGCAGATAGAGAAATACTTATACTAGATGAACCCACAACAGGTTTAGACCCGCTAATGCGCTCTGTTTTTGTAGATATCCTAAAAGAAGAAAATAGCCGTGGCAAAACCATATTTATAAGCAGTCATATTTTTGAAGAATTAGAGCCAATTTGTGACTATGTCGCACTAATTAAAGATGGCAAAATTGTAGATATTGCCAACATGGACGATATCAGAAACCATGGAGTAAGAACCTTTAAGATTGCTTTTAATGTAAAATTAGACTTTGAAAAGTTTCAAAAAAGCTTATTTAATGTTAAGGATATAAAACCTAAATACCATCAATTACTTGTAGATATAGATATAAATGATATAAACTTACTGTTTCAGACGCTAAACGCATACGATGTAAAGTTTATTGCAGAAGTTAAGTATAACCTAGAACAGTATTTTGACAGTGTTTTTAAAGGAGAAGCAAAATGATTAGCAAACCATTATTTATGCAGTCTATAAAATCTAATTGGGGGCTATGGCTAGCGGCGTCCTTAACTATGGCAACTATGATAACCATAATTAACACTCTTATAGGCACTCAAACACTTACCACCTTTAATATAGATATGATAGGGCTTATGGAGTATGAGATTGTGTTAAGGGTACATAAACTTAGCTTAGTTGGACTTATGGAAACGCTTGGCTTTAATGGCGAAATTCTAAACTCATGGCTAAAGTTTGACATACAAGTTATGATGGACGATATGTACTATACCATAGGCTGTATGCTAATACCTATGATATTTGTAATAATAACTGCCAACAAACTTCTTGTAGACCAAGTAGACCGCGGCACAATGGCTTATGTTTTGTCAACGCCAATAAAACGCTCAAAAGTAGTAGTTACCCAAATGCTATATCTAATTGTATCGGTGCTAGGTATTTTTGCTGTGCAAGCGGCGGCAGCTATTTTTAGCCAGCTTATAGTTATGAAGTCAGTTAACGCAAGCCATATCTTACTGCTTAACTTTGGCGGCGCTATGGTCACTCTTGCTATTAGTGGCATTTGTTTTTTAGCGTCAGCTTACTTTAATTATTCTAAGTTTGCTTATGCTTTTAGCGGCGGGCTTTGCGTATTTTCCTTTTTGGCTAAAGTTCTTGGAATGTTTGGAAACGATATGTTTGCAACCGTTGGACTTGGCGTGTCCACTATGAAAATTTTTGACTATCTAAGCATATTGACACTGCTTGATACCACATCAATTGCTTCACTGCAAACCGATGTACCCTCTTTTGCTTTCTTGTGGAAATTTGCTATACTCTTTGGTATTGCCATAATAACTTACACGCTAAGCATCTTTGTCTTTGACAAAAAAGACCTTTCTCTATAAGTTATTTTCCTATTCGTCTAATAAGATATGGAATAGCTTTTTCAAACTTAACGCCATAAAGGTGGCTAGGGTCTTTTAGAGTGTGGTTTATAGACTCTATGGTAAAATCTACCGCTATGCGCCCTGCCTCAATCAAGCTAAAGTCATTAGCAAGTGCGCCTACTAGTGACGAACTAAACACATCGCCTGTGCCGTGAAAATTGGCGTCTATTCTATCTCTAAAATAGTAGTTAAGCTTCTTGTCGTGATATACAGCAATGCCTAGTTTTGCCTTGTCAAAACTCACTCCTGTTAGCACTACGCTTTTGCCGTTTACTTCAAACAGTTTTTTTACCATATTTTCTATATAGCTTTCATCATAGCCAAACTCAATATATTCTTCACCTACCAAAATGCTAGCTTCAGTCAAATTAGGTACTAAGATATCGGCTTCTTGGCATAGCTTTTTAACTTCCATAGCGTAAGAATGGTCAAAGCCTGCATAAAACTTGCCATGGTCTGCCATAACAGGGTCTACCACTATTTTACAATTTTTTGCGCAACAAGAATTAAATATATCATCTATATATTTCATTTGTTTTTTATTGCCAACATATCCTGTATAGATAAAGTCAAAGCATAACTTTTCCTTAATCCAATGCTCTCTAATATTAGGCAAGTCTTCAGTAAGGTCAAGGAATGTAAATCCTGTAAACCCTGATGTGTGAGTACTTAAAACAGCGCTTGGAAGTACGCAAGTTTCTATGCCCATTGCAGAAATTACTGGCAATGCCACCGTTATTGAACACTGCCCTACGCAAGATATATCTTGTATTGTCAATACTTTTTTCATGTTAAAACCTCATAGGGTATTGTATCACACATTAGGCTTTAGAGCAAAGCAAAAAAGGCGTTTTTGATTTTACAAAAAACGCCTTTTTGACTTATGTTGTGTTGTTGAAACTAAACTTTAGTTTTTATTAATGCCTGTGTAGTTTTCAATAGTGGACACAATTGGCGGATAGCTTACGCCGTCTTCAGCTATGTTAATAGTGTAAGCATAGCTTTGAATTATAGACAAGTCAATGTCTAACGAACCTTCCACTCTGCCAATTAGCCAGCCTGCGTAATAGCTTGGGCAATCTACTATGTTGATGTTGCCTTGGCCTATTGCAAAGCTTACTGTTGTTGTGCCTGTAACCTTGCCGACATATCCGCCTATATAAATGGTGTTGGCGCGATTTACAGTAATGTTGACACTGCTAATTGAGTTCTTGATACTGCTGTTGTCAATTGTTCCGCCATAGTCTACTCCTACAAAGCCAGACACCGTCACGCTGTTCCCGCCGTTTATAACAATGTCACCGCTCACAATTACATTGCGGATTGTGCCCTTGTTATACTTAGCTACCGTTCCAAAGTCGGCGTTTTGGTTGTTTTGTAGCGTCTTAGTGTAATTTACATTTATGCTAAGGTCGCTTATAGAGCCTAAGTTGTAGTAGATTAGCGCGTCGCTAACTCCGTCTAGCGAAACTACTTCGCCTTCTTCTGCGCTGCCGCTTTCCGCTGTCTTGCCGTCAATTCTACCTGTGAAGAACAGTCCTTCGCCAATGGTTTCAAAGTTGTTAAACATTATTCTATTATTGGGAGCAACTATTCGGTAGTAAGCATATAGCGCGTTGTTGATATACTTGAAGTCTTCTTCAGTGCTAATCTTAAACGGATTATCTAAATCTGCGCCCACCGTCGATGACAAGTTTTGACTTATGCCTTGCAACGGATAGAGGTTTCTAGTTACAAACACTTCATTAAACAAGTTGCCGTCAGAAACTGCCACACTGCGCATTGCTGTATTGCCAAAGGTAGTTAGCACTGCACTGTTTACCGTACTGCTGCCTACTGTGCGGTTATTTAGACTGCCGTTTGTATAAGTGTTGTCAAGTAGCGCAAACACTTTTTGCATATCGCTCATAACTTCTAGCACGCTGCCGCTACCTACTATTGCGCCCACATCGCCAAAGCCTGTATGGATACCTTCCACTCTTGCAAGTGAGAATATAGCGTCGGAGACATCTTCATAGTTTACAAGCACAGTACCTGCCGCTTGTCCTACGATACCGCCTAAGGACAGTTCTTTTGCGGTCACCTTAATGTTTGCCATATTAAAGATATTATAGATATATCCAAATTGCGCTTGACCAACTAGTCCGCCTGCTACCACATTGGAGTAAGGGGCGTCTATCTTAACTATACCAATTGCAATTATGTTATTGACATTAGCGTTAGCGTAAGATTTAGCTGCCACAAGTCCCATATAAAGATTGTCGGTATCGGCGTACTCTATGTCAATCTTCAAGTCGTCAAACACAATGTTTTGCACTGTGCCGTCTAAGTTGGCAAACAAGCCATAGTAGCCTTGATAAATACCGCCTGTAAAGTTGGTTAGCATAGCGTCCTGCCCGTTCTTGCCATCAAGCACGCCTGTAAACACCTTGTTCGCAGCTATGCTTTGGTTAAAGCCCGTCATATCAATGTCGCCTGCTAACTTATAGTTTAGCATTACATATTCATTGATGGTCTCTAGCTGGTCTACTGTGCTTATCATAAGCATATCGCTAGGTGTGCCTAAGCCGTTTGCGTATACAAAGTGTGAGTCTTCTTCTCTTACTTCCATACCAAAGTCAGCGTATAGTTTTAACAAAATGCTATCTCTTATAGTACGGCCAACTATGGTATTAGACAACTGTACAAAGTCGCTATAAAGCAGCCTAGTTGCACTTACAACAGGTCTTACGCTGTTATCTCTGCCCACAAAGTTATCTACGCTTACACCATTTACAAAGGCATTGCCCTTTAGATAATAGTTGTCAGCAAAGAAGTTATCTACATTACCTTCTGTTAAATACGCAGCCAAGACGCCAATTACCGCACCTGCGTCAATGCTGGACTCTACGCCATAAATTTCCATAGAGCCAAAGGTGTATGTGTTAAACAAATAGGTGTTTTGGCCAGCGTTACCCACCACTCCGCCAATTGCTGTACCTTGCGCAATTACATTGCCTAGCGCATTGCCGTTGTGGTACATTCTTACATCTATAAAGTTGGGCCCAAATGCACCTATTTGGGCGTTGTTGGTATATCCTGCAAGTCCGCCAATGTTAGCATTTGACAAAGCAGTATCAATAGTTAGTTTTGCGCTAATCCAAATGTTATTTATCCTAGCGTTTTCTATACTGCCAGCTAATATACCTACATCTTTTGCGTTGTTTACAATAAGATGTGGCACGCTTATTGCTAAGTTAGATACTTCAGCTAGATTATTTACGCTGCCGCAAACGGCGGTAAACAATCCAAATGTGCTATCAGCTTCTGTAACGCTAGCAAATGTTATGGTCTTGCCATTGCCGTTATAAGAGCCGCTAAACTCACCAATTGGCTCAAATTCTGCGCTTAAAGCAATGTCATTTAATTGTATAAATTTACCTGACAAGTAAGTTACCTTTTCATTGAGCGTTAAGGTTTCTGCGTTGTAGCTGTCATAGTAGTAAGATGATATCATCTCTAGGTCATTTTGGTCATTTATCTTGTAAGGATTGCTGCCGTCTAGCGTAAAGTACTTGACAAGAAGTATATCATTAGGGTTCTTTATAATAAAGCTCTCTCTGTTTACTTCGTGGTCAAGCATAGCTGTTATCATATACCCGCCAAGGCTGTCATTGCCATAGATGCTTATGTTGCCTTGCTGTACTTGATTGGTTTGCATATTCTTATAAGATAGCTCAGTGCCTAAAGATATGGATACATTATCATTACCTTGTTTATAGTAGTACTTAATGTCTACCTTGCTTGCAAAGGTAGCGCCCGGTGTTTGTCTATAACTTTGAACATACGCAACTTTATCAGTATAGGTTGCTGTAAGCTCTTGCTTGAAGTAAGACTCAATAGAGTAGTTGTACTTAGTAAAGCGGAACTCAATAGCGCCAGCGTTTTCTTCGCTAAAGTTGCCTGAAGTAAAGGTTCTTAAGCTCACTGTATTTCTGGTAGAAACTCCGTCTTTTACTGTGTCATAGTACTCAATATAGTCGGTATACCTATGCAAGTATTTGCCTTGGTCGTAGTTGGCTTGATAGGTTAGTTTAATTAAGTCACCGTGGAAATATTCATAGTCATTGCCGCGGTCATGCTGTTGTTTTGGTATCCATCTGCCATCTACAAAAATCTCATAGCTGTATCTTGCATAATCATTGCTAAATGAATCTTGAACATTTGCTCCGTCAAAGAATCTAATGTTTTGCGTAACATCTAGATAATAGGTGTTTTGGTCAAGATTGATAAGGTAATCGTACCTATCTTGCAAAAGGTGGCTAAAGATTGCATTTGGATGATTTGCTCTAGCATTATCATAGACTGCTTGCGCTGTTGCCACAACTTCATTATTGTACACAATGTCTTTGCCAAGCTCATGCACCATTCCGCTGCCCGATACTATACGGAAGTTATAGATTCTACCTTCCACAACCTCCATAGTTGTTATTCCATAACTAGTTGTGCTGTTAGTGTCAGTCCAGCTTGTATAGCCGTCCGTTGTCTTTATGCGGTATTCTATTCTAAATCCGCTTGGCGGAGCTATTGCGTTGCCGTTTGTGTCTACATTTCTTTCCAAAGTGCCAGTTTTATTTTTGTATGTGCCTATGCCAAATTGGAAGTACACATTGCTTGTAAACCAAGAGTTATCTATTGTATTATCCCAGTTTGTAGACTTAGTACCTCTAATTTCAGACACATAAAGTTCTGGCAACAAGTTATCTATGCGGATTTCTCTATCCACAAAGCCAGTAAGTCCTGCTTTGCTCTTTGCGTTTACTCTTAGGTTAACAGAGTAAGGTATATAGTAGTATAGCTCTCCCGATTCTCCATAAGCAATGCTAATGTCGTTTTGAGCAATTCTTGTGCCGTCTTTTAGGAAAGTAATATCTATACCGCTAAATCCAAATTCAGCATTTACTCTAATTACCACATACCTTGCGTTAGTCCAAGTTGTAGTATAAGGCTGACCATTGTTAAATACACTTTGCGGAGCTTGAGCAAAGCTACCATCTGGATTGGTTATGCCTTCAAAGCTTGTCCTTGCCATTAGCGCAAGCACAGGCGCTTTAGTATCTACCTTAATAGCTTTCACAATGAGCTCTTTGCTAGCTATTTGAGAACCTGAGATATAACGGAATTTATAGCTAATTCCTGCAGTGTCAGAGTTATGCACAAAGGGATTGCTTTGGCATTCAGACCACGCATTCCATTTGTCTGTGTTTACATTAAATAGCGCAAACTCTAAAGTAATACCGCTAGCAGGCGTTGTAGCTATTCTAGGCGTTATGCTTACATTGCGGCTAGTCCATTCGTTATCAGCAAATTGATATGCGAACGCTTGCTCTGTGGAGTTAAACATATCAAGCGCTATTGTAGTAGATACATTGTTGCTGTTTATATAGCTAATGTTGGTTTGATTGCTAAACTCTGGCACTTCTTGGTCAATTTGTACCAGCATAACTTTTTCATCTTCGTACACCAATCCTGCGTTGGAAACTATACGGAATTTATAATAAGCGTTTACTGATTTTTTACCAACATCGGGCTTAATTAGATAGGTAAACTCATTCCCTAAGCTGTCATAAGCGCCTGCATCAGAATCTAGCGGCGGATTGTTATTCCAAGCAAAGTCCTTAATATTTATCCAGTTACCCCAATTTGCGCCAGATGCATTATTTCTTATAGCAACTTCTACGCGCGCGCCACTCATAGTATACTTTGGCGACAAGGTAATAACTACATTATGCTTAGTCCAGTTGGGGCTAGACAAACTGCCGCCATTATAAACTCCGTCCATGGTGCTAGCTTGATAGCTAGAATTAAAGCTTGGAGTAAGTTGGTCTAGGTTTGGCCTAATCTTATATGTTTGACTCTTGTTGCCTGCCTTGTCTGTTATCTCTATATTGTAGGTAACAAATTCGCTTAGCGCAAAGTCACCGCCAAACACAATCTCTCCGCCTTGTTCTGTATATGTCTCAAACTTTTGAGAAGCTTCATTATACTTAAAGAACTTATCATAGCTTCTTCCGCCTACCGTATAGTAGACATGTATGATGTCTATTCCAGAACCGCCTGTATTGTCGGCAGCGTCAAGTACAAGATTTTTAGGAGTATGATGCCATACTGTCTTTATTTCTCTATACGCGGCATTATTTTCATTTAACGACGGTTTAGTGACATCGATTGCAACATACATCTCACCTTTGGCTGTCGGCGCAACGCCGCTCTTAGAAAACTGAGCTGGCACATTGTTAGTCGCCTTAAATTTATAGCGGCCATTTTGATTTATGTTAAATACAGCTACCGAATTATTGCCGTTTTGTGTGAGCGTAATTGCCTTACCGTCTTTGTCGCGTAAATTAGTGATAGACACATAGTTTTCACTGCCGTCTATATTATAAGAAAGTGCACCTAGCTTGCTTAGTCCTAACTCTATTGTAAGAGTTATTTGCAAATAAGGCGAATTGGTAAAGTTATTAGCAAAGTCAATTCTGTGCGATGAACCGTCAACTTTCTTTGCGCTTATAGTAATCTTAGGCACAACTTTGTCTATCTTAGGAATAACTGCGGTAGACTCTTCATAGTTGCCAGCATTATCAAAGACAATGAACTGATAAGCTATGTTGTTAGTCATAGCGTCAAACTTATATTGTTCCCCGCGGGAATCAGAGCCTACATAGGTAAGCTTAGTACCGCTTGCTTCATATGCCGCTTTGGTGTTGGCAATTGAGCCGTTTTTGAGATATACATCAGCAACACCGCTTGCGCCGTCAGACACAAACAGATAAGCTAGCACTTCATCATTGGTGTAAGTGGTATTAATGTTCATCACTTGACCTGATGTCTTGCTTGTATAACACGAATGCTCAGCGTGTATAACAGGTTTTTTGTTATCGATAAATATATCGCCTGCCGCCACATAACCAATTGGTCTAGAGTCAGCGTATTCATTAACATTGGACACAATGAAGTAATAATACCTTGACCTTGTTTCTATATCGTTGGATAGATAGTCGGTATATGTTGCCGTTCTCGGCGATGTGCCAGCTGGGGTGCTGGCAGGTATAACTACGCTAAACTTAGCAATTTCTTGCAAACTTAGCATACCGCTAAGAGAAGTAGGCGTTCCGCTAACTTTGGTCGTTCCAGCAAAGTTTTTACCAAAGCCCCACGGGTCAGTATCATAACTTGCCTTAAAGTACTGTTGCATATCAACGCGATATATCTTAGCCCCCGATGCGCCCCAAGTAAAGCTTAGCGTAATACTAAGCGATTGCGTGGTGGCGTCGCCAGGAAGCTTGCCATCTCTTAAATAGCTGCCGCCTCCGTGAGAAGCTGCCGTTACGCTTATTCTAGGCGTTGCGGTATCTACCCTGGGCAATACTCTATTGCCGCTAGAGTCTGTATTTATAGCAATTTGACTTGTTGCGTTTTGGTCAGGTTCTGGCGCATAGTCAATCAATCTAAAGCTGATAGGATTATTATTTGTAGCATTCAAATATCCAAAGATGGCTCTATTGCTACGGAATACCTGCTCTCCTGTAAATGAACCGCCCACAGTATTTGCATCGCATTGATAAATTGCATTTTCTCCGGTGCCGTCTTGATTGTATAAAACTACCGTTCTAACGCCTGCGCCTGAGCCAGATAAGCTATCGCTTGCTATGACATACATATAAAGCTGTTCATAGGTCCAGACCGCTTTTTCTGGTGTTAGTCTTGTATAGGTGTAGTTGCCGTCTTGGTTGGTTGCCTTAAAGTAAGCTACAATGCTTGGGTTTGCCAAAGCTTGCGCTTGACTAACTACGCCTGCGTTGGGGCTTCTAGAGAAGTATACCGCCGTAAGTTCCGGAACATCGACATCTTGCTTAATAATATATCTCTTATTATTACCGTTAAGGTCCTTATAATCTATCTTTGTAACGCTGTCATTGAGGTGATTATACTTAGCATAGCTCTTATAAATTCTAAATTCCACAAAGGCGCAACGACTGCCGTCTTGCGGACTTAATATAAAGGTAGCTGTGCTTGCAGAGCCTAAGTCACCCACAGGCACATAGGGATACTGGTCGCTACTGCCTACTGGGGTAGGATTGGCTGTGTTGGCATCTTTTATAGGCACAAGCCTATACTCTACCACCACAGGAGATATGGAAGTTTGCTTAGTTATGGTGTATTTTATACTAAGCTTTGTCCAACCGTTTTCTATTGCATTTCTATAATCGCCATAGTAATCATATCCATAAGTGGTGTCCTTAGGAACTTGAATTACTGTGCTTGAAAGTGGGAATGGGTCTACATTATAAGATAGCTCAGTAGATTGTTCTTTAAGTTTTATCTGTCTAGCATTACCCACAGCATCTCTAATTTCAATATTATAGATAACATTTTGCCCATAAGTTAGGTCATAAATATTTTGAGATGCATTATAGATAGACGCGCCTGATGTCTTATGTTTCATTAGCCGCAAAGTAGGTAAATCATACATCTGGACTGCTAGCAGCGTAAATTTATTGTTGGATAAAAGGTCATAGCCTACATCATAGCTATGGCTATAATTAGCATGCTTAACAGTAACGCGCGCTTTTGCTTGTCCACCGCTTAACCATGAAGTGCCTTGGCGGTTATCCTCAGTGGTCATATGGGTATCTTTAACATAATAATACGCATAGAAGCTTGTTCCATAATAGGAATTAGCTTGAGTCAACAAGTTTTCATTAAGCGCAGGGCCATTTGCATTTTCAATACTGTTCTTAATGCTAAGCAAGTCATTTTTGCCTGCCGCCGCTATTGTAGTGCCAAAACCAAGCAATTCATAGCTAGGTGCAGTCTTATCCACCTTTACCTTAATGACTATAATGGTATAGTTTGCCCCTGCCGTATCTGTGGCAGCGCCTTTGCCCGACGCTACTGTCTTTGCGCCGTTTACTATCTTAAAGCTATAATGGTTTATACCTTCGCTAGAATAAGTCTCGTTGATTGATTTTGAGTTATTGTTTTTGTTGTATGTGCCGCCTGCAGCAGAAATATCTATGGCGACACGATTGGCATCGCTTAGCGAATTATTGTATCTATATACCGTTGCGCCGCTGCAGCCAAAGGTAAATTTTATGTGTATGCTTTGGGAAACCGCTGTCCAATCAAACTCATATACCCTAGTAGAACTATTGCCTGCGTATGTGGCTGTGGAGGGCTTAATAAGAGTGCTTTGGTTTTGCATATATACCGATAAAGTCGGAGTGATATTATCTACAAGAGTAGACACATCTAATGCCGACGAAGCGTTGGGGTTTATTTGCATAGAGCCAGTAGCTGCGCTAGGCGTCATATCGGTAGAATTGCCCGCCTCATCAATAACTCTGATTCGGTAAGTGGAAGTGACGCAAGAGTTAATGTCTATAGCTCTTACAAATGTTGAATCCTTAGAGCCTGAATGCGAAGTATGATATACATAAAGCTCTTGCTGCACTACAGCATGAAGCGGTGTAGACAAAACCTTTTCACTAAGCACAGTAGCCCCCGAAAGAATCTGTATTCTCTTAACTCCGCTACCGTCATTACGCCCCGTAAATGACTGGTCGTTTGCCGTCACCTTAAACACAAGGTAACTTGCGCTTACATAGTCATTTCTGGCATTGCCTAAAGATGCCCCGTTTGCCGCAAACCCTTCCACCATGACATTGGTAAATTGCGGCGCTGTTTCGTCTATGTTAGGTTTGTATCTATCTATGTCATCAGACAAATGATTGTACCTAAAACTAGTTCGGGCATTGCCCGACTTATCGGTAAAGGTAAACTTATAATCAGTCTGATAGAGTATAGGCACCTCTATAATATACCGATAACAATAATATGTCACTCCGCCCACACTACAAGTACTAGACACATAGCTAGTTCGTCGCATAAAGGCGCTGCCATCGCCGTTTGTACTGCCCGATGTTGAAGTACTGCTTGTTGGATTAAAGGAAATATTTATAGCCGTTGTACTTCCAGCCCCCGTTCGTGCTGCGTTACGCGAAAATCTAGTAGTTTCAAGTTTTATATTTGTTATGCCTGCCGCATAAGAGCGCGTGTAAGATAAGTTGCCGTTTGTAGCATAATCAATAACGGTTATTTTTAATGTAGCTGGCGCATTGAACCAAGTAGAGCCATCAGGAATGGCGCTTCCGTTAGACCTAGTCACCACCGCGCTTTCTACCACAGGCGCAACTTTATCAATGTAGTATAAGCTTACTGTCTTACTAGCTGGAAATCCTACATCATCTAACACTTCAACACTTGCGCTAGAAAAGTTGCTATCTATGCTATAGGGGTATTCATACCAGCCTTTTCCTACTTTGCCGTCAATTGTATTAACTGTCTTATTATAGGCAGCTGCGCCGTCTGTTCCTATAGGTAACTGTACTGAATTGTTGGGAACAGGGTTGCAAGTAGTTCCGTTATACTTAACCGAAGCTATCCCTGAGCTATATATAGTTCCGCTTGAATAATTGCTAGTGCTTTGATAGTCTTCTACTTCTATAAAACATCGCACACTACCACTCCACGGCTGCCCTTTGCTAGACGACAGCCCATCTCCAACCAAAATACTTGTAGCCCCCGCTCGCACAAACAATACCCTTAATATCTTGGGCGCATATCCGTCTAACTTAAAGTTAGTATAAGACCAGGTGCTGCTGCTGTTATAGTTGTTTGATGTGTCGTATGCTGATATATAGTAAGTGTATCTATAATCTGCGAAGAAACTAACATTCCAATTTTCAGTAGTTTTAGAAATAGTAGGAGTAATGGAAGAGCCGCTGCGGTATGCATAAACGCGGTCTACTTGCACATTATCGTTAACGGTATATTGCACTGAACGCTCGGTCTTAGCCCAACCGCTTATATTAGGATAATAAAAACTAGGGCTAGAGGTATCTCTGCTTATTAGCTGAAATGATATGGATTCTGCCTGTTGCCCAGGGTATCTACCGCCAATAAGAGAAGTATAATTACAATATCCGCCTGCAGCTAGACATATATATTTATCATTAGCGCCAAGATTGAAAGTTACAGTTCCACTTTGAGTTTGGTTGTTGCCATTTGTTGTTCTGGAAGCTATTGTGATAAAACCGCTTAAAAGCGAGCTGCCTGTGTCCACATTCATAGTGCTGCTGCCTTTCTTATATGCAACTTTACGATCTCCGTCATAACCATTTTTAGACCTTATTGTTGCTGTTATCTTAACTTGCAACAGTCCTTTTTTCTGTAAATTGTCAGCAACTGAGCCTGCCGTGAATGCAAAGTTAGTTGACGCTGAGCTTATAGTTACTTTTTGTCTTACCGTACCTGAACCGCCATTGCCAAAATAACCTGCCCCACAATACATTTGATTGCCGTGACTATTGCCGGAATAATAACTGGTCCAATATACATTGCTGGTACTAAAAGTTGTATTAACATTATGAGTGCCAAGGGAGGCAAATCGTAATGCAACAACACCCTTGCCGCCTCCAGCCGCGGACCCTGCTTCAGCCGCTTGCAAATTTTCAGCTGCCTCAGTTTCCAAAACCGTATCCACTATATCCTTGTTGCCCAAAGCCGCCCCGCCAAAAAGGGCAACACACACCATCAACAAGGAAAAGCCAAGTGCAAAAATTACTTTGGCTATCTTGTGCATACCATTGTCTTTATTCTTTTTAGTTTTACATGATGTGTTTCTCATAATAGGCTCCTTTTTTTTGGCTTTTTTTGGATACTGTCTATGTGTGTTTTTTGGTCTTTATCAACTATTTTTTAATAAAGAATATATTTTATATTTACGCCCGCGCACGCGTAAGGCGAAATAGAAAAGATACTCTTTCCCACTATCATTATATTATCTTACAGACCGTTATGTCAACAGTAAAAAATTTTGAACAAAAAAACAATGCCAAAAATACCCATTTTGAGCCATATAGCTATGCTATATCAAATAAAACTACTAATATTTTTACAAAAAAATTACTATTTTTTTACTTTGCAAACTACTTATTTTCACTCTCTTTTAACACTTTTTTGAGCTGAAAAGCCAGTTTGCAAAACTCTTCAGGGCTTAGTTTTTCCCCCCTGATATTTGCTTCAAAACCAAGGTTTTCTAGCAAAGCTTGACTGTCTTTTCTAGATAAACTAAAGGTAGCAATAAGGTTATTTGCAAGGGTTTTTCTACGCCACATAAACGCGCTTTTTATTACTTTTTTTACAAAATTTATGTCCTTGCAGTTGTACTTGTCGCCCACTATATCAATATGGACAAGGGCGCTATCGACATTTGGCTTAGGGAAAAATAACTGTTTTGGTATATTTCTTGTAATATAAGCGTTTGCTTGAAGCGCAATAACGGCAGTAATTGCGCCGTATGACTGCGTGTTTTTTTTAGCTACCAACCTTTGCGCCACTTCTTTTTGCATCATAAGAGTAAGACTTTTTATATCAAGGCTACTTTCAAAAAAGCGCATAATAAGCGGTGTGGTTATATAGTAGGGCAAGTTAGCAACTACTTTAAACGGACCTTTTACAATGTCCTTTATTTGCTCATCTGCAAGCTTTAACACATCGGCAAAAACCAGTTCAACATTGTCTAAGCCTTGCAAGGTTTGGCTAAGTATGGGTTTAAGGTTATAGTCTACTTCAAAAGCTATTACTTTTTTACACACCTTACTAAGAGCCATTGTCAAACTGCCGGCTCCTGCCCCTATCTCAACTACGGTATCCTTTTTTTCTATACCTGCATCACCAACTATTGCGCTGAGTAAATTTTTATCAGTGATAAAATTTTGTCCAAGCGCTTTATTGTAGCGGAAGTTGTGCGCTATAAGTATATCTTTAATTTCCATTATTTACCTCAAACTATTTTACACTTTCTAGTATATACTATGGGTATACTAAAGATAAAATCTAGATATACAAAAGATAAAACGGCAAACAATTTAGCCGTTTTATTTTTGTTTATGGTTATTTTATTCCAAAAAAACTCTTAGCGTTTTTTGTGGTGATTTCATCTATTTCAGTGTAGCTCTTTTGCAAAAACTCTGCCACCTTTTTAGCCACTAAATTGACATACTTAGGATAGTTTGTCTTGCCCCTAAAGGGCGCGGGAGTAAGATAAGGACAGTCTGTTTCCAGCATCATCATATCAAGGTTAGTTTCCCTTACTACATCAGGCTTGTCTACGGCATTTTTGAAAGTAATGCTGCCCCCAAACGAAACAAATAAACCTAGTTTTTGATACTCTCTTAGCATTTCTTTACTGCCGCTATAACAATGCAGCACTGCGCCATACTCTAAAAGGTGTTTATTTTGCCTTAGCAAGTTGTACATAACTTGGTATGCATCTCTTAAATGAATAATAACAGGCGCTTTCAAAAAATGCGCTAATTCTAGTTGCTCTAAAAATACTCTTTGCTGCACATCTCTTGGACTAAAATCATAGTGAAAATCCAGTCCAATTTCACCAATTGCAACAACTTTATCGTCTTTAATTAGTTGAGAAAACCGCTCATAATCTTCTTTTTTTGCCGTTTTTGCATCGTGCGGGTGTATGCCTACGGCGCAATACACATCGCTATATTTTTGGCTTATTTTATAGCAGTCTTCGCTAGATTTTCTGTCATATCCTACCGTAATTATGGCAGACAAATTATCATCGTGCATTTCCGATATAATTTGCTCAATGTCAGTAAAAAGTCTTTTGTCATTAAGATGTGCGTGAGTGTCTATCATTAGCTAACTGTACTACCTGGCTTTATCTCTTTTGATGGCTCAATAGTAACAACGCCATCGCCGTCGTCAGCAAAAAGTATCATACCTTCGCTAAGCACTCCGCCCAATGTTACGGGCTTTAAGTTGGTGACAACCACCACTTGCTTGCTAAGCATTTCTTCAGGCTTATAAGTCTTTGCAACTCCACTTACTATACTTCTTTCTCTGTCCCCTGTATCTACGGTAAAATGCAATAGTTTCTTGCTCTTTTCCACCTTTTTTGCAGCAATAATTTTACCTACCTTTAACTCTAGCTTGTCAAAGTCATCAATGGTTATTTCCGCCTTAGCGTTTTCAACTTTTTTCTCTTTTTCAACTTTATCAGCTGTCTTTTCCTTTTCTATTTCTTTTGCCAGTTTATCCATAGCCTCCAACTCCTTATTTACATTAACTCTAGCAAAGAGCAACTCCCCTTTGGTAATTTTTGAACCAACTACACATTGCCCTGCCTTGACATTGTCGCCAAATTCTTTTGGCGCATCAACGGATATATCTGCCAATATTCTCTTAGCGGTATTAGGTAAAAATGGCAATAGAACTATACCTACTACTCTCAATGTGTCTATAAGGTTATATAAAACTGTGGCCAGCTCATCTTTTCTAGATGGATCTTTTTGTAGCAGCCAAGGCTGCGTTTCGTCAATGTACTTATTGGCTCTGTTTACCACATTAAATATTTCTTGAAGCGCTTCAGGAATAAGCAGTTCATCTACATTTTTCTGCACCTTTTCAAAAAGGCTATTTACCTTTTCTAAAAGGTCATTATCAAACTCTGTATTAGCTTCGCCCTTTGGCAACAGTCCTCCAAAATATTGATTAACCATAGCGCAAGAGCGACTTAAAAGGTTGCCTAAGCTGTTGCAAAGGTCGGCATTGAGCCTTGATAAAAATGCATTGTTTGTATAAATACCGTCACTGCCAAAAGGTATTTCTCTCAAGAGATAATACCTAACTGCATCTACGCTGTATCTATCCGACAAAATAACAGGGTCAATTATGTTGCCTTTTGACTTGCTTATCTTGTCACTGCCAAGCAACATCCAACCATGCCCATAAACTTTTTTAGGCAAAGGTATATCTAGCGCCATCAATATTGCAGGCCAAATAATAGAGTGGAAACGCACTATTTCTTTTCCCATCATATGCAAGTCGGCTGGCCAAAACTTTTTAAATAAGCTATCGTCATCGCTCATATAGCCAAGCGCTGTGATATAGTTTGTCAGAGCGTCTATCCACACATAAATTATATGGTCGTTATCAAACGGCACATTAATGCCCCACTTAAAACTGGTACGGCTTACTGCAAGGTCTTGTAGTCCAGGCCTTAAAAAGTTATTAAGCATTTCATTTTGCCTAGACTTTGGCTGCAAAAACTCGGGATTGTTTTGTATAAGGTCGATAAGTCTATCTTGATACTTGCTTAAACGGAAAAAATAACAAGATTCTTTTGTCAATTCTACTTCTCTGCCACAGTCAGGACATTTGCCGTCTACTGTTTGTGTCTTTGTCCAAAAACTTTCACATGGCGTGCAGTACCAGCCCTCATATTGACTTTTATAGATGTCACCTTTTTGATAAAGCTTGTCAAAAATCTTTTGCACAGCTTTTTTATGCTCTTTGTCTGTGGTGCGAATAAATTTGTCATAACTTATTCCCAATCTTTGCCACAGCTTTACTAAAGTATCTACCTGTTTATCCACAAAAAGCTTAGTATCAATGCCGCTTTCTTTGGCGACTTTTTCTATCTTTTGTCCATGCTCATCAGTGCCTGTAAGGTAAAACACATCCATTCCGCACATACGCTTAAAACGTGCAATTGCATCACACACAACGGTAGTATAGCAAGTTCCTAAATGCCATTTGCCGCTGGGGTAATAAATGGGTGTAGTAATGTAAAATTTCTCTTTCATAGCATGCCTCGCAAATATTAAAAATTATCCTAATAAGTATATACTTTATTTAACCAAAAGTAAACTTATTTAGTAATTTTTATCCCCAAAAACCACCTATAAAAGAATTATTTGGAATAAATCCCATTAGATTGGTTAAAAATTTGAATAGCAAATAATTCCCTCTTTTCATAAGTATATAGTGGGAAAAGATGTATGAAGTACAGGAGAAATTAGAATGATTAAGCGCGGGGAGTTGTATTATGCGGACTTAAGTCCAGTTGTAGGAAGTGAACAGGGCGGTGTGCGTCCCGTTCTCATTGTACAAAATGACATAGGCAATAAATACTCGCCCACAATAATTGCTGCGGCAATAACTAGCCAAATGTCTAAAGCTAAACTTCCAACTCATATTGAGCTTGACACAACTTGCGGATTACCAAAAGAAAGCATTTTGCTAACGGAGCAATTACGCACTTTGGATAAACAACGGCTAAGAGAAAAAATAGGTATTTTAGACAACAAAGTTATGGAAAAAGTAAACAATGCACTAATGGTTTCACTAGGATTCTTTAGCAATAATTAATTATTAATGTTTTGGTGTGTCATACGAAAAAAGGCCGCGTCTTCTTATTAGGGACGCGGCAAAATTTTTTTATAAATCGCTGTATCTTATTAGCTCAACATTTGCTTCTTTCATAATTTTTATGGAAAAATCGTCAGGATACCCTTCGTTATAAATAACCTTTTTAATACCGCTGTTAATTATCATTTTGGCGCAAATTACGCATGGCTGATGGGTGACATACATAACGGCGTTATCTACACTCACTCCTAGCTTTGCCGCTTGAATAATGGCGTTTTGCTCAGCGTGGACAGCATAGCATATCTCTTGCATTGTGCCTGACTTTATATTTAGCTTTTTTCTTATGCACTCGCCCTTTTCTACACATGACTTAATGCCACTGCTTGCGCCGTTATAGCCAGTTGTTAGTATTCTTTTATCCTTTACAATAACTGCTCCTACATGGCGGTTTTCTTGAAAGCAAGAGCTCCATGTTGCTACCGTTTGAGCAAGCTCCATAAACCTTTTATCCCATTTATTCATTGGTAAAAATTCTCCAAAATTGATACTTAGTCTATCTTATCATAAGGCGCTTAGCTATGTCAATATCATAGCGTCTAAATATAGTTTTTCATATTAATAGCCAGTGAAGAACAAACATACCTTATATCGCTTATAATCTCAATTTTGGACGGTTTTACTATATTTATATTGTTAAGGCTTTCAATTGCCAAATTTAATAAATGTACACTTTCTTTAGGCTTTTTTTTCTGTAAAGTTTCTTTAAGTTCTTTGGCTTCATTTATCTGATTTTTTGTTATGGAAAGCAACTCACTTTCAGTAATTTGCCCTTTTTCATAGTCATAACTTGCAGTAGATAAAGTGGATATAAGCGTGTTGCAAAAATTAAACACTTCGGTTTTTTTACTTGAATAAGAAAGGCTCTTTACATAGGCGCGCGTATTTTTGTTGGCAACGCTAACTGCCGACGATTTATCCATATAGAGAGAATACACCACAAGATATTTTTCATCTTGCCACACATAGCCGCTGCCTCCTCCGTCTTTTACTATTGCGCTTTGCTCATAAGCTAGTTCTCTTGAGGGGTGTTCTGATACCACTAAATAGTAGTTATAACTATTTCCGTCAAAAGCCTTTAACACAAAGCTTGTCAATTTGCCATTATTAAAAAAGTCAACGGAAAGAAAAACTATACCAAAGCATAGCAAAACTACCACAAAAACAAAAAACTTGTTAGACCTGCCCATGTAATCTGTGGGCGTTTTTTTGTTTTTCGGCTTTTTCTTTGCTATGTTTTCTTCTTGATTATTGCTTGTGCACTTCTTGTAGATAAATTGAGTATAATCAACTTCCGACATACTCCTAATTTATGACAAATTCTTTGCTAATATGTTATTATCTATTTAGATAATATGATTTGCTGAAAAACTATAACTTTCTTTTAAGCTATCTACAAAGCCAACTAGCTTGTACAAAATAGCAGTGGAGCTTTTGTAATCTTCTGCTTCAACAGTGCCAAGCAGCTCATTAAGAGTAAAGGTAACTTCAGTTAGCGGAGTGTGGGATACCGTCATAGCTAAAATATTACTCTTGCCCTGCCACCACTCAATAATATCTTTAATTTTGTCGGCGCTGTAAGGCTCTCCCATAGCAATAATATCATCAATTTGCTCATTTAGCTTGCCTAGCGTCTTTGATACATAAATACTCTCATAAATACCTCCGCCTAGCAGTAGCACAAGCAAAACAATAACCACAATCAGTTTAAAGTTCATTGCACAGTCACCTCTATATATTTTGCATTTCTTGGCTGGATAAAAATATCCTTAGAATCTGCCGTCAGCAGTAAAACATCTTGCAACTTTAGCCCATTTTCTTGTAAAAGCTTATATATTTGCTCTTCGGTTACATTTACTGCGCTAATGTTTTCATCCAAAATTTTACCTTCCACAACTAGCGTCATAGGAATGCTATTTGGAGGTTTTGCCTGGTCGTCTTGCAACAATGAAAGTTTGCCATTTGTCTCTATAATTCCGTATTTTATTTGCTGTATGGAAAAATAACCTTGCTGTCTTATTCCTGCAAGCAAGTCATTTACATCAATATTAAGTTTTTTTAGCGTGTTAGAGTTTATACCGTCATCATCTATTATTATAAAAGGCTTGCCATTTAAAAGTTTTCTTGCCTTAATGCTCTTTGCTGTCACAGCGGTAATTGCGTAATGCAAAATAATGACAACACCAAGAGGCACTAGTCCGTAAAAAATAGAGATTGCAATATCTTGCATAGGCGTTACGGCAAGGTCTGCAATTGCTAGCACAATAACAAACTCATAAGGCTGTAATTCGCCTAGCGTTCTTTTACCCATAAGGCGCATACCTAGCACTAAAACAAGGAAAATTATTATGCTTCTTATAATGATTACTAACATATTTGTAGTATGCAAAAAAGGTAATATATTATTCGATATGATTAATGGCATAAAAAAAGAAACTGCCCATATTTCAAGGCAATTCCTTTCTTGTTTGTTGGCAGGAGTAGTAAGAATCGGACTTACGCTCTAGGAGTCAGAGGCCTATGTGCTACCATTACACCATACTCCAACAATACGCCTATTATATTACATAATAAAGCAAAAATCAATTATTTTTGCCATCATCTTTAACTTTTGGCTGTTTTAACAGCATTATTAGCGCTATGCCAACTGCTGCAGCCGCTGCGGCAAAGATAAACGCTGGCAGCATTTTGCTAATGTCGCCTGCTTGAGTTGCTTTATCTCTAAAATACCCAGCAATATAAGATGAAGCTACTGCACCTATGCCAAAGCCAACTAGCACAAATCCATAGTTAGAACCCATATTCTTTGTGCCAAAGTAATCAGCGGTAAGAGCAGGGAATGTACCTAAAAATCCGCCATAAGAAAATCCGATTACGCCAATAAGCACAAGTATCATATAGCCTTTTGTAAAGGTTACAAAGGGGATTATTACTGCTGTTAGGATAAGCAAGATTAGCACCGTTTGTTTTCTGCCTACCTTATCGGACACCCACCCCCAAAACAGTCTACCAAAGGAGTTAAATATTGATATTATCATTACGCCTACGGCCGCGACATTTGCTGATATTCCTTTAGCTTGAGAAATAGGCTTAGCAAAACCAATCATCATAAGCCCTGCCATGCAAGCTAACATTAAAGTAAGCGTTATCAAATAATAATTGGGGGTTTTTAGCATTTCTAAAGGAGTATACTGCTTAATTGTTACTCCGCTTTGCTGAGCTGGCGGTGTCCAACCTTTTGGCTTATACCCGCTTGGCGGATTAACTATAAACAGTCCGCCTAATGTGCAAATCACCAAAAATATCAAAGCTAGCAAAGCAAAAGTCTTTAATTCCCCTACGCCTTGCACATTTTTACCTAGAATTTTAATTAGGCTTTCAGCAATAGGAGTAAATATAACTCCGCCAAAGCCTAAAGCAGACACAATAATACCGCTTATAAGTCCCCTTTTGTCAGGAAACCATTTTTGACAGCAAGCAATGGTGGTAGAATAAATAAATCCCATACCTAGTCCGCCAAGTCCGCCGTAAGTAAGCCAAATTACCCATGGGGCGCTAGGTTTTACAAGCGACGACAAGAAAAATCCAAGCGCAAGTATAATGCCACCCGATACAATAACGGGACTAGGGCCAATTTTATCTTGAATTTTGCCGCCAAAAGCACTACCTACTGAAAGTATGGCAAGAAGCAATGAAAATGTAAGCGCGGCATTTGCATTGTTTCCGCTAAACAAATAATTTGCCACACCTGTTTGAAAAACGCTCCAAATATACGCTGTGCCTAGACACATTTGTATTAAAGCGCCAGCAATTACGGGAATGGCTCTGTTTTTAATCTTGATGTCAAAAATGCGGGGTAATTTCATATATTTCTCCTAAAAAGTTTGCTGTATTAAAAAATGGTACTATAGCATAATTATTATAATTTTAAATGCTTTTTACCTATTTTCTTTCTCTTAAACCATTATTATAGGCAAAAAGTTCTTCACAAAGCAGACCATATTTTGTGGACCATTTCTTTTCCGCAAACAAAAAGCGATAAATTACATCGTTTTCCACCAAATCAATGCCCTCTTTGTTTTTAGTAATCAAAGTAGGCAGTTGCTTTAACGGTTGCCTATACTCAAAAGGATTGCCGTCAAGCGTGCCAGTGTAGCCTATATGCTCTTTATCCATATAAAACTCACCGCTTCCTTTATATTCAAAGATATGAGTTTGTAAATTTTGCATCCAAAAATCAGCTTTTTTGCTTATGTAAAAATTCTCTTTGCTAACTTCTTCTAAACAAGATTTACGGCAGTAGTCATACCATAGGTCCACTCTATCAAAGGTAAAGCTATCATTTACAGGCTTTAATAGTCCGTGCTCTGTATACTCTACTTTATATCCGCACGCAGTGCACATAAGATGGCGGTTGTCTGTTTCCATTTGGTACTCTTTACTGCACTTTGGACATTTATATAAGATATACTCAAGCCCTTTAGCTAAGTTTTTACTTCTAAACTTTATTTTATTTTCTCTTTGCCAAATGTGGTCATTAAATTGCAGCGCGTCAATAACTCTTTTATAGATTTCCGCTTGGGGCATAGTTCTCACTTCCTCTTGAGTAAGCAATACCGAAGTTGTTGTTACCACCTTGCCTTTTCTAAAGCCGTGAAACCACCTTGGTTTTGTAAGGTAAGCGCCGTTTGATTTAACAAGTGCTACCGTTACATCCATCATTTTTATAAACTTTGCAATGCTTGGCGCTATGTAAAAAAGTTCTTTGCCGTCAACGCTAGTTCGCCCCTCTGGATAAATAAGCACATTATTATTGCTCTCCAGCGCTTTTTTCATCATTTTTATTGCCGTTATGTCAATGGCGCATTGATTTTTAGGAATAGCTCCAAATCGTGTGATAAAAGGCTTAAGGGATTTCCAAGTAAAAAGGTCTTTACTAGTTACTATATTAAACCGTTTAGGCAATAGCGCATGCACTGCAAAAATAATATCCATCATACTGCAATGGTTGCCAATGGCAAGGATAGGGCCTTTAACTTTTTTTAGCCCCGACCTATCCACCCTAGAACGCCACAATATGTAAGCAATTGGCCTAAGCAGCACAGCAGGCAGCCAATATAGAAAAAAGGATGGTTTTCTCACCCTTAGCTCTTTAGCGTTTTTTTCTTTCTTTGCTTTCATGGTAAAAAGACTCTCCTGTTTATTTTAGGTTTTCGGGATTTAGACACAGCAACTGAGGAAGTACAAATCGTCCGTCTTTTCTAATTAGCACATCGTCAAAATAAATTTCTCCCCCACCATACTCTGGAGTTTGAATAAGCACCAAGTCCCAATGCACTGCGCTTTGATTGCCGTTGTCGCAATCTTCATAACAACTGCCAGGCGTAAAGTGGATAGAGCCTGATATCTTTTCATCAAACAATATATCGCCCATAGGCTTTGTAATATAGGGATTTACTCCTATTGCAAACTCCCCTATATACCTACTGCCCTCATCTGTGTCAAATATTTTGTTGCAAGCTGTGGTGTCAGAAGAAGTTGCCTTTATTATTTTGCCGTCCTTAAACTCTAAACGGACATCTTTAAATTCCATTCCGTTTTCTATACTGGGCGCATTATAATGAACATAGCCGTTTACGCTGTCTTTTACAGGCGCTGTATAAATTTCGCCGTCAGGGATATTTCTTTGCCCTGCGCATTTTTGCGCGCCTATGCCCTTTATGCTAAATGTAAGGTCTGTATCTTTAGCTGTTATTCTCACCTTATCGGTTTTTTTCATCAATTCTTCCAGCGGATTCATTGCCTTGTCCATTTTGCCATAATCTAAGGTGCATACATCAAAATAAAAATCTTCAAAAGCTTTTGTACTCATTTTGGCAAGCTGCGCCATACCCTCTGTTGGCCACCTTAACACAACCCAATTGGTTTTGTTTACTCTAAGCTCATGATGCACAGGATAGGAGTAATATTTTGCATAAGTTTGCATTATGCCTTTGTCTATATCGGCAAGCTCCATACTGTTGTTTCCGCCCCTAATGCCAATATAGGCATGCATTTTTTCCATACGCCTAGCGTCAAACTCTTGCATTCTTGTAGCTAGCTCTTTAGTCATACCCGAAAGTAATGCATGCTTTATCTTGTTGTCATAAATTTCTACAAATGGGTATGCGCCTACGCTATAAGTTTTTTCAATAAGGGCATTTACCATTTCATAAGGTATGCCAGTAGCTTCAATAAGAATGTTTTGCCCCTCTTTTAATTGGCAGGAATAATTTATTAAAATGTCTGCTAGTTTGTCAATTCTGCTGTCATTCATAATTTTTCTAATTACCTTTTACCCTTCAATAATTTTTACAAAGAAAGAGCGGTTTCTGGGCGGGTCAAACTCTGCAAAATAAATATCTTGCCACACTCCCAGCACCAATTTTCCCTTATCTATAATTAGCGTTTCGCTAGCGCCAAACATACTGCATTTTACATGGCCGTCGCTGTTGCCTTCATCGTGGCGGAATCCCTCTAGCTTAGGAAAAGCTGTCTTGCTTGCCAAAATTACATCCTTTGCCACATATTCGTCGGCATTTTCATTTATAGTAATGGCAGCTGTGGTATGCGGGCAAAACACTAGGCATATGCCACTTTCTACTCCGCTTTTTTTAATTGCGTCATCTACCATATCGGTAATGTTGTAAAATGCTTCATTGTTTGTCTTTAGCTCATATTTGTAATACATCTAGTATAACCATCCTTAATGCTTTTTAATATCCCGATTATATCTTAAAACTAGCCAGAATACAAGCAAATAACCCTACAGGTATTTTCCCGTGAAACTTTTAGCGCAAGCTTTAACTTCTTCGGGCGTACCGCACACAATCAATTCTCCGCCTCCGTCACCGCCCTCAGGGCCTAAGTCTACAATGTGGTCAGCTACCTTTATCACATCTAAATTATGCTCTATCACAATGACGGTATTACCGCTATCTACCAGCCTATCTAATATGGATATAAGTTTTTCTATGTCAGCTGCGTGCAATCCCGTTGTTGGCTCATCTAATATATATACAGTTTTGCCTGTGCTTCTTTTAGATAGTTCGGTAGCTAGCTTTATCCTTTGCGCTTCACCGCCGCTAAAGGTAGTAGCTGGCTGTCCAAGCTTAATATAACCAAGTCCAACATCAAGCAAAGTTTTTAGCTTGTTATAAATTCTAGGAATATGTTCAAAAAATTGACACGCCTCTTCCACCGTCATATCAAGCACATCAAAAATGCTCATTCCCTTATACTTAACTTCCAAAGTTTCTCTATTATACCTTTTCCCTTTGCATACTTCACAAGGCACATAGACATCGGGCAAAAAGTGCATTTCTATTCTAATGATGCCGTCCCCTTTGCAGTTTTCACACCTGCCCCCTTTGACATTAAAAGAAAACCTGCCAGCGTTATATCCCCTGCTCTTTGCGTCAGGCGTCTTTGCAAACAGCTCTCTAATGCCAGTAAACAAACCAGTATAAGTTGCTGGATTGCTCCTTGGCGTCCTGCCAATAGGACTTTGGTCTATGGCAATTATTTTATCAAAATGCTCTAAGCCCTCTATGCTCTCTACATTGCCTTCTATTAAATTGCTTTTATTAAGGCGGTTGCTTAAATATGGATAAATTATTTCATTTACTAAACTTGACTTACCACTGCCCGATACGCCAGTTACAAGCGTTAATAATCCCACAGGAATATCGACATTTATATTTTTTAAGTTGTTTTGTTTAGCTCCATAAACACTTAAATATCTGCCATCACTTTTGCGCCGTTTTTTAGGTACAGGAATTTTGCGCCTACCGCTTAAATAATCTCCTGTTGTAGAGTTTTTACAGTTCATAACTTCATCTAAGGTGCCAGCAACTACAAGCTGTCCGCCGTTTACGCCTGCGCCAGGCCCTATATCGACTATATAGTCGGCATTTCTTATAGTGTCGTCATCATGCTCTACCACTATAAGAGTGTTTCCTAAATCCCTAAGTTTTTTCAAAGTGCTAATAAGCTTTGAATTATCCCTTTGATGAAGTCCAATGCTAGGTTCATCTAAAATATAAAGCACGCCCATAAGTCCGCTTCCAATTTGTGTAGCCAATCTTATTCTTTGCGCTTCGCCGCCGCTTAAACTTGCGCTTTTTCTAGATAGCGACAAATAGCCAAGTCCAACATCAAGCAAAAAGTTTATCCTTGCTTTAAGCTCTTTCATAATAGGCTTTGCAATAATGGCATCTCTTTCACTAAGGTTAAGCGTGTTAAAAAAGACAGGCAGTCTTGCCACTGGCATCTCAGTTACTTCAAATATATTTCTGCCCCCTACCGTTATGGCAAGCACTTCTTTTTTTAGCCGTTTGCCATGACACTCTTCGCAAGGTCTTTCCGACATAAGCTTTTCAATATCTCTAATTACTGCATCGCTTGTGGTATCTCTATATCGGCGGTTAAGATTGTTCACAATGCCCTCATATGACGCTTTAAACTGCATTGAGTACCGCTCTCCCACAGATGTCATCTCAATATCTTCTCCCTTATTTCCAAAGAGCAAAATATCCTTAATTCTGTTTGGCAAGTCCTTATAAGGCGTATCCATGCTAAAGCCATACCGCCTAGCTAAAGCGCTAAACTGCATTTGGCTTATTTTTCCCACATCCAAATTCCAGCCTGTGCATTTTATTGCGCCTTGCCGCAAAGAAAGCTCTTTGTTAGGAATAAGCTTATCTAAGTCTATCTCATTTTTATATCCAAGCCCTGTACAGCTGTCGCACGCTCCATAGGGCGCGTTAAATGAAAACATACGGGGAGTGATTTCTCCTAAAGTTATGTTACAATCAGGGCAGGCATAATTGGTAGAATATAATTCTTCTACCCCGTCAGATTCAATAACAACAAGCCCTTCAGCTAGCTTTAACGCGCTTTCAATACTGTCTGTTAGCCTTCTTTGTATGCCATCTTTAATGATAAGTCTATCTACAACTACGCTAATGTCGTGCTTTATGTTTCTATCTAAAACAATCTCTTCATCCAAGCTAAAAATATTGCCGTCCACCTTAACTCTTGCGTATCCGCTTTTTCTAAGAGAATCAAATACCTTTACATATTGCCCTTTTCTGCCTCTAACAACAGGCGCAAGCACCATAAACTTTGCACCCTTTTCCATTAGCATAACTTTATCTACAATTTGGTCTACTGTAATACTGCTTATTTCCTTACCGCAATTTGGACAATGCGGAACGCCAATTCTAGCAAACAACAGTCGCAAATAATCATAAATTTCTGTCACTGTTCCCACAGTGGAGCGCGGATTGTGGCTGGTAGTTTTTTGGTCTATGCTAATTGCTGGACTAAGCCCGTCTATACTCTCTACATCGGGTTTGTCCATCTGTCCTAAAAACTGCCTTGCGTAGCTTGACAAGCTCTCCACATACCGCCTTTGCCCCTCTGCAAAAATAGTATCAAAAGCAAGGCTGGACTTTCCGCTTCCAGACAGTCCAGTAAATACCACTAGTTTATCCCTTGGTATAATTACATCAATATTTTTTAGATTATTTTGCTTTGCGCCTTTGATTACAATATCGTTATTTATCATTTATTTCCTTATCAAAAAAATCTGTAATAACTTCTTTATCCTTCACTAAATTATCGCCCTTAATGTCATACCTATGCGGTGTTTTAATCTTAATAAACTTACTAGTTGCCAGCGATATAGGTATACATAGCGCTGTAGTTATTGCAAGCTCTATTGCAAAGTTAGTTGCAAGTATTGTGCCAATCAAGGCCCAGCCTATTACAGCAGAGCCAAAAGCTTTACCATAGTACCAAAGCATTATCATACCTAGCACAAAAAAAGTATTAGTACATACGCCAATAGCTCCGCTTATGCCGTACTTTATACTGTCTGCCACCTTAGCATTAAGACGGATATAACTTAGTATTTTCTCTACAAGCTTACCACTATAATAAGTAGTTACGGGAATAATAAGCCTTGGAACAATAGAAACAAGCGGATTCATAAAAGCAGGTGACAGTATACTTCTAAATGTAAAAGACATAGCAAAAGACACCACTCCAAAAATAAAACCCGTTAAAAGCCCTAGTTTAAACCCCTTAACTTGAGTTGTAACCACCACAGCAAGTAGTGGCATAAATGCCATATCAACTGCGCCAATATTAATAGGCACAATGGCAAAAATAAGTATAAGTGCCGTCATTACAGCAATAAAAGCGATATCTTTAGTTTTATTCTTTGGCATTAGTCATTGTTTTAGCAATCGATTGAGTTCGGCTATTTCATCACGAAGCAGTATACAAGTTTCAAAGTCCAAACTTGCGCTTGCCACACTCATTAGCCCCTTTAGGCGTTCGATTTCTTTAACAACCTCCTTTCTCGTTAGTTTTTCTCTATGTTTATCTGATTTCTTGGTTATTATTATACTATTTTTTATATCCTTAACGATAGTCTTTGGCACAATATTATTTTCTTTATTATATGCAATCTGGAACTTTCTTCTACGATTGGTTTCGTCAATGGTATTTTGCATACTGTCAGTTATTGTATCGGCATAAAAAATAACCCTGCCTTTTGCGTTTCTTGCCGCCCGCCCCACCGTCTGTATTAGCGATGAACGGCTGCGCAAAAACCCTTCTTTATCAGCGTCTAATACCACCACTAGTTGCACTTCGGGCAAGTCAAGTCCCTCTCTTAAAAGGTTTATTCCAACTAGCACATCGTTTTCCCCTTTTCTTAGCGATGTTATTATATTAATTCTCTCTAACGTATCAATATCAGAATGCATATAAACAGCTTTAATGTTGTTTTCTGTAAGATACATTGTCAAGTTTTCCGCCATCTTCTTAGTAAGCGTAGTTATCAGCACTCTGCCATTATCTTCTACAACTTCTCTTATCTCATAAAGCAGGTCATCTATCTGCCCTTTTGTGGGCCGTACATCTATTTCGGGGTCTAATAAGCCAGTAGGGCGCAAAAGTTGCTCAACTATTTGATCTTGCTCTTTCATTTCATACGCGCCAGGAGTTGCGCTTACGCATATCACTTGAGAGTACTTTTGTTGAAACTCATCAAATTTAAGCGGTCTATTGTCAAAAGCTGCTTTTAGCCTAAATCCATAGTCCACAAGGTTTTGTTTTCTTGACCTATCCCCTGCGTACATAGCTCTTATTTGCGGTATAGACATATGGCTTTCGTCTATAAACATTATAAAATCGTCAGGAAAATAATCAAGTAGCGTAAAAGGAGGTTCTCCTATTTCTCTGCCGTCAAAGTACCTAGAATAATTTTCTATCCCCGAACAGTAGCCTATCTCTCTTATCATTTCTAAGTCATAGCTTACCCTTTCTCTTAGCCTTTGCTCTTCAATAAGCTTTGACTTCTCTCTAAATGCGCTAGCCTCAACGCGCAAATCTTCTTTTATCCTAGCTAATATATCTTCTAAATTATCTTCTCCTATGACATAGTGCGTAGCAGGAAAAATAGCCGCATGCTCTAGGGTAGACAATATCTTTCCTGTGGTGACATCTTGCTCATAAATTTTTTCTATGGTATCGCCAAAAAAGTCCACTCTTAAAGCAACAGCAGAATTGTTGCTTGGAAATATCTCCAAAATGTCGCCCTTAACTCTAAAAGTAGAACGCACAAGGTCTATATCCGAACGCTTATACTGAAGTTGCACAAGCTTATCTATTACTTTGTCACGATCAACTTCGATATTTGGGCGCAAAGACAACATTTGACTAAAGTAATCCTTAGGTGCGCCCAAGCCAAAAATACAAGATACGCTTGCTACCACAATTACATCACGCCTTTCCCCTAGCGATGCCGTCGCCGAATGGCGCAGTTTATCAATTTCGTCATTTAGACTCATATCTTTTTCAATATAAACATCGGTAGTTGGGATATAAGCTTCAGGTCTGTAATAGTCGTAATAGGAAACAAAATATTCCACTCTATTTTTAGGAAAAAGCTCCTTAAACTCATTGCAAAGCTGAGCAGCCAAAGTCTTATTGTGCGCAATAACTAGCGCGGGGCGGTTAAGCTTTTCAATGACATTTGCCATAGTAAAAGTTTTTCCAGAGCCAGTAACGCCCAAGAGTACTTGCGTGCGCAAGCCGTCTTGTACGCCAGCCACAAGTTTTTCAATAGCCTGTGATTGGTCACCACGGGGCTTATAGTCACTGATAAGTTGGAACTTGTCTTTCATTTTTACTTAAATATGGCAGACAAAATATATTTTATAGAAAAAGATAGCGCAGCTATAATAATGGTAGTTATGATACGAAATATTAGTTTTCTCCTAGAAACCATTTTGTCACGCTGATAACTTATGCCATTTTCTTTTAAGGTGATTATATACATTATGTCACCTGTGCTTTTTTTTGCCTTTTCATATTCAAAATAGTTATCCAGTACCAATTGGTTCATGGTCTCTTCCAAATCGCTTTCCCTAAAGTCTACTCTATAAGGAATACGGCTTAACATATCAAGGGGGGACAAAACGCATTGACCGTTAACAGAACGGCTAGCTTGCTTATATACAACATCCATTAGCACCCTTTCTTTTTTGCCAAGTACCATAATTAGCAGAACCTCGCAATAATAAATGCAAACAGCGCCGCAAAAAATCCGCCTATAAAGGAACTTACTGCGCATATCGTTGCGAGTTTTTTCATATTTAGCCTAACGGGTATTTCAATACCGTTTTCGTCGATGGCGTCAGTCACTGCAACAACACTTGTCTGCTGAGTAGCTACTGCAGTTTGTTCTGTCACCGCTTGCTGTCTTTTTTCATAAGCTATTCTTCCCTTTGGACGGGGAGCTATACCATACAGCTTATCGTCAGAATAAAGTATGCTGATAAGGTCGTTAAGAGCCAGCATTTCCACAATGCTGTCCAGTTCATCAACAGTGATTTCTTCTTCAAGTTTGGAAAGGACTTCAGTTTTTTCAATAACGGCGCTTTCGCCCTCCGAAGTCATACTAAGCAGTATATCCAATACTCGAAATGCTCTCTTATCTAACATATTTTACCTCGATAGTTTATTATATAAAAATAACTATCTATTGTCAAGGATACAAAAGGTCTGCAAAAGAACTTAGAGTCTATGCTTTTTATTAATCTATAACTTTACCTTTTGATTAATTTTTCTCATGCGCTCAATGTCCATCTTTACTATTTCTCTATCATAGGTTAGTAGTCCGTTGCACTCATCTTCCACATCGGAAACTTCGGTATAGACAGCAGCAGACAAACCTTTAGGGATATTGGCAATAACTTTCTTTTCATATAGCCTTTCAAGCGCATTTTCAAAAGCTGCTCTATTGTAGTGCTTGCGATAGCCAAAAAACTTTTCTTTATTGAACATATGTCCTTTTGCCTGCAAGCTAAATCCCCCAAACTCAGTTAGCGCAATGGCTCTGTCATCATCTTTACTAAATTTTGGGAATTTATATCTTGTAAAATAAATATGGAAACTATTTATATCTCCGCCGCCTTGGTCAAACCAACCGCTAGCGTGGTCGATAAGCCTAGTGGGGTCTTTTTTGCGATAATAATCGCAGGCTTTTAAGCTGTCAAACTGTCCCCACGCCTCATTAAAAGGCACCCATAAACATAGTGAAACAGAATTATATAATGTATCTATTAGCCTGTCAGAATCGGCATAAAATTCCTGCCTGCCTTGCTCATCTTGCCTAGAAAATTTTGCATAATTTTCCTTGCCGTCACTTAGCCAACCTAGTTTTTTATTGAGAAAAGCAAGGCTAAGAGCTGGGCGCAAAGCAATAGTTTTCATACTATAAATTGAACCGCCGTTTACCATATCCTGCCACACAAGCATACCTAGCCTGTCGCAGTGATAATACCAGCGCAACGGCTCTACCTTAATGTGCTTTCTTAGCATATTAAAGCCCATATCTTTCATAGTCTGAATATCATAAATCATAGCTTCATCGCTAGGCGGTGTATACATACCGTCGCTCCAATAGCCTTGGTCTAGCAAGCCATTTTGAAAATATGGCTTATTGTTAAGCATAAGGCGTGTTATACCTTGACTGTCTTTGCCAACGCTAAACTTTCTCATGCCAAAATAGCTACCTATTTTATCTGTTTCTGTCGTTATCTCCACATCGTAAAGGTATGGATTTTCAGGACTCCACAAGCTATAATTGTCAAGTTTTATTTTAGCTGTGCCATCAACTGTTTTTCCCCTCCATTTAAGCTTGCCGCCCTCCATAATTTTTATATCGGCTTCAACTATTTTATCAGAAAAGAACAGCTCAAAATTAACTATGTCATTATCAATATCGGGAGTAATTTTTACCCTTTCAATATAATTTTGACAAGTTTCTTCCAGCCACACAGTTTGCCAAATTCCCGATTGCGGGGTATACCAAATACCGCCACGCTTAAAAGATTGCTTACCTCTTGCTTGATGGCCAGTGTCAGTAGGGTCTTCCACCTTTACCATAATTTCATTTTGCCCATCTTTGACAAAATCGGTAATATCAAATGTAAATGGATAGTATCCGCCTTTGTTTTGTCCAACAAGCGCGCCATTTATAAAAACTTCACACGCATAATCAACTGCGCCAAAATGAATAAGCACTCTATCTCTTGTTTTGGTAAAATTAAATGTTCTTTGGTAATACAAAAAATCGTTAGGAGTGACTATCCTTTCCACGCCTGACAGTATGCATTCTGGACTAAATGGCACAACAATCTCACCTTGGTAGCCGTCAAATGCCTTGTTCTTATCAATAATGGCATAATTCCATATGCCGTTTAGATTAATAAAACTATCCCTGACCATTTGCGGACGGGGGTATTGGTTAAAAGGTAAATTTTTGTCTAGCTTTTTTCCCCAACGGGTAAGTAATTTTTCCATTTATAATCTCCCTAAAATTAATATTATCGTTATGCTCTAAATGTCACCGCAAACTCAGTAAACTTGCCAACTTCGCTATCTACGCATACCGACGCTTGATGACCGTCTATTATGCTTTTAGCTATGGCAAGGCCTAGCCCAAAACTCTTTTTTTGATTTCCGCTTGTATGCGATTTATCCACTCTAAAAAAGCGGTCAAAGAGTTTATCTATATCTTCTTTAGCTATTCCCTGTCCCGTGTTTATCACTCTTAAAACAGGTCTTTTTTTCTCCAAACTTACACTTAAGGTAACCGTTCCGCCCTTATTGGTATACTTAATTGCATTATCAACCAAGATATAGATTAGTTTTTCTATGTTTAGTTCTATGCCCATAATTTTGATATCGGGCGTTATATAAGACTCTATCTTAATATTGTTTTCATATGCCAATACTTCAGTTTCCAAAGCCACCCTTTGTGCTATATCACTAAGAGAAATTTGCGTTTTTATAGGCACTGCGCGCATTTCGTCCATCTTGGCAAGCTCAAGCATCTCTGCTACAAGGTTATTAAGTCTAGTCACTTGTGCGCCAATACTCTCTATCCACTTTCTGTTTTCCTTAGGGATATCCGTTATGTTTTCATTAAGGATACTTAAATTTGTACTAATAATAGTAAGAGGCGTCTTTAATTCGTGCCCTGCGTTGCCAACTAATTCTATCTGCTTATGGAAAGAATTTTCCACAGGCTCTATACTTCTTTCCGCCATCTTATAACTTATAAAAACTATGCCTATAAGCCCTATTGTGCCTAGCACAAAAATAGTGATAGCAAAGGATACAAGCACGCGGTTTTCTTGGGTATAGTCATAAATATTAGTGGTATAACTGCCATCGTATTTATCATAATTTACGCTATATGCCATATAGTTCCCGTTTATTTTAATGCGCCCTGTGGGTTCTTCTTTTTTAGCAAGGTCAGGAATGGCTCTTAATAGCTCACTAAATGTTTCTTTGTCATAAAATTCGCTGTTTGTAACAATATATTTGCCGTCCCTTTGTAAAAATACGCTTATAGAGTGCTTGTTAAGTTCTCTATATGGGTCTTCTCCCACAATGGAAAAAGTGCCGTAAGCAGGATTATAGCTACGGCTTTGCGCTATATTTGCAAGGTTTTTTGATATAGTGTCATTGGTTTTGAATAAGTTGGCAAGATAAATAAACATCAAAATTATGATAAAAGCAGTGCCAAGCATAACACTGTTTCTTACAGCCATATTCATACGCAACTTATTAAACATTATTCCTCCAGTCTATACCCTGCTCCCCTTACAGTAGAGATAGATACAGTACTGCCAATAAACTGCAATTTCTTGCGTAAAAATGATATATAAACTTCTATATTGTTGTATTCAGCGTCGCTGTCATACCCCCAAACCTTAATAATAAGTTCGTCTTTTGTCACTACAAAGTTAGGGCGCGCTAGAAAATATTTAAGTATTTCACTCTCTTTTAACGATACCTTTATGCTTTTGTTGTTGCAAATAAGCTCATAGCTTGACGCATTAAATGTCAAGTCACCAATAGTTAAAATATCTTCATTTATGACATCGGTCTTTCTTCTCAGTAACGCTTTTATTCTAGCAATTAATTCTTCAGGCTGAAAAGGCTTTGCAAGGTAGTCATCAGCGCCCAAATCAAGTCCCCTTACCTTATCGCTAGTTTGTCCTAGCGCGCTTAGCACAATTATAGGCGTAGTGACTTTTTCTTCTCTAAGTTTTTTTAGCACTTCAAAGCCATTCATTTTGGGCAACATAATATCCAGCACAATGACATCGTACCTATCGGAAAGTCCGCTTAAATAGCCTTGTTCGCCGTCATAGACAGCGTCCACATTAAACTTAGATTTTTTTAAAAGATGAACTATACCGTCAGAAAGTTCTATTTCATCTTCTATTAGCAATACATTCATACTTTGCTCCTTCGCTAATTATAGTATCAAAGGTTCCTTAAACAAATATTAATTGCCTTTGATTAGCCCTTTAGCTAAAACAATATCGTTTTTAGCTTATACTATTTTATTTTATCACAAAACACCATCTATTACAATATAGTTTTTAGCCTAAAAAAACCTTGGCAAAAATGCCAAGGTTTAATTTTATTAAAGCACAAGATTAGACTATTTTTGGCTAATTATGTAATTCTAAATTGTTGCGCAATACCACAAGCCATTACATCGGCCATAGTCAACGCTTCCGCTTGAATGTGGTCATATTCTTTTATGCTATTTTCATATTGACCAGTTAAGATATAAACAGCTTCATCTTCTGTCATCTTAAGATGGTCAAACAATAGTTTTGTCCATAATTCTTCTGTCCAAAAACGATTGATAGACGCTAAAAACTTAGCAATATCTTTAGCGTTTTCATACCATCTATTACGCTCTGTATTAACTTGAGCAGTATTACCCGCCTTTGCCGCATTAACAAGCTGTGCCGCAATTAAAAGATGGTCAGTAAAAAGCTGCTCTATTTGCATAGCTGCCTGTTGCCCATAAAATGGCTTAAACGCCTTAGCAAAATCAACGGGGTTTTGCAAAAGCCTTTCTGTCACAAATTCCAGGTCGGGCAAACTAAATGCCGTACTCACAATAAAAGAGCGTGTCCAAAGCACATGCTCTATCCACAATCGCCTAAAAGTATTGCATAGCCGCAAGCTGCAACAATCCATACCTTTTAGATTTAACTCACTCATAACAACAATACACCTCCATAAAATATAGCAAACACCAAGTTAAAGTAAGCTTGGTGCATACCATATTGTATGATTATGACTTTATTTGCGTGTATGGATTGAAAAAAGATAGCTAATTTCTATCTTTTTACGCAGCTGAAACTTGCTGGCTTAGCTTATCTTGATTATACTTTTTGTCAAACTTCTCTTGCGAAGTAAACAGATATATTATTCCCTCAATAATTCCTAAGATTTCAGGAATACCTGTCCAAAAGAAAATTAGGTAAATAATCCCTGCTGTCTTTTGCCCAAGATAGAACTTGTGAACGCCAAAAAGTCCTAAAAATATGGCAAGCAATGCCGCTATATATTTGTTTCTCATATTATACTCTCCTTTTGTTTTGTATTTATTATGTGAAAAACAAAAGGGAATATTTATCTAAAACAAACCAGAAATTGCTCCGCTCTCATCAATATCAATATTTTGCGCAGCTGGCTTTTTAGGAAGTCCGGGCATAGTCATAATATCTCCAGTAAGTACAACGATAAAGCCTGCTCCCGCCGACAGTTTTACATTTTTTATGGTGACTTTAAAATTTGTCGGCGCTCCCAATAAAGCTGGGTTATCAGAAAAACTATATTGCGTTTTTGCCATACAAACAGGCAGTTTATCAAAACCTAATTTTACAAGTTCACTAACTTGTTTTTTAGCTTGCGGCAAAAATTCTGCACTCTCTCCGCCATAGATTTTGGTAACTATACTATTTACCTTATTTTCTATGGTGTCATTTACATGATAAATATAGCCAAATCCATTATCTTTTTCACAAAGTCTTACCACTTCTTTAGCAAGCTCAGTCCCCCCTTTAGAGCCATCTTGCCAAACCGTTGACAACACTACATTTACCCCTAAGTTTTTACAGTGTTCCACAATTAGCTCAATTTCTTTATCGGTGTCGGCAGGAAAGCGGTTTATAGCAACCACAGATGGCAGCTTATAGCCATTTTTTATGTTCTCTATATGGCGTAAAAGATTGGGCAAACCCTTAATAAGAGCATCGGTATTCTCTGCATTTAGGTCACTTTTTTGCACTCCGCCGTGCATTTTTAACGCTCTAACTGTTGCCACAATAACCACAGCTGATGGTTTAAAATTGGCAGCGCGGCACTTTATATCAAAAAACTTCTCTGCGCCAAGGTCTGCGCCAAATCCTGCCTCCGTCACTGTATAGTCAGCAAGTTTTAATGCCATTTTAGTAGCTATTACAGAGTTACAGCCGTGCGCAATGTTTGCAAAAGGTCCGCCATGCACAAAGACAGGCGTTCCTTCCAAAGTTTGCACTAAGTTAGGCTTTAGCGCATCTTTAAGCAAAGCCACCATAGCGCCTGCCGCTTTTAATTGCCCTGCTGTTACTGGTTTATCGTCATAAGTGTAACCCACAATGATTTTACTAAGCCTTTCTTTAAGGTCGGAAATAGATGAACTAAGGCAAAGTATTGCCATAACTTCAGACGCTACCGTAATGTCAAAACCATCTTCTCTAGGCACGCCATTTATTTTACCGCCTAGCCCGTTTACCACATTACGAAGCTGTCTGTCATTCATATCAACGCACCTTTTCCAAGTAATTTTTCTAGTATCTATATTCAGCTCATTACCTTGATGAATGTGGTTGTCCAACATAGCTGCAAGCAAGTTATTTGCAGCGCCTATGGCGTGAAAATCTCCTGTAAAATGCAAGTTTATATCTTCCATTGGCACAACTTGCGCCCAACCGCCCCCAGCAGCGCCACCTTTAATGCCAAACACAGGCCCTAGCGACGGCTCACGAAGGGCCGCAACTACTTTTTTTCCAATTGCCTTTAGCCCGTCAGCAAGCCCAATTGTCGTTGTTGTCTTGCCTTCACCAGCAGGTGTAGGCGTTATTGCCGTCACCAAAATAAGTTTGCCCTCTTTTTTATCGCTTTTTAATTGCGCTAGGTCAACTTTTGCTTTGTACTTGCCATAATAGTCAAGGTAATCTGGGTTTATCCCAGCTAAGTTTGCTATATCAATAATTGGTTGTAATTTCACGCTTTGCGCAATCTCAATATCTGTCTTCATTTGCTTTCTCCTAGTTTTAATTTGCTTGCCGCTTGCTCATCTAAAATATATGTAACGTCGCTATGCGTTCTAAGTATAGACGCAGGGCATGAAGTGGTTATTTCGCCTTTTATAGCGTTGTAAACAGCGTTTGCTTTATTTTCTCCACTGGCCATAAGCACAATTTTTTTTGCTTTCATGATGTTGGCTATACCCATAGTGATAGCTTGAGTAGGCACATCGGAAAGCTTATCAAAAAACCTAGCGTTGTCCCTAATTGTTTTTGGCGTTAAATTAACTATGTGCGTTACAGAGTCAAAAGACGTGCCAGGCTCATTGAAAGCTATATGCCCATTTGCGCCTATGCCAAGTATTTGGATATCTATTTTCTCAGCTTCAAGCTTTTTATTATAATCGTCACAAGCTTTTTGCAAGTCGCCCTTTCCGCTAGGCAAATGGGTATTATTAAGGTCTATATCTATATGATTAAAAAGGTAAGCGCGCATAAACTCTCTATAACTTTGCTTATCGCCTTTGCCAAGTCCTACATATTCGTCAAGGTTATATGTACAGACATTTTTATACGATACCGCCCCTTTTTTATAGTCATCTATCATATTTTTATATAAGCCTTTTGGTGTGGAACCGGTAGCCAATCCAAGCACTGCATTGTTTTTTTTAATTAGCAGTTCTTTTACAATGTTATAAGCTTCACTGCTCATTTGGTCATAATTTTTAGTTATTATTATATTCATAAAATCTCCACTATTTTATACCAGTTTATTAAGCTTACCTATAACATCATTCTCAAAAGCTTTAATATACTGCAAAATATATTGCTTAATATCAAGCGTTTTATCATATACAAGAGGCGTCAAATCTATTGCATAATTTACGCTATTTGCATTATCTACCTGGTGGCTTGCCCCGTAGGTTGCATGCGCTGTGCGCCTGCCTGACGCCGCCAAATCATACCGCTTGCCCCCTGTTATTTGGCTGTCAAAAACTTCTACTAGCGCATTACTAATATTAGGATGGCTGCTTGTGTCAAACAATATCTTTTGACTGTCCAAAACCCAGTCTAAATCACGCCAAACTTCACAGCCGTACACTTTTTTTGGCTTTTGGCTATCGTTTAGCTTTCTTATAGCCTTTATGACCTTAACCGCCACTGCAACATGGGTATCATGTTTGTCGGCAAGGTTGTGGGTATAGACATACTCTGGCTTGGTAGCGCTAAGTATCTCCACATAGTCATCAATTATTTTTTCATTATTTGAATTTTTTATCTCTTTAGAGGGATAATCTAACATTACAAGCGCAGAATACTCACCAATTACGGCAGCTTTTTTTTGCTCAGCTATACGCACCTTTTTAATGTCATTGTCCGAATAATCTTTATACATGCCATTTCTTGGACTGCCAGCGCCGTCTGCTGTCACAACGCCTGTAAAGTGCTTATCGCTCTTTGCAAAGCACTGCAAAACGCCATCTAGCGCCATAAGCTCAATATCATCTTGGTGTGCAGCTATAGCTAAGTGCGTTGTTTGACTTAACGCAAGCTCATTCTTTATGCCCGATGGAATAAAAATTTGACTGCTTTTGTTATTTAATTTCATAAATCTTTACTCTCCAATGTTTACAAGCGACGCAGCTGCAATACTTTGCCCCACCCGCTTTAATTTTTCGTCTGGTAAAAACAAATTAATATTAGATAAATGTTTATATTGACTTTGCAAAACTTGCTTGGCATTTTGCAAAATGAGTTCTCCTCCTTTGCCGCTAGTTACTCTGCCAAGTATCATAACATGCTTTATATCGTAAAACATAGCATAGTACGGCAGTGTATGCCCAAGGTATATGCCAATGTCAGCAAAAATCTGCCTAGCTTTTTGACAGCCCTTTTCCAGTCTTTCTTGCACAATTAACAGCTTTTGGGCAGGTGATAAATTTTCGTCAAATTCAATATTGGCAGCATTAGCAAGCTTAATAACGCCGTCTTGAGAAAAATACTTGACGCCGCAACCATAGTCACCGCTCCATTCGTCTATCATGGCATTTTTATTAAAGTCAACTGGCACAAAGGCAAGTTCGCTTAGCCAGCCGTTAAGACCGCCTGAACTATTTATATAGCCAACAGCTTGACTTGTACCCATAGCAATTCCCAAAACTTTATTGTCCTTTAGCCCCATGCTTCCAGCTAGCGCAGTTACATCGCCGTCATTAGCAACAACTAAAGGCGCGCCAAACTCCTTTGCGATATCAATATACATAGTCTTTACTTTTTCACGGAAATCTTTTTTATTGACTTTCAAAAATAGCGACGCCGCCATAATACGGTTATTTATGTAAATACCTGCGCTAGACACACCTATTGCGTCAACTTTTGGCATCTTTTGCGCTGCCGTTTGAAAGGCTTTTTTAATTTCATCATAATGATAAGCTGGGTCAGTGTTAAGCTTTGGATACCACACAACTTCTTCGCTATAAATTGCTTTGCCATCAACTACAGCGCTAACCTTTCTGTCACTGCCGCCTGCATCAAAGCCTATCCTGCACCCGTCCAAATGGCCGCCTATTGCCATAAAACAATCTTTTCTTGGCGGAATCTCATCATAACCGCAATAAACTACTTCAAACTCTTTTTCATAGATATTGGACATAAAATCTGCATCAAAATACCGCGCGCCGTCCTTAGAGTATGCCTTTTTTAAATGGTCAAAAATAACCTTTGAGCCAGCGACATAAATTTTGTAACCGCCAACTAGCCATAATATAGTTTTAACTATCCTGTCAGCAATGGCTATATTTTGACTATCATTTATGCCATCTTTATATGCATCAAACTCAAATATATAATTGTATCCGTCGTTTCTCTCTACACAAAATGCCACAGCATTTGCCATGCCGCTTTGGGCTACTTTTTTACAATATTCTTGATACACGCGATAAATAGGTTGAAAATGGCCGTCAAAAACAGGTAAGAATTTCATTTTCTCACATCCTTTATAGATATTGCATTAATATAATATTACACCTTGCAGTTAAATAAATCAATCTATAAAAATTATTACTTTACAGCCACAAACCCAATCTCATCTAAGATTGCTATCACTCTTTCAGCCGTTTGGTCGTCAGTTACCGTCACTGATTTTTCTTCTAGCGAAATGATAAATTCAATACCTTCAGCTTCAAGTGTCCTGCTTATATTATTTACACACGCTTGACAGCTAATGTCCGCCACCTTTAATATTGTCATAAAAACTTTTCTCCTATCTTAATTTTTTTGCGCGCAGTCTTAGCGCGTTGCCTACTACAAATACAGAACTTAGCGACATTGCAAACGCCGCCAGCATTGGACTTAACAGCATTCCTGCGATAGTATACAACGCTCCTGCGGCAATTGGAATGCCAATGGTATTATAAAAAAATGCCCAAAACAAGTTTTGCTTTATGTTTCTTATAGTGTGCTTGCTAAGTTTTATAGCTCTATGAACATCTGTAAGGTCAGACTTCATAAGCACAATATCGCCAGATTCTATTGCTATATCGCTGCCGCTTCCAATAGCTACTCCTACATCGGCTTGAATAAGAGCGGGCGCATCATTTATCCCGTCGCCAACCATCATAACGGTATTGCCCTGGCTTTGCAGTTTTTCCACATAAAAGGCTTTTTCTTGGGGCATAACTTCAGAAAAGACATTGTCTATCCCTACTGTTTTTGCAATATGCTCAGCCGTTTTTTTGTTGTCACCTGTCATAAGGTAAACTTCAACATTGTCATTCTTTAGCTTTTCAATTGCGCCAAAACTGCTTTCCTTTACCTTGTCAGCAATACCTATTATGCCTGCAACTTTGTTATCAACTACCACAAAAACAGGCGTTTGTCCTTTGTTTGCAATATCGTGCATTTCTTGCTCCCAAGCTATTTTTATGTCGCTCTCATTAAGAAGTTTAATATTGCCTACCATAACCTGCCGCCCGTCGTCAAGCTTTGCGCTAATGCCCATACCGGTAAGGCTTTCAAAGTCAGCTATCTTGTAAAGTTCAACCCCTTTTTCACTACTCTTTTCCACTATTGCCTTTGCCAGCGGATGCTCAGAAACAGTTTCCACAGACGCCGCAATTTTAAGCAGTTCATCTTTATCAAAGTCCGCTGTTATTATTTCCACAACTTTAGGCTTTCCCTCTGTCACCGTTCCTGTTTTATCAAGTACAACAGCATTTACTTTATGGGTAATTTCCAAAGCTTCTCCGCTTCTTATTAGTATACCCTTTGACGCCCCCAAACCCGTTCCTACCATTATAGCTGTGGGCGTAGCAAGCCCTAGCGCGCACGGGCAGGCAATAACCAATACCGCCGTAAAAATATTGAGCGCAAAATAAATACCGTACCCTGCTATAAGCCACGCAATAAAAGAAATTATTGCAATGCCAATTACCACAGGCACAAAATACCCCGACACTTTATCGGCTATTTTAGAGATAGGCGCTTTTTTGCCTTGCGCGTCCTCCACAAACTTTATTATCTTAGCCAAAACGGTATCGCCGCCTACTTTTGTTACCCTTACATAGAGCGCGCCATTATAGTTGACGCTTCCGCCAATGACATTATCACCCTCTGCCTTTTCCACAGGTATACTTTCGCCTGTCAGCATAGACTCATCAATTCCGCTTTGCCCCGAAACAACAACTCCGTCCAAAGGCACTTTTGCGCCAGGCTTTATCAAAACTGTATTGCCAACTTGTATATTTTTTGTTTCCGTTTCCACTTGCGTTCCGTCGCTCTTTACTAAGATAGCGGTATCAGGCGCTAGCTCCATAAGTTTCTTAATTGCGCTTTGTGTCTTTCTTTTGCTATTTGATTCTAAATACTTACCAAGCATAATAAGCGCAACAATTACAGCCGCCGACTCATAGTAAAGTTGGTGCGCAAGCTGGGGGCTTTTAGCAATCATATAAGTCATAACAAGGCTATAAATAAAAGAGGTACTAACACCAATTGCAACTAGGCTATCCATGTTGGGATTTAACCTAAACAACGCCTTATAACCGTTTATAAAAAATCTTCTTCCCAAAAACATAACAGGAATAGTAAGAAGTAATTGCGTTAAGGCAAAATTACTAGGACTGTCATTTAGAGAAATAAATCTAGGCAGTGGCAAAGGTTTAGTTAGCATTTGCCCCATAGATACATATAAAAGTAATATAGTTAAAACAGCGGCAATTATAATATTTGTCCTTTCGTTAGCTGCTTCTTTATCTTTTTCTATGGTCTTAGGCTTTTCCTTATTGCTGTCAACAAGTATTGAAAAACCAGCCTTTTGCACCTTTTCCATTATCAACTCAGGCGTAACTTTAGATTCATCATAGGATATAGTAAGTTTATTTGTGGCAAGATTAACTTGACTAAGACTAACGCCATCTAGCTTTTTTGTCACTCTTTCTACGGTTGCCGCGCACGACGCGCAAGACATTCCGCCTATATTATAAGTTTCTTTTTTCATATACTCAAATGTCCTTTTATCTTTTTGTATTATTAGGCAAATTAGTTATAAATATTTACTTGGTCACCTTTTAGGCTAAATACAAAACATTAAATGCCATATATTAATTATAATTCCCCAAGCTTAACCAAAGCAACTGATATAGCCTTAAAAAAACAAACCGCCAAAACTTGTTTGGCGGTTTGTTCTCTAGGAAGTATTTATGAATGACTGAAATTTTTATAATTATTCGATAAGTATCTTGCTCTTTTGCTCACCTTGTTTAGCAATATTGACAGTCAAAATACCATTGTCGTACTTTGCCGTGATACCATCTTCTCTAGTATCTCCTACATAGTAAGAGCGGCTGTAGTGAGCTTTCCTTTCGCGGAAGATATACTTATCTGTGTCCTCTTCCTTTTCCTCTTTCTTTGCAGTAATGTGCAAATAACTATCTTTAAGCTCAATATCTATTTGACTTTTATCAAAGCCAGGCATTTCAATATTCATTTCATACCCGTCGTCCAGCTCTTTGATATCCGTTCTCATACCATCATAACTAAAACGAATAGGCTTAAAGAAGTCTGCAAATGCATCATTAAAGAAATCTCTTGTAGCTAAGTATCTCATATTACCTATCCTCCTGTTTTTGTATTTCGCAAACGCTTTAGCACTCATTTGGCTTGACTGTTAGCACTCTTGTGTTGCGATTGCTAATTTTATTATAGCACATAAAATATTCTTGTCAACTATTTTATATAAATTTTTTAACAAATTTTTTAATAAATTTTAACTCACAACAAAAATAAATTTAGAACAACCAAAAAGTGATAAAAAGGCACTAAAAGACACTACAAAAAACAAAAAAACCTGTAAAAAATACATTTTACCGGGCAAATATAATAATAATTAATACTTTTCCTACAATCTTATGCCTGCACTAAATAACTTATCCGCCATATTTAGCATATAACACAACGCCAATGATACCAAGAATAATGATACCTACAATCCACCCAATCAACTTTTTAAAATAATACCTAAACATATGCTATTTATCTCCTTATCTTTATACTATCATATTACCTTAGCTTAATTATAATGTATTCCTTTCAAAATGTTAATACCATAATCAAAAAAAGTTATACTTCTACCATTGCTATTATTCAGCTATATAACAACCGTCAACCTTTGTTCTTATTTATAATAGCATATTTAGGAGTTAAATATAAGAGTAAAGTAATATCTAAAGTAAAAGGTTTGATATATTATATCAACCTTAACTTTTTAGGGCTTGTTAATAATTATGAGTCTATCTTCTCAAATGATTTTACAGAAGTTTTAATCGCTATATGTGTTAGTAAAGAAAATGTTAACATACCTATAAATAATCCACAAAGATATATTTAGCTTTAACAATATCTTTTTTGATACAGGAAGTAATATTGAATATGCGATATCATTGGATTCTCTATAGGATGGAAAGTTTGAAATATTCCTAAACATGAGAAAAACACACCCACTAAAATAGGATAATCTGGGATAAAAACCATCAATCCAAATAGAATAAACAAATATGAGAGAATGTGTGCACTTAACTCAGGTGATAAAAACCTATTCCCACTTATACAAAGACGACAAAAAGAAAGCCATCTCTTTAATCGACAATTTGTAAATGTACTAAGATTGTACTAAAAAACAAATAACAATGTCAAAAACACCTTAAAATAAATGAAACCGCCTGTTTTTAGACGGTTTTTGTTGGTTGGTGGAGATAAGGGGAGTCGAACCCCTTGCCTCTTGAATGCCATTCAAGCGCTCTACCAGGTGAGCTATATCCCCATAAGGATTTTATCTTAATTAAATTTACCACAATTTTTATAACTTTGCAACAAAAACAGAATTGTTTTGTCAAACTAAGGACTGTAAATGTTTATAAGTATTACTATATCCTTATTTTTAAGCATTTACTATACTTATGCAATATATATTTGTTAAGATAAAAGCTAGAAAATGTTTATGCTCATTTGCTTGCTATTTATCAGTGCAAGCTTTTCTTGGCGTGACATTTTTTTGATGGCGTGTTCTCTTTTCAATGCATCAGACTTAGAGTTTTGCCTTTCAAAGTACGCTAAAGTAACAGGTAATCGGCTCTTAGTGTACTTTGCGCCTTTTTTTGCATTATGACATTGCAACCTATTTATAAGGTTATCGGTGTAACCGCAATAAAGCGTGTCGTCTGCGCATCTTAATAAATAAACAAAATATTCTTTTTTCATTTTTATGTAAATTATATTGCATTTTGGTTAAAAATTCAAGTGACTTGCTGTTTTACTTTTACCTAATAATATAGGTTATATCAATAAGCAAAACCCATAAAATTTAGTTATTACTAAAATATTAATTTTTTTCTATTAAAAAGTTTTGACTAAAACGCTGTCAAAAATAGGCCATTTTACAAAGTGTTTAAAAAATGGTACAATAAATAATATTATAAAAAACAACAATTAGGAGGCTTCTTTATGAAATATGCAACATTAAAAACTATTAGCAGACAGCCCAAAGGAACAAGGGCAAATAACCGTCTAAGAAAAGACGGACTTATTCCAGGCAGCGTCTTAAAACTAGATAAGAGCACTCAGCCTATATCAATTAAGAAAAGTGAGCTAATGGCTCTTATCAACAGTCACGGCAGAGCCGCTGTTTTTAAGCTGGCCATAGATAAAAAGAAAGCAATTTTTGCAATGATAAGAGATATTGAGGTATTGCCGCACACAGACAACATTCTAAATGTTATTTTGTTTGAAGTTTCGCTAAAAGAAGAAATTAAGGCAAGCGTAGACTTTAGAATAATTAATGAAGAGTCATTGCTATTAGCTAAGCTAAACACTACTTTTTATCAAAAGAGCTTAAATGTCACAGGACTTCCCAATAACATTCCAGACTTTATTGATATTGACGCCAAAAAGCTTAAAGATGGCGACAGCCTTGCAGTAAAGGATATCGTTTTGCCAGAGGGAATTACCGCAGATAGTGACCCAGAAGTTATTGTTCTTGCTGTATCTTCATTTAAGTCCGGACCCGCAACTGCGGAAGTTGAGGAAGATGCAGAGAGCGACCAAGATGCCGAATAATTGACAAAAAAATATACAAAAAACTAAAAGACGCATTTATAGGCGTCTTTTTCTTTGCTTTTAATACGCTAAAAATAATATTATTTATAGGTTTTACAGGATTTAACTATACAACCAAATATCTAATAGGATCTACAATACCTGTTAAATCAAAAAAACTTTCCGTTATTCTAGAGGGGTATTTTAACATGGTAAACCCGTCAAAATTTAAACGCTCATTTATGAGAAAACCTTTATATGTTGATGTTTTCATGTTCTTGCAAACGGAGCAGTATATATCAAATCCATATTGTGCTAAAATATCAAATTGCGCGCTATTTGTAGCAAACTGTGTGCCAAAAGGCGCAATAAAAATATTAGTGTTGCCCACAATAGGCGCAATATGTTGTTGCCATTTTTCTATATCTGATTTAAAACTTGCGAGCGAAATACTGCCATCTTTGAATTTTATAGAGTGGCTATAACTATGGCAAGCTATTTGCCAACCATTTTGCTTTAATTTTGTAGCAACTTCCATTGCCTGAAATTTAGCTTGCTCTAGCTCTCCCTCTATAAGGGAAGTAATTCTATATCCAAAAACCCCCTGATACCCTGTCACTGCCACAATTCCCTTTGCTCCATTATGGGAAAAATCAGGATATTTTTCCACAAAAGCATTTAAAATGGGCATAACATCACCTTGATAATCAATAACATAATTGTTTTGCGGTGTTTTTACTAAATTAGCTACTATTCCGTTGTCATCGATAACTAACTTTTCTGCAAAGCCATCATTTATCATATAATCATAATAATTTACATCGTCTACAGAAATTATTAACGGTTTTTTATCTTTTGGAAACATAAAAGGCTTGCCGTTTACTTTAGCTTTTCTAACTTCTTCAATATCAGCTAGCACAAAATCATTATTATAGAGCTTATCAAGTATAGCAATAAACTCCTTTCTAGTCGTCATCCAATCATTATACTGCTTTGCCCTTTGCCCTGAAAACGCAAGCTCAGGATACAAAATAAGGCTATGAAAAAATATATGATAAATTTTACCGTTATAAGGCTCTTCGGTTGCTATTTCATTGACTTCAAGGCTTGAATTACTAATTTTGTCTATTATACTTGCCTGTGGCTTCAACGCCAGCGCAAGCAAAACCAGCGCCATAAAAATTCTTTTCATAGATTTATTATCTGTATTAATTTCTGTTTTATCAATAAAAAGCAGCTTTTATCATTGAAATCGACATAAAAATATGATTAGTAAATAAAAACACACCTAGTTTTAGGTGTGTTTTTATGTTGGCTCCCCCTGTCTGATTTGAACAGACGACCTAGCGGTTAACAGCCGCTCGCTCTAACCTGCTGAGCTAAGGAGGACTAATTTTATGGC
>JAAYOD010000011.1 GCA_012520515.1 Clostridiales bacterium
AAGCGCCTTTACTGTTTCTCTGGCTATAACTTTGCCACCAATAGCAGCTTGAATGGGAATTTCAAACATTTGTCTTGGAATAACATCTTTTAGCTTTTCTGCTATCTGTCTTCCTCTTGTATACGCCTTATCTCTATGAATAATAAGACTTAGCGCATCGCAAGTTTCGCCGTTTAGCAAAAAGTCAAGTTTTACAAGGTCATCTTTTCTATAACCGTCAAGCTCATAGTCTAAACTTGCATAGCCTTTGGTTCTTGACTTTAGATTATCAAAAAAGTCATATACAATTTCGCTTAGCGGCATACTGTACATAATACGAACACGGGTAGTGTCAAGGTATGTCAAGTCCAAAAATGTACCGCGCTTGTCTTGGCAAAGCTCCATTATAGTGCCCACATACTCAGGCGGTGTGAATATATTTGCCTTAACTATTGGCTCTTCTATCATTTCTAAAACACTAGGCTCTGGCAAATTGCTAGGATTATCCACAGTAAATTTTTCGCCATTTGCTTTTGTGACTATATAAGAAACGCTTGGCGCTGTAGTTATTATGTCAAGACCAAATTCTCTTTCTATTCTTTCTTCTATGATTTCCATATGCAAAAGTCCTAAAAATCCGCAACGGAATCCCGAACCTAATGCAACGGAATTTTCTGGCTCAAAGACTAGTGATGCATCATTTAGGTTTAATTTTTCAAGCGCGTCTCTAAGGTCATTATATTTGCTTCCGTCAAGGGGAAATATGCCTGCATAAACCATAGGATGAATTTGCTTATAGCCTTTAAGGGGCTCTTTTGCTGGATTCTCTACCGAAGTTACGGTATCGCCTACCGCCATATCTTTTACATTCTTTATGCTAGCGGCAATATAGCCAACATCGCCTGCTCTAAGTTCTTTTGTTGCAACCATTGACGGATTAAAGATGCCAACTTCTGTCACATCAAACTCTTTATTTGTGCTAAACATCTTTACTCTATCGCCTGTCTTTACACAACCGTCAATTATTCTTACAAAACACATTGCGCCCTTGTAATTGTCATAGCAAGAGTCAAAGATAAGAGCTTTTAGTGGAGCTTTCTCATCGCCATCTGGCGGTGGTAATTTATCTATTACTTGCTCAATGACACTTTCTATATTAAGACCTTCTTTTGCGCTAATTAGCGGCGCGTCTTGGGCGTCTAATCCAATTACATCTTCTATTTCTTTTTTTGTGGCTTCTGTATCTGCGCTAGGCAAATCTATTTTGTTTATGACAGGAATAATTTCTAAATCGTTATCAAGCGCCAAATAAACATTGGTAAGAGTTTGCGCTTCTATGCCCTGTGATGCGTCAACTACCAAAATAGCGCCTTCACAAGCAGCTAGAGAACGGCTTACTTCATAGGTGAAATCCACATGGCCAGGGGTATCAATAAGGTTAAGTGTGTATTCTTTGCCCTTGTAGTTATAAAACATTCTTACAGGCGTTAGTTTTATAGTAATGCCTCTTTCGCGCTCTATTTCCATAGAATCTAGCATTTGCTGTTTTATATCTCTGGAGCTTACTTGACCTGTTTTTTCAATGATTCTATCGGCAAGTGTGCTTTTTCCGTGATCTATGTGCGCTACTATGCAAAAATTTCGTATATACTTTTGTCTATCTGTCATATTACTCCGTACATCTATTATTGTTAAATGCAATTACCTTAAACACTAGTGGGAAGCGGATTTTCTAAAAAAGAAAATAAAAGCGTCAGCTTACAGGCTTTTTTATAAAAAGACTGACGCTTCCCACACAATTATATATGAAAAAATTAAATTTATCAATAAAATTTGCCTTAAGGTATTTATTTTATTAATGTTTCATAGTATAATAAGTATTGTAATAAAAATTAAAGGAAAATTATATGGATATTAGCCTATTAATTAACAATTTAACTAGCAGAGGGTTTTTGCCCTATTACTTTGAAACAGTTGACCAAGCTAAAACATTTTTGTCATCGCTAATTCCCCAAAACTCTACCATAGGCTTTGGTGGTAGCGTCACTGTAAAAGACATGAGAATTCCTGAGCTTTTTAGAGATAGGGGCGACCAAGTTTTTTATCGTGGTTTTCCTATATCTGAACAAGAAAAAGAAAGCATTTTTGAAAAAATTCATACAGCTGAATGGTTTATAAGCTCAACAAACGCGCTTACTATAAACGGCGACTTGATAAATATAGACGGCAGAGCTAATAGGGTTGCTGAAATGCTATTTGGACCAAAAAATGTTGTTATTGTAACTGGTGTTAATAAGATAACTTCTAGCATTGAAGAAGGAATTTCAAGAGTTAGGAATGTAGCTGCTCCAAAAAATTGCGTTAAGCTAAATAAAGATACACCTTGCGCAAAAAGCGGTAAATGCAGTTATTGCGGTTTGCCTAATACAATTTGCAGAACTACTGTTATTCAACACCACCCTACATTTGGTCAAAATGTATATATTATTATTGTCAATAAAAATTTAGGATTTTAATACATCGGAGGTTAAAACTTATGTGGTTATATGAAAGACCAATTGCACACAGAGGCTTGCATACAGAGACTCTAACAGAAAACTCTATGGGCGCTTTTAGAAACGCCATAGAACACGGCTATAATATCGAAATTGATGTTCATTTGCTAAAATCTGGCGAAGTTGTTATTTTTCACGATAACACCTTGCGTAGACTTTGCGGCAAAAATGTTAAGATATCAGATTTGACATTAGAAGACATCAGGGGCGACGAATATCTACTGCCTTGCGGAGAGCCTATTCCGCTACTTACTGACTTGTTAGAAATAGTTGAAGGCACTCAATCTGGTATTTTGCTAGAGATAAAGTTTGCTGGATTTAGCTATAAGCTAGAAAAAGCTGTTCTTGATATCATAAAGGGTAAAGAATCTTTTATAGCTATACAAGCCTTTAGTCCATGGACTATGATGTGGTTTAGGAAAAACGCACCTGAGTTTCATCAAGGACTTCTTAGCGCCAACATTATATTGCAATTATTTGCTAGCAAATTAAAGGCAATGAAGCCTGACTTTTTAGCTTATGGCGTCAATAGCGTAACACCTTATTTCCAAAAGAAAGTAGCCCAAAATAACTACAAGGTACTTTATTGGACAATAAGGACAGAGCAAGATTTGCAAAATGCCATTGACAATAAGGCAGACAATATTATATTTGAATTTGTCGACCTTGACAAAGCTGGCTACAAACCACCAGCAGCTAAGTAAATAAGCTAAAATTTACCAATAAAATATACCTTCTTTTATTCCATACTATAAAAGGAGGTATTTTTTAATGAAAAAAGTAGGTTTTATGTTTGGAATTATTGTAGGTACCGTAGGTACATGTATGTTATTGACAAATGAAAAAGTTAGTAAGGTAGCTCAAAAACTAAAAGGTTAGTATAAGTAAAAAAGAGCCTTCTTTATCTTTGAAGGCTCTTTTTAGGGTTTTTAAGTTACATATACTTATATCTTGTTGATAAATTTTAGGTCTATTCCTTTTTCGGAAACCTTTATAACTTGCGCCTTTACCATGTCACCAATGTTTACTACATCTTCTACTTTGTTAACTCTAGCTTTTGAAAGCTTTGATATGTGAATTAGTCCATTTTTGTTGGGAGCAATTTCTAAAAATGCGCCAAAAGTCATAATCTTTACAATAGGTCCTTCCACTTCGTCGCCAACTTCAGGGTCATTTGCTATAGCTAACACCATCTTTTTAGCCCTTTCAGCCAGTTCAGTATCGGGGCTTGCTATAAACACTTTACCAAAGTCGTCTAAATCAATCTTTACGCCAGTATCTTCAATAATTTTGTTGATAACCTTTCCGCCACTTCCGATAACTTCACGAATTTTGTCGGGGTGGATGTTAAAGCTAATAATTTTTGGAGCATATTTGGATAGGTCAGCTCTTGGCGTGTCGATTACTTCAGCCATTTTGTCTAAAATGTGATATCTGCCTACTTTGGCTTGCGCCAATGCTTGACGCAAAATAGCTTCGTCAATTCCTTTAATTTTGATATCCATTTGAATAGCGGTGATTCCTTCTTTTGTTCCTGCAACCTTAAAGTCCATGTCGCCATAGAAGTCTTCTAGTCCTTGAATATCGCTCATTACGCTGATTCTGCCTGTTTCTGTATCCTTGATAAGTCCCATAGCAATGCCTGCCACAGGCGCTTTAATTGGCACTCCACCGTCCATAAGAGCAAGGCTAGAGCCACATACACTCGCTTGAGAAGTTGAACCATTGCTAGAGATGATTTCGCTAACCACTCTTATAGCATAAGGAAAGCTTTCTTCTGTGGGAAGCACTGGTTCTAACGCTCTTTCAGCTAGGTTGCCGTGTCCAATTTCTCTTCGGCCAGGACTTCTTAAGGGCTTTGCTTCGCCAGTAGAGTAACCAGGCATATTATATTGGTGCATATATCTTTTGAATACTTCTTCATCATCTAATCCGTCTAGTCTTTGAACTTCGTTCATTGTGCCTAAGGTTAGCGTTGTTAAAGCTTGTGTTTGTCCCCTTGTAAACACAGCAGAGCCATGCACTCTGGGCAATAGGCCTATTTCACACCATATATCTCTTATTTCGTCTAACTTACGGCCATCAGGTCTAATTTCATCTTGAGATATTCTATTGCGCACAAATTCTTTTTTCATAGAATAGATAACATCATTTACATATCCCATTTCGTCAGGGAAAATTTCCTTAAAATGCTCATTTAATTCTTTAGTTACGGCATCTTCTCTTACTTCTCTCTCACTTCTGTCAAAGGTGTCATAGATGCTAGCTATCTTGTCATAAGAATATGCTCTTACTGCTTTTTCAAGCTCTGCTGGAGCTAGGCGAAGCTCTATCTCTTTTTTGGATTTGCCAACAGCTTTTTGAATTTCTTCAATCCAAGCGCATTGTTCTTTTATGGCTTGATGTCCAAATAAAATAGCGTTAAGCATTTCTTCTTCGGAGATTTCGCTTGAGTTCGCTTCTACCATCATAATAGCGTCACTAGTTCCGCTTAGGTTTAGGTTAAGCTTGCTTTTTGCTCTTTGAGCGGAATCTGGGTTTATTACATACTCGCCATCAACATAGCCAACCACAACGCTTCCTGTCGGTCCATTCCAAGGAATGTCGGATACAGTAAGGGCTATGCTAGAGCCTAACATACCAAAAACTTCTGGGGGTATTTCAGGGTCTACGCTAAGAGCGGTAGCCACTACCGAAACATCATTATATAGTCCTTTTGGGAAAAGCGGTCTTATAGGTCTGTCAATAAGACGGCTAGTTAGTATAGCTTTATCGCTTGGGCGACCTTCTCTTTTCTTAAATCCGCCTGGAATTTTACCTACCGCATATAATTTTTCTTCAAAATCACAGCCTAACGGGAAAAAGTCTATACCTTCTCTTGGTGTATCGGACATAGTAACATTTGTCATAACTACAGTGTCTCCACAGCGTATAATGCACTGTCCGTTGCTATGCGAACAGTATCCGCCAATTTCCACAGATACTTCTCTGCCCCCAATCATGGTAGTGAAAATTTTACTTTCTTTCATTAATCCTCCTATGCTCATTATCCAATGAGCAAAATAATTTATATATGTTTTGTTTTTTCTTAATTAATATAGGATAGTCATAAAAATAGGTTTTTATAATAAATTGGGGTAGTACTTTGTAAAACACCACCCCAATTATTTAGATTTTTTATTTTCTTAAACCTAGTTGAGCAATCAGCGTTCTGTAACGCTCAATATCTTTTTTCTTAATATAACCTAAAAGATTTCTCCTTTTACCAATCATTTGCAACAATCCCCTGCGTGAGTGGTGGTCCTTCGGATGCTCTTCAAGGTGCTTGCTAAGCCTTTCGATATCTTGTGTAAGTATGGCAATTTGTACTTCTGGGCAACCTGTATCGCTTTCTTTGCGCGCAAACGCCTCGATAACTTCAGCTTTTGTCATGTTTGTTACATCAATTCTTTCAATTTCCATTTTTTTATCCTCCTATAATGGAATTTAATACGCCCTAAGCAAAGTAATTAACTTTAGGAGAAGATAATAACCTTGCCAAAGGTATAATTTTTAATTATTTCAACTATAACACATCTACCAAAAAAAGTAAAATGAATTTTGCTTATATTATACCTAATTATTCTTAATTTTTGTAGCGCTCCATGTCGCTATTGCATCAACATTTACTATGCCATAATCGCTCAATATATATACATCGTTATCATAATAATATTTTGCGCTTCTTTGGCTAGCAACTCTGCCGCTCTCTACTATTCCCACTAAGCAACCTGCTTTTATGCTCTCTTCGCTATGGGTATAAGCTTGACCGTTTAACTCAATGGTTATGGTGTTAATCTCACAGCTAAGATTGTTGATAACTCCGCTGTTTTTGCCTGCTATGCCGCCAATGTAAGCATTCTTTGAACTCTGTGTAAAATTAACAAAAACAGAAACTATTATATCGCTTTGCGTATCGCTAATTGTGCTTATTATTCTGCCCTCATTAATGCCAGCTACACCGCCAAGATATAAGTCGCCGTCATAGCCTACACAAGTTTGGATTTCTATATTTGTTATAAGCTTTACATCTTTAATTGTGCCTTTGTTATGAGCTACCATACCTACATAGCCATCATAATTTGCCCCATCTACAACGGAATAATTTAGCGTAACCGTGTGACTATTACCGATAAATACGCCAGTATAAGGATTGTTTCTATTTCCCAAAGGTCTAGTTATAACGATATCGGTTTTTAATGCTATGGCTCTTGACAAGTGGTCTTCTTCCAGTAAAAAATCATCGAATTCTGCTTGAGAATTTATAAACTCAGGCCACAGCGCAAACAGTGTAGTATCTTGTGCGTCATTCCACTTTGCCCCAGCTCCGCTGTCGTCTGCATATCTTTGGCCGTCTATATTAACCCAACCGCAAAAAAGTGATACAGGGTATTTAGTAAGTAAAGAGCCGTCGCTGATTTTATCTGCTGTATACTCAAACAAGAAGCTTTGGCCAAATACAACATTGGTTACAATATCGTATTGAGTATCTTCGTCTATCATTAATGTTACTGTGTAGGATTGGGGCACAAAGCAAGGATAAACAGTATATTCTTGCGATGTGCTAAGTGTCCAAAGGTCTAAAGATCTGCCTTGAGCGTCGGTAATAAGATTGCAACTTTCGCCAACAATCTCATCTAGCGTCCAGCCTATAAATACATAACCTAGTTTTTCAGGAATAGCTAGCGTATATGTGTTGCCTAAGGTAACTATATAGCTTTCTTCAGCGCAAGTTTCGCCTTGACTTTGGTCCATGCTGTATTTTATCAAATAGGTAATATCTTTCCAAATAGGATATAGCTTAATGGTGTCTGTGGTAAATCTAGATATCCAGTCACTAGGCGTTACACCTTCTTCCACACTATAAATATTTCCATCTAAATCTCTCCAACCGTCAAACTTTTTGTTAGGATAGGTGGGCATATCATAGTTAAATGACTTGTCGTCATAGCTGATATAAATTGTCCTAGTATTCATTTGTACGCCATTTGCTATGACAAACTCCACAGTATAAACTTTGGCTCTCCAAAGAGCGATAAGGTCGATATTATACGGGATAAAATAATCTTTGCTAAGGTCTATTCTCTTGCCTGTCTCTTCTTGCCAGCCGTCAAACTCATAACCTAGTCTTGTTGGAATGGGGAAATAGTTGGCGTAAATGGTATTTTGAGCATTCTTTTCAGTGTGAGTGTCGCTTGATGTTTGTTTCCACACCATACCGTCAAAATAAAATATTGTATCCCACTTTTCACCGTCAGCATAGATAAAGTTTGCAATCCCCTGTCCTGACTCTAATAGATATCTGTCTAGCACCCTTTGGCCTGTATAACTAGTCCAGCCATCAACATAGTCTTGAGTATATGCTGGCATTATATAAACTAGCATACCGTTATTAAAGTATTCGTTAAAAGAATTTTCTTCAATAAAGATAATGTTTGCGTTTTCTTTTACATCCAAAATCTTAAAGTTTTTGGCTTGACTAAAAGCATAGTCATAGATATTCCTTATTGAATTTGCAGTAACTTTGCTAATATAGTAGCCAAAGAAAGCATATCCGTCAATATCTCTTATATAATATGAATGTCCATCGCTAAATTCAATGGCTTGGTTAGGAATTGTTATCTCAGTTTGAATTCTGCTACTTCTTACAATAGACAGTCTAGGAGTTTCGTTTATGGTGTCAAAAGCATACAATAACTTATTTGTTTCATCATAGACAAACTCTGTGTGGTTGGTATTATAGTAATTAACCCTGTTCTTTAGGTCGACATTATGCCCATAGAAAATATCAATGTCAGTGCTTTCTTGACTGGTAGGAATGTTATTTTCCTTGTCTTCTATGTTAAATATCACATAGCTAGGCTCATATTTGCCAATGCCAACTAGGTCGTCTTGGAACAATAGCTTATAAGTTATGTTGCTAAGCGGTTTTTCAAATTCTACATAGACAAGTCCAGGTATATAGAAAGCGCTTGAGCTTATTCCTGTAATGGTTTCAGGAATGATGACAGACGCTACATTGCTAAAGAAAAGCGCATAATCGCCAATGGTGGTTATGTTTAGCTCAACATCTTGACTTGGTCTATTTATATCAAATACGCCAAGCATTTTGCCAGCAGGATATGTATAAAGCTCATTTGCAGTGCCTGACGAATTACACTTATACAAAATACCGTCATACGCTCTAAAGCTAGGAGTTTTGCCTGCTATCTCAGTTTGCATAACAAATTCTTCCAACGAATAGCAATGCATAAATGCCGTAGTTGAAATAATGGATATATCATAGGATAGCTGACAGCTTGTTAGATAATAGCAGTTAGCAAAAGCATAGTCGCTGATTTCTTTTAGTTCAGAGCCTGCCTGCAACACCAATTTTTTTATTTTGGTATTGGCAAAAGCGTATTTATAAATTGTTTGCACCTTAGGTATAACCACAAGGTCGCCTGATAGCTCTGTACAATTATAAAATGCGTATGCGCCTATAAATACCAACTCATTGTTTTGACTCATACTTAAAGATTGTAGCTTAGTATTGCCGTAAAACGCCCCTTCTGCTATCTTTATTACATTGGCGGGCAATGAATAATTTGCGCTTTGTCCAAGGTATTTATAAAGCACTCTATTTATTATGATACTGTCATTTTGTTTATTATTCTCTAGCCAAGGTGTATGCGCAAAGGCATCTTCCCCTATCCTGTCTAAATTATTGTCTTGCGGGAAAATAATATCCTTTAGATACCAGCAATAATTAAACGCTCTTGCAGCAACAGAAAATACATTGGTGCGGTTTATCATATCAGGAACGGTAACAGTGGTTAAATCTCTCTTTGCTCCTATTATTTCCACTGCCAATTGAGGATTGGGAGAATTTTCGTTAAACACCACACGGAAAAGCAAAGTTCTGTCAGGGTTTATATTTAAAAGCACATTATCGTCACTTGTTATGATTTTTTCTAATTGATGACCAAAAGACGACAAATCTTGATATGCGTCTAAATATGATGGACTGACAATAATTTTTCTTAAGTTGGTATTAAATAAATCACTGCCAAATTCCGTTTGTGCATTTACCTGAACGGCGTCAAAATTTATTCTGTCAATGTGACTAGAGTTAAAGGCTTGAGAGCCTATGCTAATTACATTGCTTAGAACCACACTTCCTAGCAAAGCATCTTTAAATGCATACGGCGCAATTTGCTTTGTGGACTGAGGAACTTGATAAGATATATCCATCTTTGCAGAGGGATAGGCTATAAGTTTTTCCAAACCATAGCTAAATAGCACACCATTAACTGTTTGGTAAAAAGCTGCTGTTGTAGCTACATCTATACCTACTAGCTGACTACAAGAACGGAAAGCTCCATCTGCTATGTATTTTACTGTATCGGGAATTATTATAGTTTGTAGCATGGCTGCTTCTTGAGTGCTAAAGGCGTCGGCATCAATACCTAGTACATTAGAACCTTGATAACGGGCAGGTATTTGTAAGATTTTGGGCGCTTTTAGCTTGTCGACAAGGTGGGGCAGTTCGTACTTAGTAACCACATAACCGATTTCACCTTCTTGCTGTCTATACACTATGCCTAAAGGTCTCCATGTCGCATAAAGACGGGTTTCTATCTCTACTTTGTAAGGAAATGTAATTTTGGGCGCAGTGGAATTAATTGATGAAGTTTCGTCAACGGGCGTTGTAGTCCAACCGTCAAAAACATAGTCTTCACGCTCAAGCTCTTTACCGTTGTTTATATCGCTTTGGTATAACATATTGGTGCGTCTTGGCGGTAAGGCAGTAACAGTTGCTCCGTTAGTTGCAAAATTAACCAAATTGGTAAGCGCCGTTGTTTCAGCCTTATAATAGCGCGGTCCATTCATAGTGATTTGTACAGTGGTGGAAGTTTCCATAGGACTGCCTTGGTCTGTCCAATGTGAAAATTCATAGCCTTCTACATTTATCCATTTTACAGTAAGTATAGTGCCTTTTTCGTATTCACCGCTAAATCTACCGTCCTTAATTTGCGGTTTTTCATCTTCTGTAAGCGTTTTGCCATTTATAGCAACCAGCTCTCCCCCTTCCACAACCAAAGTAAACTTTTCAATGGGAGCAGGGGTTAATTTTATTTGAAACTTAGTGGTACACCCTTCATAAATAACAGTAATTATCTGTTGTCCTGCCGCATAAAGTTTGTTGCGGTCATTTAGGGAAACCATATCAACAGAAAGGTCAACAGTGGTGATAGTGTCATTGCTTAGGTAAACTTTTGCCTTAATTGCTGACAAATCTAGTCCGCCAGCAACTGCGTTTGTGGGAATGGTAGAAGAGTCTATCTCTATTGCTATAACTTCTACTTCCTTTTCGTCTTCTGTTTGCTGTGCAGTATCTGTACATGCTGACATGGCAAAAATAAGCGTTATAGCCAATAAAATTATAGATATTTTACCCAAATGTTTTTTCATCAATGTTTAACTCCCACAGAGATTTGTTGTTCTACAAAAAAAGAGCCTTGCTGACACTATGTAATAGTGTATCATAATTCCCTATCAAAATCAACATCTAAAATTATACATAATAAAAATTTATATAAGTAAAAATACCTGTTAAAAATTAAAGAATTGTCTTTTGTTTTGTACAATTGAATTTATTCTGTCTATATATTCTCTAAAACCTTTGGGGTTAGCTAGTCTTTCAAGGCGACTCCCTGTCACTTTTTTGCTCATCGCACCTGCCCCTATGCCAAAAATACTAGAACTTTCTTCCATCATATCAATATTGTATTTACATTGGCAATTATCGCGGAAAAAACCAACATTTTCAAGGTTGTCGGCAGTATTTTTTTGCCTGTACATATAATATGGCTGATAACCTGCGCTATATAGAGCATTATAAGCATAGTTGTTCATTTTTGCTATATTGCCAAATTCCTTTTTTTTCTCTCCCTCTTGAGTGATTTTTGCTCCCCGCTTTATGCTTAGCGTATGAATGGTTATATTGCTTGGGTTAAGCAAAATTGCTTGGTCTACACTATAACAAAAGTCTTGATAGCTTTCCCCCTGCAGTCCCGAAATTAAGTCCATATTAACTACAAAACCTAACTCTTTAGCCATATCATAACACTTGTGGATATCGTCTACTGTGTGATTTCTGCCTATCTTTTGTAAAGTTTTTTGATTAAAACTTTGTGGATTTATAGATATTCTGGTAACATTGTTTTGCTTTAGCATAATAAGCATTTCTTTTGTTATGGTGTCAGGTCTGCCTGCTTCTACCGTAAATTCCAACCCAAAGTCTGATAATGGGCTAAGCAGTGTGTTTAGCATATCTATGCCAATGCAAGTAGGTGTGCCGCCACCAATATAAATAGAAGTGATTTTATGATTAGTTTTTGATAAAAAATTCTTAAAGTCGGCAATTCCTGCTTGTACATTGTCGATATATTTATGCAATTCTTTTTGCACTCTAAATAGTTCTGTGCTTATAAATGAGCAGTAATTGCATCTTGTGGGACAAAAGGGTATATTTATAAATAAAGCAACTGCGTTTTTATTGGTATTTATAATACCTTGCTGATTTTTAACGCAATCAGCTATTAGCTTTACTTTTTGCTTAGATACCATAAACTCATCAATAAGATATTCTTCTGCTTGATATCCCCTTTCTGTAAGCTCATAGTAAAGTTTGGTAGGCCTGACACCTGTCAAACTGCCGTAAGGGAGTTTTACACCTAAATTTTTAGATAAAAATTTATAAAGACTATGCTTTAAAAACCGCTTGGTGTATTTTTTATAAAGCAGTTCATCATCGTTATCAATTTTTAAGCTGTCCTTATAATCGCCCCAATTGCTAGAATAGATATTAATGTTAAAGTTACCGTCTTGATAGCAAAAATTCCACCCTAAAAAATGGGGGGAATCTGCGTCTATTTCTAGATAGGGCGAAAACTCTCTAGCTATATCTTGCACATCGTTTAGATAGTTTTCACATGGAATTTCCAGTCGTACTCTATGCATAATTTATAGGATTGTGTTGTCTTTCATATTGCAAAGTGGTATCAGATTCATGACCGCAAAATACCGTATAGTCGCCATCTAAGCTGAACAAAGCTCTTATAGACTTTTTAATCTCTTCCATAGAGCCTCCTGGAAAATGAGTTGCGCCATAGCTTTCTCTAAACAAGGTATCGCCACAAAACATAAACTTGTCGTTAAGAATGTAAGTAACACTGCCTTTGCTATGTCCTGGAGTATGCATAACCTTTAATGACATCTCGCCAAAACTAAGCGTTTCTCCTCCGTTAAGCAAGATATCGGCGTCACACTTTTCTACATTCAAACCAGGTATGCAATTAAGATTAGATTTATCTTTTAGCATAACTTCGTCTGCTTTATGGATATAGATTTTTAAGCCGTGCTTTTCTTTTAGCTTGTTTGTCACAGTCATATGGTCAAAATGCCCATGAGTAAGCAGTAAAGCAACAAGCTTTACACCGTTTTCTGTAAGGTATTTATCTATCTTATCAACACCACCGCCAGCATCTATCAGCACAGCTATTTTGTCTATGTCGCTCATTATGAGATAGCTGTTTGTCCTTAGATAGCCGCCAACAATTTTTTTAATACTAACCATTCATTCTCTCTGCAATAGCTGTTAAAAACTCTTGGCTGTTTACGCCTTTTGCCTGTCCTTGATAAAGAGATACAAGGTCTTTTGTCATAACACCGCTTTCAATAGTTTCTAATGAAGCTTTTTCTAGTCTGTCGGCAAAGCTTGCAAGTTCAGGCAGTGAGTCTAATTCTGCTCTCTTTCTAAGCGCGCCTGTCCAAGCAAAAATAGTTGCCATAGGATTGGTGGAAGTATCTTCTCCTTTAAGATATCTATAATAATGGCGGGTAACTGTGCCGTGAGCGGCTTCGTACTCATACTTTCCGTCGGGTGAAACAAGTACTGATGTCATCATAGCTAGAGAACCAAATGCGCTTGCTATCATGTCACTCATAACATCGCCGTCATAGTTTTTGCAAGCCCAAATAACTCCGCCGTTACCTCTTACTATTCTAGCTACTGCATCGTCTATAAGGGTATAGAAATAGCTAATACCTGCTTTTTCAAACTTTTCTTTATACTCATTATCATAAACTATTTGGAAAATTTCCTTAAAGCGTCCATCATAAATCTTGCTTATGGTGTCCTTTGTGCTAAACCATAAGTCCGTCTTGACATCTAAAGCATAGTTCATACAACTTCTAGCAAAGCTATATATGCTTTCATTGGTATTATGCATAGCTTGCACTATTCCGCTTGACTTAAAATCAAAAATGGTGTGTTTATCGCCATTTGGCAGTATAAACTCTACTTTTCCTTTTTGGGGAACTAAGGCTTCCACTCCGCTGTACACATCGCCGTAAGCGTGTCTTGCTATTACGATAGGCTCTGTCCATGTAGGAATAAATACTTTTAATCCTTTTGCCACAATAGGCGCGCGGAATACTGTACCGTCTAATGCCGCTCTTATAGTGCCGTTTGGCGACTTCCACATAGTAGAAAGGTTGTATTCGTCCATTCTTTGCACATTGGGTGTAATAGTGGCGCACTTGACACCTACGCCAAAACGCTTTATAGCATTGGCGCTGTCAATCGTGATTTGGTCTTTAGTCTTTTCTCTATTCTCTAATCCAAGGTCGTAATACTCAGTTTTTAAGTCGACATAAGGCAATATTAAGGTGTCCTTTATCATTTTCCAAAGGACTCTGGTCATTTCGTCTCCGTCTATCTCTACGATAGGTGTTTTCATTGTAATTTTTTTCATCTATCTCTCCCTGTATTAAAAAATTTGTACATCGTTGTTTTTGTAAGTAGTAAAACGGAAAACAAGTCCGTTTTCTTGAATGTTATCTGTGCTGTCTGTGCATTGCCAATTAGGCATTTTGTCTAAATTTTCATAAAATACATCGGCTTTGCCATCAGCGTCTACTTTGGTAATATAGGCAGTATTGCAATAAGGCAACATAGTTTTGTAAAACATAGCTCCGCCCACTATAAAAATATCGTCGCTGTCATACTTTTTAAGCTCTTGTCTAAGTTCCTCCAAACTTTCTACAATTATGCAGTCTGACCTTTTTTCGCCATTGGGATAAAGCACTATATTTATGCGGTTTTTAAGGGGATTTCCGCCTGGAAAACTCTTTAGAGTGTTGCTGCCCATAACAATGACTTTGTTTAGCGTCATATCTCTAAAAAACTTCATATCGGTAGGCAAATCAAATAGCAAGTCATTGTTTTTACCTATGCCCCAGTGCTTATCTACTGCAACTATTGATTTCATATTATTCTCCTAAATTGCAACAGGCAAACGCCCACCTAGCGGTGTACTATTATAGTTTACTAGTTCAAAGTCTTCCACTTTAAAATCATAAAAATTAGTTACGTCTTTGTTTATGATAAGTTTAGGGGCGTCATATTGCGGATTGTTAAGCACCTTTTCCATATAAGGAATGTGCCTGTCATAAACATGGGCGTCGCTAATTACATGGACAAGCTCTCCTACTTTAAGGTTTGAAACTTGAGCAAACATATGCATAAGCACTGCATATTGAACAACATTCCAGTTGTTCGCAACTGCCATATCATTACTGCGCTGATTCAAAATACCGTTTAGCGTATCTCCCGATGTGTTAAAGGTCATAGAATATGCGCATGGATATAAATTCATTTGGTTAAGGTCGGAAAAATTATAGATATTGGTAAGAATTCTGCGGCTTTGCGGATTGTTTTTTAGGTCATAAAGCACTCTATCTACTTGGTCAAACTTCCCTTCTTTATATTGGTGTTTTTGCGCCAATTGATAGCCGTATGCTTTGCCGATAGAGCCATTTTCATCGGCCCATGAGTCCCAAATTCTACTATTAAGGTCTTTTACATTGTTACTCTTTTTTTGCCAAATCCAAAGTATTTCGTCAATAGCTGCTTTGTAGTTTATCTTTCTTATGGTAAGGATAGGAAACTCTTTAGATAAGTCATACCTGTTTACTATGCCAAATTTTTTAACAGTGTGGGCAGGTGTGCCGTCTTCCCATTTTGGCCTTACATCCATGCCTGTATCCCAAAAACCGTTTTGTAAAATGTCCGTAATGTTTTGTATAAAGATCTTGTCTGCGTAACTCATCTAAAAGCTCTCTCCAAAGTAAATTCTTTATAAATATCATTGCATTATTTATAATAAATGTCAAGCTATCCACGCTACATAATATCCATTATTTTATGGCATAAATTCTAGCTTTGGGGGAATAAACAGCTATTAGTATATTAAATAACCAAAAATTAATAGCGCGCCAAAACAAAGATATTTTTGACAAACTATTAAAAACATTGTTATAGGAGAAATTTTGCAAGAGATTTATAAAACTTATAAAGAGCGATTTATTGAGATTAGCGGAAAAAACCGCACACTTTTTACTAAAAACATAGTAAAAAAATATTCTTTTGACTTAGGGCAAATTTTATGTCACTTTGATTGTGGCAACTTTTATGATTTTTTGTGGCGCAAAGAAAGCGAATTTGTAATAATAAACGATAAAATAGCCAAAAAAATATCTAAAAGTTCAGCTGAAAGTATTGATGCCGACAGCATATTGGCTACCAACATGAATTGGCTTAAATACCTGTCAAGAGAAGTTAATGAGCTTCTTAAAGAAACAGGCAAATACGATTTGTGCATAGGGTTTGGCTATATTTATGGCAAAATAAGCAAAGATATAACCGTTCGCGCGCCGCTAGTATTGTTTCCTGTGACAATAGATATTGGTAAAAACTCTGTTGTAATAAGACATATAGATAATCAATTAGTATCCCTTAATAAAAGTTTTATTTTGGCTTATTGTAAGGAAAATCATATTAATTCCCAAAGAATTTTGCAAGAATTTGACCCACTAGATAGCCAAAGCTATCAGGACATTTATCAAGTGGTAGACTCTCTAAACGCAATTGGTATGGATATAAAATATCAAAAGCGTAAAAACATTGTGCCCTTTGATGAGCATAAAGAATGCGCTGACATTGAATTAGAGTATAAACACATGGCGGTGCTTGGTCGCTTTCCTATGGCTAATCCTATATACAATGATTATCTTATTATGGAAAAAAACCAGTTGTCCACGCCTAGTATAGAGTTATTGCTCAAAGGCAAGCCAATGAAAATGTCAAAAGCGCAAAAAAAACAGCCTTGTTATACGGTAAGTGACTTAGATTATGCGCAAGAAAAAGCTATATCTAGCATCAACAGCCATAATAATATGGTTATTTTTGGACCGCCAGGCACAGGCAAAAGTCAAACTATTGTCAACCTTATAAGCGACGCAATGTGCAAAGGCAAGCGCATATTGGTAGTTAGCCAAAAGCAAGCGGCGCTTGAAGTGGTATTTTCCCGTCTTGGGAATCTCAATAGAAAAGCTATGCTCCTGCCCGACCCTGAAAACCAAAAATCAAGGTTTTTTGAACGCGCTATTGCTATGCACCAGCTAGCAATGAAGTATTGCCCAAGCCCCAGTGACAGAAATTTTTCGCTTCTTGAACAAGACATACAAAAAGAGCTTAATATCTTACAGACTATAAGCGATACGCTGTTTTCCAAAAACTCTTTTGGGCTTAGCCTGCAAGAGATGTACGCTAAAAGCTACAACTTGGGGCAAAACAGCGCCGATTATAACCTATATACAGAATTTTTGAACAGCGACATTGCTTATATGGAGTATGATAAGCTAGCAAACCACATAAAACACATTAAGGATAAGGCAATAGGCAAGCTGTATTTAGACCAACTAAGCATTATTAAAAGAAATCCTATGGCTGTGCATATACAAAATGATATCGATATGCACAATTTAAAAAAATGCCACAATTTTTTGAAAAAAGCTGTGGATAAAGACCGTTTGCCCTTTGATTTTTCTGCATATCCGCATAGCAGGTATTTAGCTACTTTTTATCTTGAAAAAATTGCTTGTGACCGTCCATCATTAAAAAAGGTAGCTAGCATAATTACAAAGCTAGAAAACCCCGCCCTTGACTCTTGGCGCAAACTTTCTATGCTATTTCCGCCATTTTGGATATTTTTTCCTAAGGCGCAATATGATTATAATAAATTACACTCTAGCATTGTCATTGACCTAAATATTGCAATGCACGCTTTTTTGCAGTATGAAAAAGAGTTGGAAATTTTGCAGTCGGTGCTTACTGAAGAAGGTTTTTCTCTTACCATAGGCAGTATAATAAACGGCAACAATTATTTACTTGTGAAAATTATTGAAGCTTTGGAAAACTATATTGAGATAAGGGATATAAACAAAACGGTATCAGAGCTTGATAAAGATATTATATATATCTTGGATTTTGCATACAGCAAAGCCAAAATTACAAGAAGGTCTTTTGAACATATCTTAGATATGCTTGTGCCTATGCGCATTTATAAAGAAATTATTGCAAGCGACGGATATATTAAGGAAAAACTCTGTAACACAATAGCTTTTGATAATATCAGAAAACGAATTTTGGAGCTTAAAGCTGAGCAAAGAGAAGTAGCAAAAGCGCTTGCGTATGATAGATTTTCTTATGAATATAACAATTATTTTGCTATGTTTGATAAGGAGAGCAAAGATTATTGCTACCAAATTGAAAAACAGCGTTATCTTTGGCCAGTAAGAAAAATGGTGGAACACTTTGAACCATACCTTATGCGCCTTTTCCCCTGCTGGCTGTTGTCACCCCAAGCTGTTAGCACCATATTCCCCTTAAAAAAAGAAATGTTTGATTTAGTGGTGTTTGATGAAGCTAGCCAAATGTTTATAGAAAACGCCTTGCCTTCTATTTATCGCGGTAAAAAGATTGTGGTAGCTGGCGACAATAAGCAGTTACCGCCGTCATCTACCTTTATTAGAAGATATCTGGCTGAAGATTTTGACGCCAATATGGATTTATCAGCGCAAGCGGCGCTTGAAGTAACATCGTTACTTGACCTAGCTATAAATAAGTATCCACAAATTGAACTTGCTTACCACTACCGCAGTGAATCTTGCCAGCTTATTGACTTTAGCAACCTTGCTTTTTATGATAACAAGCTACAAATTGCGCCCAACCTTTGCTATGGACAAAAAGAACAACCCATAGAGCGAATTAAGGTAAATGGCGAATGGGTCAACCGTCATAATCATCAAGAAGCCGTTGCAGTTGTTAAGCTATTAAAGAGCTTGTTTAATAATCGCAAACAAAATGAATCAATTGGGATTGTGACTTTTAACAGCGACCAAAAGGAATATATTGAAGATATTTTGGACCAAGAAGCTGATACTAGCGGTACTTTTAGGCGTCAGCTTTATCAAGAATCCCACCGCTATGAAGACGGAGAAAATCACTCTTTATTTGTAAAAAACTTGGAAAATGTGCAAGGCGATGAGCGTGATATCATTATTTTTAGCATAGGCTATGCCCGTAACAATAAAGGCAAAATTGTAGCGCAATTTGGCTCACTTTCTCTTGAGGGCGGAGAAAATCGTCTTAATGTAGCAATAACAAGAGCAAGGAAAAAGATTTATATAGTAACTAGCATAGAGCCTGAAGAACTTACTCAAGCAGACAACAGTAAAAATGCAGGGCCTAGACTGCTAAAAAGGTATTTGCAATATGCAAGAGCAGTAAGTACGGGCAATCAAGATGAAGTAAAGAAAATTTTGTCCAACTTGCCATCGTCAGCAAAAACAGATTGCGTCTTTACCTATGAGCAAGAAATAAAAGCAGAATTAGAAAAACTAGGTTATACCGTCTTTGCAAACCTTGGCAACACAAATTATAAACTATCTTTAGGCGTTTATGATAAAAAACTTGGTAAGTTTGTGCTTGGCATAGAGTGCGACTATCAAGCCTATCAAAACAGCACTGAAGTGTTAGAGCGCGATGTGTTCCGCATAAAATTTTTGGAGGGCAAAGGCTGGAAAATAGTTAGAGTTTGGTCACGCGACTGGTGGCAATCCCCCCAAAATGTGCTTGAAAAACTTGTAGCCGAAATAGAAAATGCAAAAGCTAAAATAACTAAGGATTTAGCGCAATAACTTATTTTTTAATGCCTGTTTTTAATGCTGACTTATCAAGGTTTTTAAGCACAGAGCTTGCAAAATCGGTTACTTTGTTGTCTTGCTCATTAAAGACACTGATTGCGTTATTAATCATACCGTCTATAAGTGTAAGCGTATCAATGCCCTTTGCCTTAAAAAGATAAGTGGAAAGTGAGCCAGGAATTGTATTTATTTCGTTTACATAAAGCTTGTCATCTTTACACAAAAAATCAATTCTTACTACTCCTTTTAATTCAAAAATTGTATAAAGCTGTTTGCATAGACTGTGTATTTTATCCCTTATCTTTTTGGGAGCGTTTGCAGGCAATTCTCTTTTATTGTCACTACATAAATACTTATCATAAAAGTCAAGATATCCGCTTTCAAATACAGGTTTTTCTATTTCACTAACCAATATTTTTCCATCACAAGCGCAAACGGCGCAATTGAATTCTTCAAAGTCAGTAAGCGCCTTTTCAATAAGCAGTTTGTCGTCAAACATAAGTCCAAGCTCAATTGCTACTTGCAAGCTTTTTTTGTCGTTTGCTATGCTAATACCTACGCTAGAGCCAAGACAAGCAGGCTTAACAATAACAGGATATATCACATCTTGCAAATACTCAGTATCCATACCTTTTTTATATACCTTGTAGCTTAGTACAGGAAAATGAAATTTTTCTAATAAATACTTGCAAAATACCTTATCCATACAGATAGCGCTTGCTAAGACACCGCAAGCTGTGTAAGGAATTCTGGCTATTTCAAAAAAACCGCTTAAACTGCCGTTTTCCCCCACTCCGCCATGGTTGCAAATAAGCGCGCAGTCAATGCTTTGATATTTTAATGAACGCTTTTTCCTTTTTAGCATACCGCCCTTTTGGAAAAAAACTTCTGTTAGCTTTGATTCTTTAAAATCTGTGTAAGTTTCAATTGTAGACAGCTTATCGCCTATAAAAAACTTGCCGTTTTTCATATATACAAGTATAACATTATAATCCCATTTTATAGCATTATAGATGCTTATAGCTGTAATTATGGATATATCGTGTTCACAGCTTTCTCCGCCATACAATAAAGCAATATTTTTTGCCATAACAATCTCCTTAAATTACATCGGGCAAATCATTTTGAATGAGCAAAGTGTCGCCTTTTTTTAATATCTTACTAAAATTTTGCTGAGCTTCTTTTAGCGAATTATATAAAAACATAGGCTTGGTAAATCCGCTTTCATCAAGACCATCTTTAATGCTTTGAGCGTTAGTTCCGCAAAGTATCACAACATCTGCCACCGCTCCAATCATTTGTCCTATTTGCTTGTTGGCTTGTTTTTGCTCTTTGCCAAGTTCCACTATACCTTGAGTAAGCACCACTTTTCTTGTATCAAAATACCCTAGACATTCTAGAGAATATTTTATGCCTAAGGTATTTGCGTTATAACTATCATCAAGAATATTTATCCCGTTGGACTTAATAAGTTGCAATCTATGGGGCACTTGGGGCAAGGTAGCTATACTCTCTACAAGCGTTTGGTTATCTACGCCAAACTCAAGAGCAAGCGCACTGCAAAGAAGTATGTTTACTATGTTATGTCTACCAAGAAGCTTAGTTTGGCAGTCCAAACTGACATCTTTGTAATTTATAGTAAAGCTAGAACCGTTGCTATCTGTCACTATATTGTTGGCGTAAAGGTCGGCGAAGTTGTTAAGTTTTACCACCTTTTTTTTGCCCTTATACTGCTTATACATTTTTAGAGTATATTTATCTGTGCCGTTAAAGACGCAAGTTGATTTGTCGGTAAGGCTAATAGCTAAATTGTACTTTTCTTCAAAGATGTTTTCAATGCTCTTAAAGGTCTGTAAATGCTGATTGGTTATCCCAGTTATTATGCCATAATCTGGCTCTACAAGCGCGCTAAGCTCTGCGATATCCCCTTTTCTCCTTGCTCCCATTTCAGCAATGAAAACTTTGGTGTCGGCTTCCATTTTGTCAATAGTAAGCGCAACACCCATAGGGGTATTATAGTTTTTTTCTGTGACACACACCTTAAAGTTATTTTTTAACAAATGGCTTAGTATGTTTTTACAGCTAGTTTTACCATAACTGCCCGTAATCCCTATCCTGATAGGGTTTATCTCCATCAGTTTCTTCTTGCACTTTGCTATGAAGTTCTGATTTTTTTTTACGAATACTGCATTAAGTAGCGTGTATGAAACTACCATAATTGCAGGCGTCAGCGCATATACTGCTAAACTTGTTATCATAAGAAGTTTTGCATCTTCAACAAAAAGTCCTAAGATAACTACTAGCATAATTTGGATATAGTTACAAAAAACTACGCTTAGAGTTGCTCTATATGTAAACTTTAGCTTAGTTTTGTATCCAGAGTAAATAAAGATAGAGGTAAATGCAAGCAATATAAAATAACCAGCGGATAGGCTGTATACCGCGATTGTAAATTTGGTAATAAAAGAAAATACTAATATTGCAGGTATTATTATAGCTAAGCAACTAGCAAGATGTATAAAAAACTTATTAGAAAGAGGTAACTTATAGTTATTGTTTTGACAAAGCGTGTGGTATCTTAAGGATAGTACTGCCCCCAAGATTATGATTGTTAATAATGTCAGCCAGTGCATAGTGTTCCTCCAATAAATATGATTTGAGAAGCATATAAAATTGGTTTTGTCGTTCAATATAGGCATAATGTCCAAGGCCTTTGAATACAATAAGCGTGGAGCATACCAAATTTTTATATAACTTCCTTGCCATATATATGGGAGTTTCTTTGTCTTTGCCACCCCAAAAAATTAAAACGGGCAAAGTTATTTTTTGGGTTATTGGAGTTAGGTCTTCGTTTATAATATTCTTAAAAGTTTGTTTTGCTACGCTGTCTAATTTTCTATAATCAGCGCTTCCTGCCGTATGCTCAATATTTAACAAATTAAGCAGTTTGTGCCTAAATATCTTAAAATAATAACTTAGCTTTCGCCTCGGCTTTATGCCTGCGCTATCTACCAGCACTATTTTTTGCAAAAGGTGGCTATATCTTGACGCAAATTTTATTGCTACCCGTCCGCCAAAGGAATGGCCAACCAAAATTACTTGACGCATTTTGTAATGCTCAATTATATCTAGTATGCTTTCAGCGTAATCTTCAAGATAAATGGGATATGGCTTGGGCGGTGTGTCGCCAAAACCGTAAAAGTCTACCAAGGTGACACGATAATTATTTTTAAGGCGGTTAGCTATGCCCAAAAAGCTTTGGATACTGCCCCCCCAGCCATGCAAAAAAATAATATCTTCCCCTTGCCCAAATTGGATATGGTTTATTAAAATAACTTCCCCTCCCTTACAGTGCTTTCCAATAAATACACGCATTTTCTTTATCTTGATAGTAACCTTTCCGTACTCCAGCTAGCTTAAATGCGTGTTTTTCATATAGATTTCTTGCAGGGATATTACTTTCTCTAACTTCTAAAGTCATGCTAGAGATATTTTTTTCTTTAGCTAAATCTATTAGCTTTTGTAATAGTTTATATGCAATTCCTTGCTTGCGGTAGCCACTTTTTACCGCTATGTTCATAATATGCGCTTCGTCTAAAACCTGTGAAAAACCGCCATACGCTATGACGGTGTTATCTTTTTTAACTACAATATAATGTTTGTTTTCTTGGTTGATTTCTTCAATTAAAAGCTGTTGGCTCCACGCATATTTTCCAAAGCACTCTTTTTCTAATAGCGCAACGCCTGCGACATTTTCAAAATTTAATTTTTCAAAATTAAGCATCTATGCCTGTTTCCCTTTCAGCGCTGGTCTTTTTAAGGTAAAATGGCTTGGCTTGCTTTACAAATTGCTTAGCCTTTATTTTTTCAAGCGTCTTTTCTAAAAGCTTATTAGGCAACGGCTTGGTAAGCTCTAGTTTTTTCTCTGTATAGTCTGTTATTTCCTTTTCATTTAACGCCAAATAACTTATTTCATTATTGCGCTTTAGGGCGCAGTAGTAGTTGCCATGTTTGCAATCTAGCATACTAAGCGCATCATCACCATCAAAAAGCTGTTCTAAGCTAGTTACTTCCACAACATTTTTTTGAAGCGCAAGCGCAAAAGCGTTTACAGTAGCTACGCCCACTCTAATGCCAGTAAAAGAACCAGGCCCTACATTCACGCCAAAATAATCTATATCGCTTAACTTAAGAGCATGCTCTATTAGCATATTATCTATATAGCTTAACAATAAACTATTATGTTTTTTGCTATTTTCTGCGCTGATAAAAGTATAACGCTCATCGCCTTTTGCAAGCGCTAGCGCTATTTTATCGCCCGATGTATCCACACACAAAACATTCATTTATTTTATTCTCCTATGGTAATATTTCTTGAATTTTTACCTGTGTTTTCTATCCTTACATTGATTACATTTTTAAGATTATCAAATTTATTCCACTCTATAACACACACGCTTTGGGGCTCATTAAAGTTCTCTTCTAAACCAAGCTCTGATATTTCATCGGAATTTAGCCTGTACATATCATAATGATAAAGCTTTAGTTTGCCGTCGTACTCTTTCATTATGGTAAAAGTGGGGCTGTTTACGCTGTTTTCATCGATGCCAATCGCCTTGGCAAGCCCTTTGGTAAATGTAGTTTTCCCTGCGCCCAAATCTCCGTCAAGCACAATGATTTCACCGCCTTTAAGCGTGTTTGCCAAAGTTTTAGCTAAATTATAGGTATCCGTTACGCTCTTTGACCTAAAACAACTCTTGCGTACATTCTTTTCATCAATTTTTACTGCCATACTTCCTTCCCAATGTAAAATTCCACTCAACCTTTTATACAACAAAAAAGTCAAAATTGCAACAATTAGACTTCTTAAAAGATTAAAAGGAACTACGCCAAGCAATAGATAGTATGCGTAAAAATTGTCGGCATTAATTTTGGGATAGAGTGAACTTAACATATTGATAAGAATACTAAAATTACCGCCAAAAAAGAATTGGGTATAAAATGGAACGGATACAAACCTATTTAACAAAACAGCTATTATTTCCACAAAAACGATGCCTACGCTTAATCCAATTAAGGCATTTTTTTTGCTCTTTCTAACGGAATAGATTATAGATGATGGCAAAACATACGCAATCCCTATAACAATATCGGTAAGCTCACCTACCATATTTGTAGATGTAAATGGCATTTTTAATAGGCATTTTAGCGTAACTACCAAACAGCCTGATACTGGTCCCATAGAGAATCCCGCAAGCAACGCTGGCAGTTCTGATATCTGAAACTCTAAAAAGCCCGGAAATATTGCAGGCAAATTAAATTTAGCAAAAAAATATAGCAAAAATGATACTGCGGTAAGTATAGCTATTTTTGCCATATAAGATGTGGAAAATGTAATAATTCTCTTGGTTTTTTTGTTCATTTTACTCTCCTTTTAGGTATAAAAAAATACCCGTAAAAGGGCATGTAAAGAAGATATAAATTCTTCCATCCGGACTATAACCGTCGGTTTGGGAATTACACCCAATCATGCGCGCTAGTTGGCGGCTCGTGGACTGTCACCACCGGTCGTGGACTTTCACCTACGCCCTGAATATTATTGTTTATAGTATATGCATAAAAAACGCTGTTGTCAAGTTTTTATCAATTAAAAATCTTCACTTTCGGGCGCGCAATGGGTATGCAATGGGCCTAGTACGCAAAAGCCGTCAGCGCTTTTCCAAAAGCGTTTTAGACCAAAGCGCGTTGCTCTAAGTTTGATATAAAGAGTAAGTCCTTTAAAGTTTTGTTGCCATTCTTCTGTATTAGGGAACTGACTTTCAAAAAGCTTTATTGCCTCAATCTGCTTATTGATAAGATTGGAAGTTTTGATATATTGATTAGGCCTATTTGTATAGTAATAAGCTATACCTTTAAGGCTTATGCTCTCTACACCAAGATTTTTTGCCATTTTGGGCGTTCCGCTCATAATAAAAGCGTGAGATGCCGCCTGCCCTACTTTTATGTGGTCTATATGAAGTTCTGTAAGCAGTTTGGGGTCTGGCGCAAAAATAAAGTTCGGTCTAAAAGTGCAAATAACTTTTGCAATAGACTTTGTCAAATCGTATTCGTTATAATCCCCGCCATCAGGATAAGGCAAAAACTCTACATCATCTACACCTAAATGCGCGGCTGATTTTTTAGCTTCGGCTTGACGAATTTTAATAAGTGTTTCGTCGTCCATATCAGCGTCAAGTGTGCCATATCTACCGTCTGTGCAAATCAAAAATTTTACCTTTTTGCCCATGGAAGTTAGCCTATATACAGTAGCGCCTGCCCCAATTTCAATATCGTCAGGGTGCGGACCTATAAATAAAAAGCTGTCTCCATGTAATATTTTGGGTATTGGCACGGCAATTTTTAGTACCTTAGATAGTAATGACATCATTATCTCCTTATAAAAAAGTACCAATTTCTTGGTACTAGGTGCTATTTATTGTTGTTTTTTTCTTGTTCTTTTAGCTTCCTGTATACATCAAGATATTGCGTAATATAATCATTTTTGTAAGCAAGGTAATATTCTTCGAAATAATTACGCTCAAAAATTTCTTCTTCCTCAGCAATAGGGCCAGGATACTGTAATTCGAATTCTTCTATATCTTTTTTCTTTTTTTTACGCATATAGGACCTCCAAAAATTCTTACTGTTACATTTTAGCATATTTCTAAAAATAACGCAATATCTTTATTAGGTTTTTTATCGCCGAAAAGATTTTGCTATAGTTAATTTATTTACAATATTTTATATACCCATAACCTTAATATTAAACTTCAAGAATATATTACTAGTGGGATTATAAAGGGTGGTTTTTGGCTCTTAATGTCAAAATAGATATTGACCAAACACAGAAAATCTAGTAAACTAAGGGCTGGATAATAAAACTATATCCTTATCCGCTTATGAGGTATTTATGGCAAAAAAAGAAAAAGCTAAGAAAGTCAAAAGAGGCATAAAGGCACTTATAATAATCGCAATAATTATTGGAGTTATTGGCGCTACTGTTGGCAGTATTTTTATTGCAACGGTGGTAGAGGTAAAGAAAAATATTAAGCTAGCTAAAAGCTATGCGTCACAGGAAAAAGATGACGCTCTAGTTCCCACCTTAGATGAAAACGGCTATTGGACCTTTACCACGGATGATGAGTTTGTGGTGCTTCAGCTTACTGATATACATATTGGCGGTGGTTCCTTTTCCTCAAGAAAAGATAAAATGGCTATGAAAGCTATTAGCGAACTTGTAGAAACTTCTAGACCTGACCTAATTATTGTTACAGGCGATATCGCTTACCCCGTGCCATTTTCGTCAGGCAGTTTCAACAACTTAAACCCCACCAAAATTTTTGCAAACTTTATGAATAGTTTGGGTGTATTTTGGACAGTAACTTTAGGCAACCATGACTCAGAGGTTTATAGCTATTATTCAAGAGAAGAAATAGCAAAGTACTATTTAGACAAAGATGTAAACTATGCGCATAATAAAAATGCCCGTTGTCTATATCAAATAGGACCTGAAGATGTGGACGGATACGGTAATTATTTTATTAATGTCAAAAACTCACAGGGTATTATTACTCAAGCTGTTATGATGATGGATTCTCACTCTTATATTGAAGGAGATTCATTTGGCATTAAATGGAGATACGATAACATTCATCAAAATCAAATAGACTGGTATGCCAATGAGATAAATAAACTTGATGCGCAAAATAAACTTATCGATAACGAAAGCCCCATGATAAAGAGTTTGGCATTTTTCCATATACCGTTACAAGAATATTTACTTGCTTGGACTGAATATATGGAAAATGATTATAAAGATACCGAAAATGTAAAGCTTGTATATGGCGGAGCGGGAGAATCTGGCAAAATTGTGTATTGCGGCGTTTACCCTGATAAAATGTTTGAAACTATGCTAGAGCTTGGAAGCACGCAAGGCATTTTTGTAGGACACGACCATTTAAACAACTTCTCATTAGACTATAAGGGCATTAGGCTAACCTACGGTATGAGTATAGACTACTTAGCTTATATGGGAATTAGCAAAAAAGTAGAGCAAAGAGGCGGAACGGTAATAACAATAACGCCCGACGGCAGTTTTGACTGCTATGGCCTACGCTTGCACGACAAGGCAGTACTACCCTAAAACAAAATGACAAGGTTTTAATTAAAAATCTGCCGATAAGTTTTATCGGCAGATTTTTAATGTTATAGATATATTACCCCTTAAAAATTGTTTATACTAGATTAAACACTTGCAAAAAGCATATTTAAGTGCTAAAATTATTAAGAAAATTTTTGGAGAGGTGTCCGAGAGGCTGAAGGAGCACGATTGGAAATCGTGTGTGCGTTGATAGCGCACCGTGGGTTCAAATCCCACTCTCTCTGCCAAATGGTATATAAAAAGCTATTTTCTACGGAAACTGGCTTTTTTTATACCTATATTTCCATTGCTATGCTTTTGTAAATTATTTGGCTATTGTCTTTTTTATGCTTTTTTGATAGATTTATGGGTACTAAATATGGGTATTCAACTTCAAAAATTTTTTGTATTAGTTCACTAATACATTTGTCTGTTGGCTTCTATTATTTTATTCTAAATACACCTTTTAGTAAAAAGGCTTGTATGATGTATTTTACTATTATTCTGATATCCTTAAAAAACGATGGAACAATAAAATTAGTAAAAATTTGTGTTATTAAAGTAGCGGCAGCCGCACCCTTAATACCCCAAAGCGGTATCATAATAGCGTTAAGAATTATATTTGTTATAGTGATATGCCCCCCTAAAATTGTACCAGTTTGAAAGTTAGTAATGATATAATAAAGGCGAGAGCCAAAAGGAGA